>QHPY01000006.1 GCA_003219215.1 Verrucomicrobiota bacterium | reverse complement strand
CTAGCGTTACGGCTAACGCCCTACAATTTTTTCCGCGACGTCAGCGCGGCGAGAAATTTGCGCGTGATGGGCGCGACATCCGGCGTCGACTTAGTAGAAAGCAATTCGTCACACAAGCGGCGCAACGTCGCTGCATCATCGACATCGTAACCAGTCGGCAACAGGCTGACCTCGAGATTGAACTCGCGCGCCCGCTGTTTGGTCTGTTCCAAGACATGCTCAGTGCTCCAATCGATTCGTTCGAACAATTGGGGATGGCTTTGTTTCATGCCGATCAGATAGTATCCGCCATCATCTGACGGGCCCAAAACGACGCGATCACCTGGGTTCGTTAAAAATTCGACTGCCTTCGCATAAACATCGTTGGAAACTGTCGGACTGTCCGAGTCGATCAAACAAACCGAGGCGAACCGGCACTGAAAGAGGTCCGCTGCGGCAAAGGCAAGTCGTTCACCAAATCCGTCACCGCGCTGTGGAAGAAGATCAAACTCAGGCGGTAGGAGGTCGATGTAAGCGGCTTCAGCACCGATCGGCGTATAAACACCGACGCCGCGTACGCTCGTCCCACAAGCTTTTACGATTGCTGCTGCAGTGTCGCGAAGAAAACAGACATTGAGCTGCGCAGCTTCCTCTGGACTGAGTGGCGGCACGAGCCGCGTCTTCACCTTTCCAGCCCGCGGCGCCTTTGTCATTACCGCAAGCGCACAAAGGTTTTTTCCTAGCGAGGCGGGCGCAGCTGGATCGAGAACACGATGGCCGGGCTGCATTTAGCTGAGTTCCTCGCGCTCAGCTTTTCTCACAAACAGCGTACTGGTAACGGCCGTCTTGCCAGATTCGGACCGATTTCCATGGCAGTTGCCGGAACAGGTCGCCGAAAGCTTCGGTTTTGAGCACGGTAGCCTTTCTTGGCTCGCGGTAGCCGTTTCCCGAGTGGATAACGCTAGCGAGTAACCACATGGCTATAAGCGGAATCGACGCCCAAAAAGTATGGCGCGGTTCGGCAATAAAACAGCGGCCACCGCGCTTCAATACCCGAAACATCTCGGCGACAGCGCGATTGTGATCGGGCAGTACTGTAAAAATACGCGAGGCGATCAAAATATCGAAGGACGCATCTCCACTCGGCAGTGCTAGCGCGTTCACACGTTCGAATGCACAGTTGTTTACATTTTGGGCGGCGGCGCGCTGACGCGCCGAACGCAGCTGACTCTCCGAACGATCGACTCCTGTAACGGCAATCTGGGGAAAGCGCCGTGCAAGTTTTCTTGAATAAAATCCGGGCCCACAACCGAGTTCAATCACGCGCGTTCCAGACGCCGGCGCTCGAGTTTGCCATAAAGCGGAAATGATTCGGTCGGTGTCATCGCGAAACAGGCGCTCGCGGCAAAACGCGTAAAGCCACGCAACGCGTTCAAACAGACTATCGGTGGATTCTGCCTGCGCTCCCGAAACGCTTGTTCGGCCCGTTGAATCTGTCCCTTGGTTGATCGCTCTTTTGGCGACTTCATGGGTAGGTGCGACGGCGTCTGGCGGCATGATCTCTATACGTTGAATTCGCACACGGGCGCAAAGTTGTTCGCACGTCTAAGTAGAGTTTCTAATTGGAAGCCCATAATTCTTCTCCTTCTGTGCGCCAACAACTGCGGCGCCAGGCCGAAATGCCGTGGTAGAGCTAGTTGGTGATAACACTGTCAACAACGACCGACAACCTTGATTGCAGGCGAGAAGACGAAAGTTATTGAGCGTTATTCGAAGTTGTTGGCTTGTTGCTGCGGCATCGGTTAACAAAACGCAATGAACTTTCAGCTGCGATGGATACTTTTGCTCGGTGTCGTTGGTTTTTGCATCGCGATTTTGCATAGTGCTGGCGAAAAATCGCTCTGGAGTATTCAGCAGACGTTGTCTTCGAAAAGATATGTTGATCTGACGCACGCGTTCGAACCGGGGATTCCGCGGTGGCCGGGATTTCCAGATGAAATGCGAAAGACGATTTATTGGTACGAGAAACGCCCCGACACTGTGGGTGCCGGCTTCTTTTCGGAGGTTTTCACGCACGTTGGACAATGGGGCACGCATGTCGATCCGCCGGCGCATTTCATCAAGGGGCTGCGGACGGTGGATCAGATCGATCTCAAGGAACTGATTCTCCCGCTCGCCGTTGTCGATGTTCATAGCGAGTCGGAGAAAAACCCGGATTACAACTTAACGGTTGAACGCTTGAAAAAATGGGAAGCTGATCACGGACAGATTCCAGCGGGGACTTTTGTGGCGATGCGCACGGATTGGTCGAAACGCTGGCCGGACTCGGCGAAAATGGAAAACAAAGATGCGAAGGGTGTGGCGCATTATCCGGGCTGGAGTTTGCCGGCGCTGAAATTTCTGTATGAGGAACGCAAAATCACAGCATCTGGACACGAGACCACGGACACGGATCCGGGAATCGCCACAACCAAGGACGATTACTCGCTCGAAACCTACATCTTGAGCACGAATCACTATCAAATCGAGTTGCTAACCAATCTCGACCAAGTACCGGAGTCCGGGGCGGTTGTGGTGGTGAGTTTCCCGAAACCAAAAGGTGGATCCGGATTTCCGGCACGCGTATTTGCGATTTTACCTTAGCGATTCAATTGACCCGGGGCGGGCCCGGCAGTAATCGCACACGCAGATGGATTTGCTGGCAGAACTCGAGGAACGTCTCGTTTGTGGCGACGGGGCGATGGGGACGTTGCTTCTTGATCGCGGCGTGCCGGTCGATCGTTGCCTGGAAGAGCTTTGCGTTAGTGATCCCGATCGTATTCGATCCATTCACGAGGAATACGTCGCAGCGGGTGCGCGGGTGATCGAGACAAACACTTTTGGCGCGAACGCTATCCGACTGGCGCGATTCGGATTAGACAATCGCGTTCGCGAAATAAACAAAGCTGCGGTGAGTTTAGCGAAAAAGGCCGCGCTGGGAAAAGAGGTTTGTGTAGCGGGAAGTGTCGGCCCGCTAGGAATCAGTACGCACGAAGCGGAGGAACGTGGCATCGATCGAGCGCAATGTTTTCGGGAGCAGTTCGCTGCGCTGCTCGAGGCGGATGTCGATCTTATCTTTTTCGAGACGTTCCTAAATTTCGAAGAGATGGAGATTGCACTTCGCGCGATTCCGGAAAGTGATTGCGCCATCGTTTCACTCTTCGCGTGCGAACCGGAAGGGCGTTTGCAATCCGGCATGCCGCTGGCGGACGCATTTGCGCGCTGTCATGACATGGGAGCGAAAATTGTCGGCGCAAATTGTCTGAACGGGCCGCGCGCGATGGTGCAATTGTTCGAGAAATTACCGGCCGGCGATTTGCTAGCAGCATATCCGAACGCCGGTTACCCGCGTTATACAGAAGGTCGTTACGTCTATCCAACGGCGCCGGATTATTTCGCGAAAGCAGCTCGAGAGATGGCCGCTCAAGGTGCGCGATTGATTGGAGGCTGTTGTGGAACCACGCCAGCGCACATCGCTGCGGTGGCAAAGGCACTTGTCGATCTTCGACCGATAAAGTCGAAACAAGTCCGTGCAATGGCACAGCCCAGTAGGACACCCGTTCACATCGAGCACAAAGCGGAAGAGAGTCTGCTCGACAAGATCGCCAGCGGCAAACGTGTTGTGATTTGCGAACTGGATCCGCCGAAGACACTCGCCTTGGAGAAATATTTTGGCGGTGCACAAGCGCTGGTTGATGCCGGCTGCGACGCCATCACGCTCGCCGACAATTCGCTCGCGATCTTGCGGGTGAGCAACCTGGCCGTGGGCGCGATGTTGAAAGAGAGATTCGACATCACGCCGCTGCTGCATTTGAGCTGCCGTGACCGAAACGTGCTCGGCTTGCAGAGCGAATTGCTGGGAATGGCTGCACTTGGCATGCGCCACGTCTTGCCTTTGACTGGAGATCCCGCTCGCGTCGGCGATCATCCCGGTGCTGCTTCGGTTTACGATGTCAATTCAGTGGAATTGATTTCGATCATCAAACAGCTGAACTCGGGATTTACGCACGCGGGGAAGCCGTTAAAAGCAGCCACAAATTTTGTGATCGGTTGCACTTTTAATCCCAACGCGAAGAACCTGGACGCGCAAGTCCAGCGGCTGGAACGGAAGGTGGCGGCCGGCGCGCAGTTTGTGATGACCCAGCCGGTGTTCGATGTCGATCTTGTGGGCGAGATGCATCGTCGAGTTCAACATTTGCGAATCCCGATTTTTACCGGCGTCTGGCCATTGCAAAGCGCGAAACAGGCGGAATTTCTGCACCATGAAGTGCCCGGAATCATCGTGCCGGATTCAGTGCGGGCCGAATTGGCATCGTATGACGGCGAGGGCGCTCAAGCTTACGGGATCCGGCTGGCTGAGAAGATCATAACAGCGGCATTGGACTTTTTTCCGGGCGTTTATTTAATCACGCCCTTTCTGCGCTACGAAAGTACGACCAGGTTGGCGAAATTTGCGCGAAGTCTCTGAACCGAGCAGAATCTCACAATGCTCGAAGCTCGGCGCGCAGTATATTTGCAAGTCGCGACATTCGTCATTGTAATCGTAGCGTTGCTGCTGCTATCGCGTTTTTTTCCAGTTGTTGATGTTGTCGCGGCACTGCAGCGTCGCGTGAGCGGGTTGGGCGCCTGGAGCGCGGTCTGTTATCCGCTGCTTTTTGCAGGGTGCAATATTCTCTTACTGCCGGGCGGCATTCTTAGCGTCGGCGCCGGGTTCTTCTTTGGCCTTTGGTGGGGATTTTTTATCGTGCTTCTCGGCAATAGTATTGGAGCAGCAATTTCGTTCGGACTAAGCCGATGGCTAGGAGCACGGTGGTTGAACAGGCACTTTTCCACGAATCGAATGCTACAAGTCGTGGAGAAAGCGGTCGAGCGCGACGCCTCTAAAATAATTTTCCTCAGTCAATTCCATCCCCTTTTTCCAACAAGCCTGCTGAGTTACTTGTACGGGCTCACCAGGATTCGCTTCGGCCTGTATATGTTCTGGACAGCGGTTGGCCGCGCTCCTGGTCTTTTTCTCTACACCTATCTAGGCACGTTGGGTCAACTCAGTCTCAATCTTGCGCGTGGAAAGACGCATCCTCGCTTCGTGGAATATTGGACGTGGGGCGGTGCTTTTGCGATCAGCGCGCTCCTGTTTATTCTTTTAACGCGAACGGCTTTGCGTTCGATGCGAGAAGCGGAAAGTTTGTCAGCATCCTTTGGTAAGGGGACGCCGCGGTTCGAATCCATTGTCGAACACAAATAACTGCACGACAGGTATTTATGGATGATAACGATCTGATAAACACCGCCCTAAAGGCACGAGCTCTCGCCTATCCTCCATACTTTAAATTCGCGGTCGGTGCGGCCCGTTGCCATGAGGTCGACGAAACCAGCAGCACCGTGCACGCCGAGTTTAATCCGAATATGAAGGTTTTCGCGGCAACGCCCGGTGGCAAGGTGCAAGAGTTCGATCTCGCGGAGCTCTTGTCGCTGCCAGGACACGGAGTTTTGGAGGGAACGAGTCGTGTTTAAACTTCCGACCGAATACGAAGTGATCATTGTAGGCAGCGGCCATGCCGGAATTGAAGCCGCACTCGCGTCGGCGAGACTCGGTTGTCGAACTTTGATGCTGACTCAAAATTTAGACACGATCGGCCAAATGTCTTGCAACCCCGCAATCGGCGGGTTGGCGAAAGGGCAGATTGTTCGCGAGATCGACGCGCTTGGCGGAGCAATGGGCGAAAACGCGGATGCGACAGGCATTCAATTTCGGATGCTGAACAGATCGAAAGGCCCATCGGTCCGCGCACCGCGAGTTCAGTGCGATAAGAAGGCTTACCAATTCCGAATGAAGGCCATTTTGGAGCGCACTCCTAATTTGGATCTGAAGCAAGCCAATGTTTCCAGAGTACTTGTTGCGGATGGGAGCACAGTCGGGGTCGAGACAGATCTCGGTCTTATCGCCCAAGGGAGCAATGTAGTCGTGACGTCCGGTACATTCTTACGTGGGTTGCTGCACGTCGGGAGCAATAGCCAACCAGGCGGGAGGATGGCAGACGCCAGTTCTACCCTTAGCGAAAACCTTCGGGAATTGGGTTTTGAAATTGGAAGATTCAAGACCGGGACCCCGTGTCGGGTCAACCGCCGCTCGATAGATTTTGCGAAATGCAAAATTCAGCCGGGCGACGAGCCACCACCAAGATTCTCATTCTTTGCGGACGAACCGCAGGATATACATGACATGTTTACTTTAAATGATGTCAGCGGGACGTCGTTCCACGTGGAACAAGTACCTTGCTGGATCACGCATACCAACACTCGGACCCACCAGATCATTCGCGCTAATCTCCACCGGTCGCCGCTTTACGCCGGGCGGATTAAGGGAACTGGCCCGCGCTACTGTCCGTCAATCGAGGATAAGATCGTCAAATTTGCCGACCGTGAGGCGCACCAGCTATTCCTTGAGCCAGAAGGTCGACACACAGAGGAGTTTTACATAAACGGTATCTCGACCAGCCTTCCGTATGAAGTCCAGCTTGAGTTCGTGCGCTCAATACCTGCGTTGGAGCGTGCGGAAATAATGCGCCCTGGTTACGCGGTTGAATACGACTTTTTCCCACCGACTCAGTTATTTAGCACCCTCGAAACCAAGAAAGTGCGGGGTCTGTATTTTGCCGGCCAGGTTAACGGTACTTCTGGCTACGAGGAGGCTGCCGCTCAGGGCCTTGTTGCGGGCGCAAACGCCGCCCTCCGTGCTCAAGATAGACCGGCGTTCGTACTTGGCAGGAATGAGGCCTACCTGGGTGTGCTTATTGATGATCTCGTTACTAAGGGAACCGAGGAGCCGTACCGCATGTTTACGAGTCGCGCAGAGGATCGTCTGCAGCTTCGGCATGATAATGCAGATCAACGTCTAACAACTACCGGGAACCGCTTAGGGTTGGTTAGTCCAGCGCGCTGGACGGCCTTTCAAGCAAAAATGTCGCTGCTACAAGAGTGCCGCGCGGTGGCAAATAATACGAGATGCGAAGGTGTTGCTATCTCTCAACTTCTGAAACGGCCGACCTTCACTCATTTGAACTTGGAACCTGAAATCCGCTCGGTAGCTCCTGCGGACATTTGGGAGTTGGTCGAAGCCGACATCAAATACGAGGGCTATTCCGCTCGGCAGGCCCAGCACAACAAGGAGCTATCGAAGAGGAGCTTTCAAAAGATTTCTGATGGGTTCAACTTCGCAAGCGTTGCGGGTCTCAGCTCCGAAACGCGCCAAAAACTTTCGAAAGTACGCCCGACCACTTTAGGACAAGCTGCGAGGATCAGTGGTGTAACCCCGGCAGATATTTCGATTCTATCTATATGGCTTACTAAGAACGAGTTACAACTTGGCAACGCCACGCCGCTTGTCGAAGCAAAAACGAACTAATCTGTCGTGACTATTCTTGCTGGTGTCGCGTTGCTTGCTTATCTGCTGGGATCTCTCCCGACCGGTTACATTGCCGGCAGACTCGTGGGCGTCGACATTCGCAAGGTCGGTAGCGGAAATGTCGGTGCAACAAACGTTACACGCGCCTTGGGCAAGCGGTTTGGGTATCCGGTCTTCCTTGTGGATTTTGCTAAAGGCTTGGCTGCCGTCATGCTTGCTGTGATTATGGCCAAGGCCGCGCAATCCAGCGCGCAATTTGTCGATCTTTGCGCCGCGATAGGCGCTATTTGTTCTCTGATGGGACACAGTTATTCGATATGGCTTGGATTTAGAGGTGGAAAAGGGGTCGCCACATTGATGGGCGCCCTTTTTGGCATAAACTGGATAACGGCACTGATTGTGTGCGTCGTTTGGATTGTGGTGTTTGAAGCGACGCGGTATGTCTCCCTCGCCTCGATAGCAGCGGCGGTCGCGCTTCCCATTGCGGTCGCAATCATGCTGTTTCTGAAAGAACTGCCCACCCCGATCCCTCTCTATTTTTCGTTTTGTCTGGGAGCGATTGTAGTGGTGCGGCATCGATCCAACTTGTCCCGCCTGGCGAAAGGCACTGAACCGCGCTTTGTTCGAAAGTGAAACCGGACAAAATCGCAGTGATCGGTGCCGGCGGCTGGGGAACAGCGTTGTCAGTCATTTGGGCACGGCAAGGTCACTCGATTTTGCTGTGGGGGAGAAATCCGTCACGAATTGAACAACTGCAAAAATCGCGGGAGAACAGAGCTTATCTTCCTGGCGTAAATCTTCCCAAAGTTGTCGGCCTAACGAGTGAACTTCAAGTGTGTGCCGACGCTGATTTGATTGTTTTCGTTACGCCCTCAACTGCCATGCGAGAGACCGCTGCCCAACTTGCCGAAGTTACGCTTAATCCCGACGCAGTGCTGCTGAGCTGCATCAAAGGGATCGAGCACGGAACCGGCAAGCGCATGAGTGAAATACTCGCCGACATTTTCCCCAAACATCCGATCGCAGTTTTGTCAGGGCCGAATTTAGCTGCAGAAGTTTCGCGCGAATTGCCGACGGCTAGCGTCCTGGCATGTACAAGACCAGAATGGGCGACAACGCTTCAGAACTATCTCGGCACGCCGCGGTTCAGAATTTACACGGGTGGGGAGCTGGCCGGTATCGAACTTGGCGGCGCACTCAAGAATGTGTACGCCATCGCAGCCGGTGCCAGCGATGGCCTCGGTTTAGGTGACAATTCAAAAGCGGCGCTGGTCACCCGCGCCCTTGCCGAAATGGTCCGCCTCGGAACAAAAATGGGGGGAGAACTGCGAACGTTTTACGGATTAAGCGGTGTCGGAGATCTGGTTGCAACCTGCTTTAGTCAACACAGCCGCAATCGCCGCGCCGGCGAACAATTGGCCCAGGGTCGCGCGTTAAGCGAAATTGCTTCCTCGCTGGGCACGGTTGCCGAAGGAATCCCAACCGCTAAGGGTGCCTATGAGTGCGCGCACAACCTTCAAGTCGATACGCCAATTATCGACCAGGTCTACTCGCTGCTTTACCAGCAGAAAGCGCCAGCGCAGGCGATGGAAGAATTACTGCGGCGTGACCAAAAAGCCGAGACGATTTAGCGCACGCGATCGTTTTCTCGACAAAGCTTTTCGATCACCGCTGGATATAGTTCGTGCTCGGCGATCTGAATTCGCGCGTGCAGGCTTTCGGCTGAGTCGTTAGGCAAGATCGGCACTTCGCGCTGCGCAATTAAATCGCCGTGATCTATTTTCTCGTCGACGTAATGAACGGTGCAACCCGTAACGGTCTCACCCGCATCGAGCGCTTGTTTCCACGCTTCCAATCCGGGAAATTTTGGCAGCAGCGATGGATGAATATTGATGATTCGCCGCGGAAACGCCTCCAAAATCGGAGATTTCAAAACGCGCATGAACCCAGCGAGCACCACCAAATCTACTTCTGCGTCGCGCAGCATTTGCACGAGCTCTGCCTCAGCGTTTGGCTCCAGCCGCGTGCGAAATTGGCCTGGCGGAAAATAGGCATTCGGGATGGCGAATTCGCGCGCAATTTCCAGAATCGGCGCATCGAGAACATCGGAAAGCACTACTCGCGCTTCAGCAGACAGCGTTCCTGTCCGAATGCTCTCGAGAATCGCGCGGCAATTCGATCCTTTTCCTGATCCAAGAATTCCAAGACCAAGGCGCTTCATTTTCCGAGTTTGCTCAAACGTTTCATTAAATCAGTTGTCGAATAGCCGCGCTCCAAGGGCACGATGTCGATCTTCGCGCCGATTTTTCGAAGAACTTCGCGTTCGTCGCTATTCAACGTGTCAGCGTTGTAGTCGCCGCCTTTGACATAAATGTCAGGTGCAGCGAGTTCGAGGAATCTGGTTGCGCGCAGTTCCGGAAAGATCGCGACCAGATCAACGCATCCCAACGCCGCTATGATTTCTGCCCGGTCATTTTGATTGTTAACTGGGCGACCCCGCCCCTTTAGCTCGCGGACAGATTCGTCGCCATTGATTCCAACGATCAGTGCGTCGCCAAGCGCGCGAGCCCCGTTCAAGTAGCGAACATGTCCGACATGAAGCAAATCGAAACAACCATTTGTCGCTACGATCTTCTTTCCGGCAGTGCGCAGAGCTTTTGCCTGCTGCTGAAGCTTTTCCAATGGAACGACTTTGTCGTTGATCATCGCTTTACCACGAAGTTTAGCGCGCGGGGCAAGATTTGAAATACTGCCGGCGCGCTTCCAACAAGTTCGCCGTCCACGTTGAACCGCATTCCTGGCCGCGACCGGACAGAAATCTTTTTGGCCCGTCGAAATACCGCCGCATTGCTCGAAAGATGTTTACCTAAAACGATTTCGGCCGCGAGCAATGCAATTTCAGGGGCGCCGAGCTTTGGAATCAAAACGACTTCAAGCAAACCGTCGCTCGGATCGGCATCAGGCGCGATTGGCAGGCCGCCTGCGACGAAGCGGCCATTTGCAACGACCACATTATAAAACTCGGCGGACAATTGCTCGTCATCGTCTAATAAAATCTGGGTGTGATATGCGTGTAGTTTCGGCAATGCGGCGGCCGCCCCGCGGATGTAAGCGAGCGGTCCCCATGCTCGCTTAATCTTTGGTGTCATTTTTTCGTCCACCCTGCCGCTAAAACCGCCGGCTGACACGTTTACGAAATATCGCGCGCGCTTGCTCTTAACCCGAACCAGATCGATTCGCTTTGTTTGGGCCGAACGAAGAATGTCGATGTTGTGCTCGATCGAAAACGGCAGTCCGAGTGTCCGCGCAAAATCATTCCCCGTTCCAAGCGGTACGATTCCGATGCGAACGTTCTTTGCGTCGGCGGCTAATCCATTCACCACTCCGTTTAATGTTCCATCACCGCCCGCGACTACGATGTAATCACATTTTGTCCTGACAGCGCTTCGGGCCCATTTTTCGGCGTCACCGGCCTTTCGTGTGATCCGCAATGCCAGCGGACTTAGTTGCGTCAGTTGTGAAAG
>QHPY01000005.1 GCA_003219215.1 Verrucomicrobiota bacterium | reverse complement strand
GCAGAACGCAGTTTATCTTGGGGCAAAGGTAGCGCGGCTCCGGAACTGGATCGCACGAAACGCGCTCTGCAAACACAAAGGCGTTATTGTCGCAGTCCAGGAAGCGCGACGCGCCGAGCTGGATGGCTTTTTGGGCAACTGCGCGCGCACGCGAACAGTTTTGAACGGTGTTCCAATTCCGGATCTGGAGCGAGTACAGAATCTTCGGGTGCAGAAACGCCGTGAACTTGGGTTGAAGGATGATAATCTTCTTGTGCTCGGATTGGGCCGTTTAGTGGAACAAAAGCGACCTGATCTTTTCCTCACTGCGGCGCGCGAGCTACATCGACAATTCCCGACAACAAAATTTTTATGGCTGGGTGATGGGAAATTTTCGCCGAACTGGGACAAGCGGGTAGTACGAGAAAAGCTTGGCGGAATCGTCTCGCGAACGGATTGGAATTCGGAAGTACTTCCATTTCTCAGCGCGGCCGATTTGCTGCTGCACGTCGCGGAGTACGAAGGTTTACCATTGGCTGTGATCGAAGCGATGTCCGCGAAGGTGCCTTGTGCGATTCGGCGCAATCTGACGATAGAGATGCCTTTTTTCAACGATAGCAATGTGATCTTTGTCGATGACGCCGCCGGCCTGGCCGCAAAATTGAGAGATGGCGAGCGGCTCGCCGCAATCGCGTCAAACGGTCGTCAACTTGTCGAAGAAAAATTCTCGGTGAAAACGATGGCGATAGCGTACGAGCGGCTTTATCTCGAAGCTGCTGCGCGATGATTATCGATTTTTTTCAACCGCCACCCGGGCAAAGGGCGGGCGGTCTCGATTTAGCGATCAAATCTTTAGAGAAGTTTTTGATCGGTTCGGGGATAACGGTCCGAGCCGATCCGCCGAAAGAGACGATTGGGCAGTCAGGCGAGCAAGAAGTCGTGCATTTTCATGGGCTGTGGCAGCCCGCTTTTCCGCGACTGGCAGCACATTGCCGCCGTCGGCGAGTGCCTTATGTCGTCTCGCCTCATGGAATGCTCGAACCTTGGGCGTGGCGACACAAGTGGTGGAAAAAGTGGCCCTACTTCTTTGTGGTTGAGCGAAGATTCTTGCAAAACGCGAATCGACTCGTCGCCACAAGTCAGATCGAAGCGCACACCCTAAAGAAATTTTTCCCGGGATCGAACCCGACAATCTTGCCGCTTGGCATCGCTGAGGAGCGCCTGCCAAATTATGCAGAAGCCCGAGAAGCACTCGCTTGGGGCGAGTCGGAAGTCATTATCCTGTTTCTTTCCCGAATCCATCCGAAGAAAGGTTTACCTCTTCTTTTACAAACGTTGGCTCGCTTGCACAGCGAGTCATTGCCTCAATCATTGCGCCTTGTCGTCGTGGGCGGTGGCAAAGAAAGCTACATTCGACAACTCAAAGATTTTATTCGCAAACACCAAACCGAGCTTCCTCGAATCGATTGGGTAGGAGAAGTTTGGGGTGAAGGCAAGTGGCCCTACTTGCAGGGTGCGGATCTGTTTTGTCTACCGTCGTATTCCGAAAATTTCGGCTACGCTGTCTTGGAAGCATTGCAGGTCGGGACACCGGTTTTAACCACAAGTAAGACGCCGTGGTCCGAAATTGAATCGTGGGGCGCCGGTTACTTAGTTGAGCCTAACGAAAACGATGTGGCATCGGCTTTGAGACAATTCTTTGCTTCCCGATTTGACGTGGCGAGCAATCATCGAGAATCCATCGCGGCCAGGATTCGTCGGGAATTCTCCTGGAAGGCGCTAATTGCGAAATATCTAAAGTTCTATGCCGATTTAGCGGGCGATCCTGCGGCAAGATCCTGAGAACGAGAGATGACGCTCAAGTCCAGACCTAAGCTCCCAGTGGATGTGGATTCAGCCGTAAACGGCTAACGCTTTAAGACAAGGCCCTACGACGGATAACAGATGATGAATAAACTTGGCCATGGCTTTTGGCTCATTGATTTATGCTGACAGCTCGCCGGCATTTGTCGTAAGGTCGCAGCTGCGTCATTCATGGCGGCTGCATCATGTTCTCTCGGCAATCAGGGAAGACGTCGCGACCAGAACTGTGGGTGGATGATATCGTCGAACCAACGAGCTCGAACGAACAATCCGTCACGAGCGCGCCCAGCGGACAACGATCAAGGATTCTGGCGCAGATACGCGATCACGATTGGGCGGTAGGGCTCTTTTATGCGACGTGCGACATCTTCTGCTGGGTGTTGCTGTATGGACTTGTCGGTTATCTCCGCCGCGATGCGTTTTTCGTTAGCCCATTCGAATTTGTGCTCGTCGATTGCATCACCGTCGCAGTCATTTTGCAGGCTCTTTACATCATCGGTGGTTACAACCGCAATACCGAAACACGGGCGCTGACTTACACTGCCGATCACATTCTCGCGATAGCGGCAGCGGCGGCGATTAGCTCACTGGTTATTTATTCCGCCGCCGCCTACGACGTTACGATGAAGCCGAGCCGCGGAGTTTTATTGATCAGCTTCGTGATGTTTCTGCCGATTTCGCTGGTCTACCGGCGATTCTTCCGCCGAGGGATCGCGGCTTCAGCGGCGCAGCGCGCTTTTCTGGTGATTGGCAGCGGTGAACTGGCGCGACGATTTTACGAAGCCTACCGGCAGTCGCCCAATCAGCAGCGCCTCGAGTTTGTGGATAACGATGACACCCGCGTGGGATCGACAATCGCCGGCGAAGGTTCGCCCGTTATTCAGGGCGACATCGCAGCGAAGCTGGCGCAGCTCGACCGAACCTACAGTGGCGTGATTTTGGCGGAGGGAGTGGATCGGCTCGGTCCGCAATTGATCGAGCGGCTGGTGCGAACACAATTTCAGCGGACGCGCGTTTACACGTTGGAATCATTTTACGAAGCGCACTGGCGTCATGTGCCGATGCAAACGATCGATCCGTTCTGGCCATTGCAAATGGGCTTCCAGCTCGCGCGAATTTCGCCCTACCATTATTTGAAGCGCCTCTTCGATATCATCGCCTGCGGCGTGTTATTAGTTATTAGTTGTCCGTTAATGGTGGTGAGCTGGGCGCTGATTCGCCTAACGAGCAAAGGTCCGGCCATTTTCAAGCAGGTGAGGGCAGGGCGCGAGGGCCACGCGTTCACTGCCTACAAGTTCCGAACGATGAAGTTCTCTCCGGGAAGCGATCAGAGCGACGACATTTACACGCGTGAAAACGATTCGCGCGTTACTAGGCTGGGCCGCTGGCTGCGCAAACTTCGAATCGACGAACTCCCGCAACTTTGGAACGTGTTCAAAGGCGACATCAGTCTGATCGGCCCGCGCGCGGAATGGATCAAGTGCGTCGAGCGCTACGAGAAGAAGATTCCATTCTATCATTTTCGCCATCTGGTGAAACCTGGCATCACCGGTTGGGCCCAGGTCAACTATCCCTATGGCGACAGTGAAGAAGATGCGGTAGCGAAGCTCCAGTACGATCTCTACTACATTCGGCATTATTCCCTTAAATTGGATGCGATGATCGTTTTAAAAACCGTCCACACTATGTTGTTTGGAAAGGGACGCTGAGAGGCTCAGCGTGCTCACGTTACGCGATTGTTCACGATGGATGTTTTTCGTCACACTTGTCGTCGCGCCGTGGGCCTACGGCGGGACTACCTCACAGAGCATTCTCGTAATCAACCTGTTATTAGGTGCGTCCTTGCTCCTCTGGTTGATCGATCTGGCGATCAGACGCCGCAAGCCAAAGTTTCCAATGCTGCTGCTCTTGTTAATCGCAGCTTTGCTTGTGATCGGCAGTTGGATGGTGATCAACGCCCGATCTATTTACGACCCTGAGTTTGGAACTTTCAGCTCACTCAACAACTTCGCGCCGCACGCTCCGGGTTCATTCGATTATACGATCAGCCTCGCCTGGATGATTCGAGCAACGCTCCTATTCGGGGCGATTCTGTTGGTTGCCGATCTTTCGCAAGATGGCAAAGGCCTCCTCCACTTATGGGGGGTGATAGCGATTGGCGGTGGATCGATTTCACTGCTCGGGCTGCTGCAAAAGGCGTCCGGGGCCGAGGCAATTTTCTGGCACAGGCCGATATATGGTTTCGGAACGGGAACGAGTTTCTTTGCGACTTACTACTATCACGGCAACGCGGGTGCATTCTTAAACCTGGTGCTGCCGTTAACCGCCGGACTGGCGGTGCGCGCGTTCGGAACGCCATCGGGTCCAATTATTCGATCGCTCGGGCTGACGATTTTTCTGCTGAACCTTGCAGCAGTGGCTGCCAACACATCGCGTGGGGCGCAATTAATCGCGGGTTTGATTCTGCTCGCGCTGTTGTGGCAACTTGGCCCGCATATTTTTCGCAGACTCTCGCGATCGGAGAAAAACGTCGCGCTGGTCGGCGTTGGCGCGATTTTACTGCTGCTCTACGCGATTGGCACGGCCAGCCATTTGGAGCAGCCAATCTCTCGCTGGAAGCAGAGCGAAGATCTCTCGCAGGATACACGTTTGCTTGCGACGCGAGTGGCGCTGCATGCGCTGCCGGATGTCGGACTGCTGGGATTTGGCCCCGGAACGTTCCGCGCGGTTTTTCCTTTTCTGAACAGAGATCAACTTGCCAGTGGGAGCTGGCGTTTTTTGCACGAGGATTATCTGCAAACAGCGATCGAGTGGGGATGGGCCGGGAGCGCCATATGGATGCTGCTTTTTTTCGGTGGAATAACTGCTGCAATCCTGAGTCTTCGAAAACGAGAAGCGCGCGAGTGGAGCTGGCGGCGACGGTTGACCTTGCCCCTGGTGGTGATCGCCTTGGCTGGTGTGGCTCTGCACGCGCTGATCGATTTTCCGTTGCAGATCGAATCGATCCAGCTTTATGCCGCGGTTTATCTCGGATTGTGCTGGGGAAGCGCGCGCTGGAACAGCGCACGCTAGTTATTGGTTATTTGTTAATAGTTAATAGAAGAATCAGAGTAGTCCGGCCCAATAACCGATAACTATTAACTGATAACTAAGTCAGCTTTGCTGACTTTCCGCGTAGCTGCTCGAGTAAGATCCTTCGCCTTTGCCGTAGCCCGGTGAGGCGTAATAGTAGTAATAGCCGTAGCCGCGAGTTGTCGGCAAACGATTCAAAACCAAACCGGCTGGGCGAGTTCCCGCGCCCACGATAAGGGAAAGCGCGCGTTGAATCGCAGGTCGCGGCGTTTTCCGCGCCCGAATGATGACGCAGATTGTCTGCACGTGCGGCGCCATTAGAAGCGTGTCGCTCACCGCGAGCACCGGCGCGCTATCAAACACCACTCGATCAAACATTTTTCCGGCTTCCGCGATTAACTTTGCAAACGACGGCCCGCTTAAAATCTCGGCGGGATTTGGTGCGCGACGGCCGCCGGCCAGAACGAACAGTTGTCCGCCGGTAGCTGTGTGAATTTTGCCGCGCATCGCGATCGCATCCCCAACGACGTCGATCTCTTCCGCGGAAATCGGCCGGGCCGCAGATTCGAGTTTTGCGTTGCCGACGAGACAATCGACAAATCCGGGCGGCTCGGCGTAGTTGGAGTTGGTCTTCGATTTGCCGGTGAAACCGAAAATTTTGTGCAAACTCGGCCGGCGCAGATCGCCATCAAGCAACAGAACGCGATAGCCCTGCTGGGCGAGCGCGACAGCGTAGTTGGCGCTGGTAAAACTTTTGCCTTCTCCAGGCAAAGCACTGGTGAAGAGCGAAATCTTGCGCTCGCTCTCCGGTCCCAGGAGCGAAAGCGCGGCGCGCAAATTGCGGAATGCTTCCGCGGCCGGTCCCTCCGGGCTCTTAGTGATAACTCGGTAGGTCGAAGTGCCATCGTCATTTTTTCGGCGTTTCGTACTCGACTTGGTTTCACCTTTTGTCTCAGGGACGGCAGCGAGGACGGGCAGATTAAAAGTCGCTTCCGCCTGATCGACGGTCTTGACTGATCGGTCGATGGCATCCGCGCCAAAAATGAAGGCGAGACCAGCAGCGAGTCCGCCAAGTAATCCGAAGACCAGCGTTTTACCAGTATTTGGGCTAACTGGAGCTCGCGACAAAGGTGAATGTTCGACCACACTGACCGCGGTCATCTTCACGTCTTTGCTTACATCGGTCTGCTTGATTTGACGGAGAACGCTTTCGTAAAGCGCGCGATCGGTCTCGGCCTGCCGGGCAAGTTGTTGATAGCCAATCGCCGCTTTGTTGAGGGCGAGCGCGGCCTTTTCCTGCTCCTGGACCGCGGTCTGCAAACTGCCCTCGGTCGCTTTCGTCTGCTGCAGCATGTTCTGCAAGACATTCGGTTGATCCAAAACAGCGCGACGCAGAGCATCTCTTGCTTCTTTCAGCGCGGCGCGCGCGGAGACCATTTTCGGATGTTTGTCCTTGTAGCGTTGCGCGAGCGCGCCGACATTCGATTCCAATTGGGACGCATCGCGCCTGCGATCGTTGACAGTTTGCGCGGCGGCAATGCTCGGAATGGCCAAGAGCGCGTCCACGTTGTCGCCAATGCCCTCGATTTGTTTCAATTCATTTTCGATACGAATACGATCTGCCTTGGCGGCGGTAAGTTTGCTCGTCAGTTCCTGAAGCTTGTCTTCGACTAAACCGCTGCGACCGCCCGAACTGCCGGCGCCGCTTTGGCTGCCAGTGGCCGCCGCTCCTCCGCCGAGCTGCAAAGCATCCGGTGTCTTTTCCTTGTATTCCGCGACCGCTGCTTCGCTCCGCTGCAAGTTTTCTTTTAGCCGCTCTTCTTCTTCAAGCAGGTAACGCAACGCGTTTTGACTGTAGGCCGCGCGCTGTGCGATCGAGTAGCGGATGTACTCACGTCCAACGGCTTCGGCCAGTTTCTGTGCCATTATTGGGTCGCGATTCGTCACGTAGAGATCGATCAAACGAGTGCCGCGGCGAATAACAGGTCTGACCATGCCAGTCATCGCGCCGCCGAGCGCTTCTTCGAGCGGCGTGAAGGTTGTCACGATCCCCATCGTTTCGTCGATTTTGTCTGCCGCGGATGTGGCGGTGGCCCGCGGTGTCGTTTTATTCGGATCGCTGGCGGTGACGCTATGACCGAGAAGCGCGCGGCCGCCGTCGTCCGCCAGGCCTTCGGCACGGACGACCCGCGCTAACAGTGTTCGATTGATAAGATTTTGCTCGATGGTTCGTAATGCTTCCTGGCTTGCCAAGAACATCGAGCGCATCCGCGATGCCGGTTCCTCTGCGGAAACAAGAGTCGGTTCCTGAAATTGGACCTCGAGCACGGTGTGGCCCTGGTAGAGCTTCGGCGTGCGCGCGAGGTGGCCCAGTGCCAAAAAGAGACCGGCGATCACACAAAGCACGACGATCCAGATCCGTTCAAGGACTGTGTGCCAAAGGTGCCGAACATCAATGACGCGCTTTTGCTCGAGAAGATCGATATTGCTCGCTACCGCAGGTGTCGCCATAGCGGCCGGAATCGGCAAAGGCGAAACTGACTGAAGAGGCTGGTTTGGCACGGCAATCGGACAATTCTACATCGCGATCACGACTTCTGAAAGCAAAGGGCGAGCCGTCATCAAAAAAGACTTTCTGCCACCGTGACAGTGTCGCCGGGTCTCACTTGAAAATTTTCGCCGCCTCGCTTCGCGAGCCGTTTGGCATCTACCCGCAGAATCTCATCTTCACCCTTGGCTGAGCGGCGACGAACGCTCACCCGCTCAGGCGCGGCGATGCGAGTGTAACCTCCGGCCATGGCGATCGCCTCCAGAAGATCGACACCGTCGGGGCTGCCTTCGGGCATCTCATAACTGCCCGGGCGACTCACCTGGCCGAGAATGGTGAAGCGCCGCTTGGCGTAACCGACCAAGGTGACGTTTACTCTTGGATTAACGAGGTAATCGCGTCCGTAAAGTTCGGTGATTTTGGCGGCGGCTTGGGCCAGCGTCAGTCCTGCCAGGTGGACCGATCCAAGCAGCGGCAGACTCAAATTTCCCTCGCCGTTGAGGCGGGTGCTTGTCCGCAGATCTTCTTCGCCAAAAACTTCCACTCCAACCTGGTCGTTCGTTCGCAGAACGTAACCAGTCGGCACGCTGACGGCATCGCTCGGTGGTGCGAGGGAAGCGACCACAGACGGTGCCGGTGCGGTACGCTGACCAGATTCCGCCGGTGTCGCGCTTTGAGCGAAAGTCGCCGCCGGCAGCACTAACAGGGTCAGCAAAATCAGCCTCGGAGTTTTCACTTCTCGCCTAACGAATTCCCTCAGAAGGTGAGCGCCGTCCGAAAACCGACCTGGTCGTCAAAGAAACTGAAGTTTTGGGACGCGCTGTCATTTTGCCGGTGCAGATAATAACCGCCGAATGTCCAAAATCTAGTGATGGAAAAATCGAGCGCCGGTTCGATGAAATAATAATTGTCCTGCCGGTTCGCGGCGATGCCGTTCACGGTGCTGAAGTAATCGGAGTTCTGGTATCCGGCCGAGACGGCAATATAAAATCTTTGCAAAAAACGCTGGCGCATGCTGGCGCTAATGCTTGTTTGGGCAAAGTCCTGCCCGGCGAGGGCACCGGAGTTATATGTGCTGCGACTGCCGCTCAGTGTTATGGTGGTGGGATCGAACGGTTGATAGCTAAGGGCTAGTTCAAAAACCGGTGTGACGTACTGATGTCGCGAATTGTGTTCGAACTGACGAAACTCAACACCGCCTGAAACGTTCACGCTGATTTTGCCGCTCGGTTGATAGCTGATTCGCGCATTCGCCTGCTCAAAAGTTTGGGCCGGGTTCGGATCATCCACAACGTCATAGCCGCCGGTGCCGCCGATTCCGACAACGACTTTGTCGCTGTAGCGATAGTTGATGAAAAGGTTCTCCGAGAAGTTGGCCGAGCTGAAAAGGCTGGATGAGTCGTACTCGGTCACGAGCGAATTGAACCCGGTGCTGAGAAAAGTTTTGCCACTCAAATCGTAGCTCGCATTCATACTGGTTCTGTAAGTTTGAAACTTGGTCCGTCCGCTCACGTCGGTATTGGCATGAATGCCGGGAGCAGTTAGATCGCCGACGCTGCGCAGGTCGGTGCCGTCTAAGATCGCGATCTCCTCTGCCAACGCGACTGTCAATCGCGCAAATTGGTGCTGGCCTTGGAGACGAATCAGGTGTTGGACCGCATCGTCTTCAGAATGGTCGGCAAACAGAAATAAGGCCGGAGCATAGTCGAGGCGAATGTAATTATCTCCAGCTCCAGTGATATCGCCAAGCCCAAGTGTCAGCACCGGCTCGATCGAGAAATAATAATCCGAAACACGATTAGTCTGGCTAATGTTGATATTGTCGTCATAAACGCCACGAACTGTGACTTTAAATCCGTACTGAAATCGACGTGGTTCGGCCGAGACCTCTTTCCGAAGGTCGTTACTCGAATATAAATTAGAATCGGCCGCTGGAGTAAGTATTGGCACACTTGATTCGGCGCTCATTTCGGCAACCGGCTCCGAGCTCGGAGCCGAAGTAGCCGCGGTGCCGACGGCTTCCTGCGCCAAAACCTTCGCTACAAACACCAGGGAAAAGCAAGCGATCGCTCCGGCAAAAAAATTAGCGGGGCAGAACCGGCAAAAGAAAATTCGATCGAAGCTCATGCAGGTCTGTCAGTCCACACCTGATTATCCTGACACAACGCGAAGTCGATTGGCAAGGCGAGCGCTTTCAGGGTCCAGCCGGAGGTTGCTCCGGAGAGTTGACATCGCTCAACGGTAGATTGTCCGCGGGATTGAATCTGCCGGCATTCCACCAAGCTAACATCGACATCGGCGTCACTTCGCCCACCGCTGCGCGAATCAAGGCTTCCTGATCCGGCGCAGCTGCGATCGCCGCAGCGATGATGCAGTCGCGCATGCGCGGCTCAGACTTGATCGCAGCTTTTACGATGACGGACGCGTTTTTAGGCGCAGCGCGGACAGCAGCTTTGACGATTTGACTGATGGCGGAGCAGGAAAGCGTTTGCTGCGGCGGCTGCCCATTTATCCAGGAAATGTTCAGCGCGGAAACGACGATCTTGGCGGCGAGATCCGGACGCAGCGTCACCGCTGTCGCTACGCATGAAGCGAATTCTGGCCCTTCGAATCGAACCGCCACGGTAATGAATCCGGTGAGGAATTCATCGCTCGCGATCTGGGCGGCACTATTTGACGCCCGAACCGTAATCGGAACAGCAATTGTCTCATCCGGCGCGGGTGCCGTTTGCTGTGCCGCAGCAACTTTGAGCGACAACCCGGCTGCAAGCGCTAAGGAAGCGCAACGCCGTCGGCTTTTTGGACCGGAGAACATAGGCAATTTGGCCGCCCATCCCTCGGCTCCTCGAGCGGTGAAGATGCTATCAAGCAACTCCCAAGCCGTTTACAGCCAGAGTCGACTAAAATGGCAAGCGATCGCGCCCCCTGGCTTCTAGGTCGCGCAGTTCACGCCCCACCTGAATGGTCGCGGTTGTATCGATTTGCCCCTGGGGAGCATCGGCTGCCGGCGCAGGTCCATGATCGGATGGCCATTTGCAAACATACCCCGCCTCGACCGCGCTGATCGGACCGGATTTTGGCGCGGCATATATTTTGCCGCGAACACACGTTAAACGGGTGTGACTTCCGTCGACCTCAAGTCGAAACAGACACCCCGGGAGCACAGTGATCGTGGCCTGAG
>QHPY01000004.1 GCA_003219215.1 Verrucomicrobiota bacterium | reverse complement strand
TCAGTCGGCTCGATCATCATGGTGCCGGCGACCGGCCAGGAAACCGTCGGCGCGTGAAATCCGTAATCCATCAAACGCTTCGCGACATCTTCAACTTCGATGCCTGCGTTTTTCCATTGGCGAAGATCGACAATGCATTCGTGCGCGACCAGGCCGCGTTTGCCTTTGAACAACACCGGGAAGTGCGGATCGAGCTTCTTGGCGATGTAGTTGGCGTTGAGAATTGCGATTTCGCTTGCGCGCTTCAAACCATCAGCCCCCATCATTCGGATGTACATCCAAGAAATCGTGAGGATGCTGGCGCTGCCGTATGGCGCCGCGGCAACTGCACCAACTTTTTTTCCGGGCAGAAATTCGACCAGATGTTGTGCGACGCCGATCGGACCGACACCAGGTCCGCCGCCTCCGTGCGGAATGCAAAACGTCTTGTGCAAGTTCAGATGGCAAACGTCCGCGCCGAAGTCACCGGGCCGGCAAAGTCCCACCTGCGCGTTCATATTCGCGCCATCCATGTAAACCTGGCCGCCGTGCGCGTGCACGATCTCGCAAATTTCGCGAATGGTTGGTTCGAAAACGCCGTGCGTGCTCGGATACGTGACCATGAGCGCGGCGAGGTCGCGCGCATGCGCGTCTGCTTTCGCGCGGAGATCGGCCAGATCGATATCGCCATCCTTTAATGTCGCGACCGCAACAACTTGGAGGCCGGCCATCACCGCGCTGGCGGGATTCGTTCCGTGCGCCGAAGTCGGAATCAAACAAACATTGCGATGCGCTTCGCCGCGAGACGCGTGATATTCCCGGATGGCGAGCAAGCCGGCATATTCGCCTTGTGAGCCGGCATTGGGCTGCAACGAAACCGCGGCGAAACCGGTGATTTCCGTCAGCCATTTTTCCAATTGCTGGCACATCTCGATGTAGCCGCTCGTTTGGTAATCAGGTGCGAACGGATGCAGTGTGGCAAATTCCGACCAGGAGATCGGAAACATTTCCGCGGTCGCGTTGAGTTTCATCGTGCACGACCCAAGCGGAATCATCGAATGGCAGAGCGAGAGATCGCGCGACTCGAGTTTTTTCAAATACCGCAGCATTTCGGTCTCGGTGTCGTGCGCATTGAAAACCGGATGAGTTAGGAATTGTGAACTGCGGATTGCGGATTGCGGAATGTGGATTGGCGGCTCGCCGAGGTCGTCATCAGCCAAATCGCGCACCGGTGTGCCGCGAAAGATTGACATCAGGATTTCGATATCTCGCTCGGTTGTTGTTTCATCGAATGAAACCCCGACGGCGCGCGGTCCAAGCGCGCGCAAATTGCATCCCGCCTTTTGCGCGTGTTCCAAAGTGACCGCGCTCGATTCCACTTCGAGGTGGATCGTGTCGAAAAAGTTTTCGTGCGCGATTTTCAATCCGAGTGCGCGAAGACCGTCAACCAATTGACTCGTTAACCGATGAACGCGCTCGGCGATTGCGCGCAGACCGCGCGGACCATGATAAACCGCATACATTGAGGCGATCACCGCGAGAAGAACCTGCGCCGTGCAAATGTTGCTCGTGGCTTTGTCGCGGCGGATGTGTTGCTCGCGCGTTTGCAGCGCGAGTCGGTAAGCTAGTCGTCCATCAGCGTCGTGCGAAACGCCGACGAGTCTGCCGGGCATGTGGCGTTTGTACTGATCGCGCGTGGCAAAATACGCCGCGTGCGGTCCGCCAAAACCAAGCGGGACTCCAAACCGTTGGCTGTTGCCGACCGCAACGTCCGCGCCGAATTCGCCAGGCGGTTTTAGCAATGTGAGCGCCAGAATGTCGGCGGCGACAACGACGAGTGCGCCGGCATCGTGCGCTTGCTTCACGAACTCCGTGTAATCGTAAATCGCGCCATCGGTCGCGGGATATTGAATGAGCGCGCCGAAAATCGACTTATCGAATTTGAAGCGCGTGTGATTGTCGGTCTTAACTTCGATTCCGAGCGGCTTCGCCCGCGTCCGGACAACTTCGATCGTCTCCGGATGGCAATCATCAGCGACAAAAAAAGTTTTTCGATCCGGAACGGCGGCGTGACAAAGTGTCATTGCTTCGGCGGCGGCGGTCGCCTCATCGAGCATGGACGCGTTGGCAATGTCGAGCTGGGTAAGATCGACAATCATCGTCTGAAAATTCAGCAGCGCTTCGAGCCGGCCTTGCGCGAGCTCGGCCTGGTACGGTGTGTAAGCGGTGTACCAGCCCGGGTTTTCGAGGATGTTCCGCTGAATTACCGGCGGGGTGATGGAGTCAGAATAACCAGCCCCGATGAAAGATTTCGCGATTTTGTTTTTCTTCGAGATTGCGCGCAGTTCGGCGAGTGCTTCGCTTTCCGATTTCGCTTCCGGCAAATTTAATGGCCGATCCAGTCGAATGTTTTTTGGAACGGTCGCGTCGATCAGCGCAGCGAGATTTTGATAGCCGACGGTGCCAAGCATTTCTTCCGTCTCGACTTCATTCGGACCGATGTGCCGCCGCGCGAACGAGCCCCACCCGGACTCGAGATTATCGATCTTCCGTTCGCGCGCATGCATGCGACAGACTACGGAACGCAACTAATTTTTCAATGTGGGGAGGGACCTCGGGTTCCCGAGGCTCGCGGCGCTAACGTGGCTTCCACATTTATTTCACGTCGTAAGCTTAGACGCCGCTCGCGGCTTCGATTTCTTTAAACGTAATCGCGCGCCGCCAAGTTGGGCGCAAGAGCGACAAACGACCCGCCTTCGCCAAGGCTACGGCGGGGCAGGCACAGCAGGTGGATTACAAGTTACGTGTCGAGGGCTTCGCGTACTTTGACGGCCAGTTGCTCTGAATCGAACGGCTTTGGCAGGAAAAACATTTCCGGTTCGCATCGATCGCCCGGTTGAAGCGATTCTTCGAGATAGCCGGAGATAAAAAGAACTTTAATGTTGGGATGAGCCGCGCGAAGCGAATCGGCGAACCGGCGCCCGCTCACTTGCGGCATCACCAGGTCGGTGAGAAGGAGATCGACCCTTCGTCCGCCATTTTCGCTGAGCAAGCGCCGCGCGTCACTGCCGTTGGCCGCTTCGATCACTTCGTAGCCCAGATCACGGAGCATGCGCACGGAAATGTGGCGAACACTAATGTCGTCTTCGAGAACAAGGATGGTTTCGGTGCCGCCGCGAGGTTTCTTGCCAGTTGGTCTTTTATATGATGGCGGCGGCGGCGCGGGCACACGCGGGAGATAAATTTGCACCGTCGTGCCTTTTCCCTGTTCGCTTTCGACGCGCAAATGTCCGCCGCTTTGATGGACAATGCCGTAAGAAGTTGCAAGGCCGAGCCCACTTCGCTCCCGATCGGCTTTGGTGGTGAAAAATGGCTCGAAGAGATGCACTTTTGCTTCGTCGTTCATTCCGATCCCGGTGTCGGAGATGTTAATCAAAACATATTCGCCCGGAACAAAGTCGCCGCACTGGAAAGGCGATTCCGTTTCCTTCGTAAGATCGACAATCGCAGTTTCGAGCGTGAGCTGGCCGCCTGTAGGCATCGCGTCGCGCGCATTCACTGCCAGATTGAGAATGATTTGCGTAATCTGGCTTGGGTCGGCCTTGATGTGCGCCCCTTCTTTCTCGTGGTGGAGATGGCAAACGACGGAAATATTCTCGCCGATGAGCCGGAGCAATGAGCGTTCGAGGTTCGTGATGATGGAATTGACTTCCACGATCACCGGTTCAAGCGGCTGTCTGCGACTGAAGGCGAGAAGTTGCTGAGTCAAAGCCGACGCACGCGCGGCGGCGGCGCGGATTTCGGTGACGTGATCAGCCAAGGTTCCTTTGATCTGGCGTTCGTGCAGTAGCAAATCGCCGTAACCGAGAATGGTGGTGAGGAAATTATTGAAATCGTGGGCGACGCCGCCGGCCAGTTGGCCGAATGCTTCCATTTTTTGTGAGCGGCAAAGCTGGTCTTGCAATTGTTTGCGGGCGGTGACGTCCATGAGCGAACCAATCAAGCGCTCGGGCGTGCCGTCGGCAGCGCGCAAAATCAGCGAGCGCTCGAGGACATTGATGTAAGTCCCATCGGCGCGGCGGAAACGGTATTCGCCGCTCCAATGATCGGAAGTTCCGACCAAGGCATCGCGAATCGACGGGGCAATGCGAGCGCAATCACCGGGATGAACATTTTTTTGCCAGAAGCCGATGTCGCACTCAGTTAACGAGCCGTCGTATCCGAGAAGAGAATCGAAACCTTGCGGCCAGGAAAGCGCGCCGCTCTTTACATTCCAATCCCGAACTGCATCGTTTGTAGCCCGGGCAACAATCGCAAAATAATCATCGCGCGGCGGCGAATGACTTTCAGACAGGGTGAGAGCTGTTTTACTTTCATCAGAGATTTGTTCGAGATGAGTTGCGACGAACCGCTCCCGCGAATGCGAGTGGGGCGGCGTTTTTGTAATTTGTTCCCCTTCGTCCAGTCGCATGCGTCACAACAATCAAACCCGCGTTGTTAAGAGCTAGTTCCATGCCTCTGAAACTTGTCCACGGATGCGTCCGCGCGGCCATTTACGCGGTGTGATTACGATGAAGAATTACCTAATCCTGCTTGGCCGGGAGTGCCGCGACCGAGGCGGTGGCGACGCTCAGGTCAAGGCCGCGTTCATGCAATCTGTCAAAATTTGAATTGATGGCTGCCGCGAGGACAGAACTTCCGAAAGGATCGGAAATTCGGGCGGAGTCCTGACGTTGTCGTTCGACCTTGAAGGAGAGGCGGACAAATTTTGTATCTACGCCCAACATTGACAGTTTAAAGAGGCGCTTATGGGCGAATGGGACGATTCCCTCCACTTGGGTCCATTTCGGGCTGTCCGCCGGAAGAGGTGAATCGGAAACGGCGATTCGAAGTTCGCCGCAGGCAGCTGCGTTTTCGTTCAGGAAGGTGAAACGATCACGCGGCGAATTTTTTGGGAGCTGGATGATGAAAGTTGTTTCGCCTTCGCGCAAAACACAGCTGACGGTATCGTTATCGACGAACGCGGCGGCCTGCGCGCGAGGGGCGAGACGCGCGGCGTTCACGGGAGAAAATTGCCCGTCCGGCGTGATGTATTCGATTTGTGCGCTTTTCCTGGCCGGACTTTCGGCATAGCAGCAATAACCGGCGGCAACAAATCCGACAAGAACGAGTGCGGAAATGACCAGGCACATCCTGGCCGACCGAGGTTTAATGCGCCGCAAACCGGAACCCATGTAAAAAATAGCAGCTTAGAGCGGGCCAAGCGGCAAAATTTGCACCCAATGATCCGCGACACCAGGGTCCGGTTGCCCCGGCTTTTTAAACGAAACCCGGTAAGATGATTCCTTCGATTTCTCTTGCCTGGGGGAGGGGTTTTCTCGTAAAAGAGAGCACTGAAAGAACTGGTAACGAGACACCGAAGTTACGATCTCGGACGGAAGGCAGACGTTGCAGTGGCGGTGCGTCGCCTGCGTGGGATTTGAATTGGTAATTACAAGCGCTTGAACCTTAACCTGATCAACCTGCCTATGAGTCGTAGTCATGTTGTCTCCTCGCATCGCGATCAGTTGCGAAAATCGATCGCACTTTTGTTCGTGATGGCGATGTTGGTGGCGGCCGCGGGCGTTTATGGGCAGGACCTGGTGCGTCCGTCATTTGCCGGACAGGCAGCGTCCGAGGCCAGGCAGGAAGATATCTCTCGCATTCCCTACAATTTGCTCCTGGGCCCGGTCCGGTTTCGAGTCGGTGCGACTGTCGGCGCCGAATACAACGACAACGTTAACTACGCCGAAATTAACACGCAGGATGATTTTATTATTACCCCGAGCCTGAGCCTCGACGCGATCTGGCCAGTCACCCAGCTCAACACCCTGCGCCTTGATCTTGGCATCGGATACTCCTTTTACCTTGATCATTCTAACTACAACACGAACACCATTTTAATCGCGCCGAAATCGCAGATCGCCTTCGATATTTTCGTAGGCGATTTCCGCATCAACATCCACGATCGGATGCAACTGCAACAGGATCCGATTCAAGAAGGAGCGTTGAGCAACGTGGCAAAGTATGGACGCTTTGAAAATACTGCCGGCATTTCGGTTTTGTGGGATCTGAACAAGCTGCTCCTGACTGTCGGTTACGATCATTATAATTTCGTCTCGACCACTTCCATCTTCGATTATTTGGATCGCAATGCGGAAATCGTCTACGGGTCGGCTGCGTTTATCGTCACTCCAACGATCACCATCGGCCCCGAAGCCAACGCTGTCTTTACGCGCTATGACCAAAGTGTGCTCAATGACAACACAGATTACAGCGCGGGTGGATTTGTTGAGGCGAAATTAACCAATAACCTAAGGGTGCGCGCGGCCGCCGGTTATCAATGGATCGATTTCGATCATAATTTCGTCATCGTTCCCTTCGGTCCGTTTGCCTTTATCGTGCCGGACAATAAGAACCTGTCGGATTATTATGTCAACGGGTTGATCGCACATCGACTCAGCGCGACGATTAGTCAGACCCTCAGCGCGGGGCACGAGAATCAGCTCGGTGTGAACTCAAATTACATCACGCTGAACTACGTTCGCCATACCATGAGCTGGAACCTGATCCGCAACACCCTTCTTTCGACCGAATTTTTCTTTGAAGACGCCAGGGAGTCGGGTGGGTTCGCCGGTTTCGGCGGTGGCCAATTAGGCACGCCTGAACATTTTCACCGCATCGGTGGCGCAATCACTGTGGGCTACCAGTTGACGCCCCATGTCACGCTCGGTGCGCGTTATCAGGGAACGAGCAAAGATTCCAACCTGTTCTTGCGCGATTACAATCAGAACCGCATTTCTGTCGACGCCACTTACAGTTTCTAAAAAGTGCAAAAAGGGTAAATTGGTGGGGTCAACATGAGAGCCTGCTTGTATGCGTTGATCGCTGCCGCCTGCATCCTTTCGACCAACTGGATATTCGGGCAGGACCTGACCAGCCCTGCGGCCGCCACGCCAAGGCCGCCTTCGTCCGACCAGCCCTCCACTTCGACCACTACCGTGATGCGGACAAACTCCATGGCTGTGCTGGATGACAAAAAGAAGCTCGGATCGAACGATTACGTGAGCTTCAGGGTCGTGGAAGATCGCGACAATGATTCGCAACGCTTGCGGGTCAACGACAATGGTGAGTTAGAGGTCCCTTATGTCGGACTCGTCCCCGCCCGCGGTAAATCGTGCAAGGAACTTGCTCACACGATCAAATCGTTGCTGGAAAAAGAATATTATTATCACGCGACCGTGATTCTTGCGGTCGACCGGGTGAGTGAAAAATCGCGAGGTCGAATTTACGTTTACGGCTCAGTTAAAGGGCAAGGACCGCAGGAAATTCCGGCGGATGAAAGTTACACCGTCAGTAAAGCGATCATTAAAGCCGGAGG
This sequence comes from Verrucomicrobiota bacterium, assembly GCA_003219215.1. Classification (GTDB taxonomy): domain Bacteria; phylum Verrucomicrobiota; class Verrucomicrobiia; order Chthoniobacterales; family UBA10450; genus AV40. The sequence continues at coordinate 26,200 of QHPY01000004.1, read as the reverse complement.
TTTCGGGGACTTCGCTAATAAACGTAAGGTGAAACTGACGCGTAAGACCGGTAAGGAATTTACGGTGGATCTCAAGCGTGTGATTGAAGAAGGAAAAACCGAAGAAGACGTAGAGCTTCAGCCCGATGACCAGATCTATGTGCCGCAGCGCTTGATTAACATGTAGTATGCCGGCATCCACCGCTGCTAAAAGCCTTTCTACGTCCTGGTCGGCCACTTTCATCACCCGACTGCACCGCTACAAATCGCTCTTCTTGCGACGCTGGTGGATTCCGGTTTTAACGATCTGTCTCGGCCTCTTTGTTGAGGCATTCCTCATTTATCAAACGCCGCCCTCTTATCAATCCACCAGCAAAATGATGATGGCCGGTAAGTTGAATATCGCTCAAGGCGCCGTTTACAGCGAGGACGCCGTCAATTTCTACGGCACACAAATTCAGCTAATGCAAAGCGCGGAAGTTCGACGGAGCGCCGAATCGCTCGTTCGCTCAGCCCATCCCGAATTGCAGCCGGTCACGGTGGAGATATTCGTTATCCAAAAACCGCGCACCTCGATTTTCGATCTTTCCGCGATTGGCAGCGCGCCCGATTACACCCAGGCCTATCTGAACGCGGTCATGCAAAAATATCTCGATTTCAAGCGAGGCATGCGTGAGGGCCGCGGCCACGAAGTTACGACCGGCATTACCGAACAGCTCGTTCAGGTTGAAAAAGATTTGCGCAACAGCGAAGACGAGATGCTCGAGTTCCAGAAGCAGAACAACATCGGCTTCATTCAGGAAGAGGGAAACAGCGCCGCCGCTTACCTGGTCAAATTGAATCAACAATACGCCCAGCTGAAAACCGAGTACGCCTTGCTCAACCTGCTCGATCTCGATCAAAACCTCGACCGCGCGCAAAATAGGACCGAAACGGCGGCGAGTAACCAGCCAGTTGAAAACGGCGGGTTGCCATTTTCCGATGTTGGCCCCGAAGCGGACTACCTAAAGGCGAAGCAACAGGTTCAGCTTCTGAAGGCCGAGCGGGATACGCTGGCCAAGGATTTGCGGCCTAATCACCCCAAGATCATCAAGCTTAATGATGAAATCACCAAACAGGACAAGTTGATCGAGCTTTTCCGCGCCGACACTCTCGAAAAACTGAAGACGCGACGCGAATCCATCGGCAAGCAGATGGAAAATCTTCAGGCCAATGTTAAAGAATGGGAAGCCAAAGCGTTGGATCTCAGCCAGCGGCTCGCACAGTTCAATCGAATTAAAGGCAAAGTCGACCGCCTCAAAACGCTCTATGATCGCCTCACCAACAATCTCAAGGAAATCGATGTTTCCCAGGTCGTGGGTGGGGAAGATCAAGTCTCGATCATGGAAATGGCGACGGCGCCGATTTCAGTCCGACCGGGTCTGATCAAGAGTCTGCTGATCGGATTCGGCATCGGTGCGCTTGCCGGACTGGCGATTCTCATTCTGCTCGATCGCATCGATGACCGGATGGCTTCCTTCAGCGAATTCCAACATCACTTTTCTGAAAACGTGCTCGGTCAGATTCCGAAAGAGAAAACCAAGGGCAAAGTCGATCTGCTCCAGCCCGACGACGCGCGCCACGTCTTCGCCGAATCGTATCGCAATATTCGTTCGTCCATTTTCTTCATGCCTTACGAGGGCCCGCGGCCAAAAAGCTTTTTGGTCACGAGCGCCGTTCCAGGTGAAGGCAAGTCGACTGTGTCCGCCAATCTTGCCATTACCATGGCGTTCTCTGGCGCGCGCACGTTGTTGATTGATTGCGATCTCCGCCGCGGCGCATTGTGCGAAGCGTTCGGAATCACTTCAAAAATCGGGTTCTCTGAAGTGTTGAAACAGGAAGTCAATTGGCGCGAAGTCGTCGTCCCAACTGCCGTCCCCACGCTGTTCGTCTTACCGCGTGGCAAGCCGTTGTCCCAGCCGAGCGAACATCTCTTGCGCGCGTCTACTGAGGCGCTCTTGAAAGAAATTTATCAGAACTACGATTACGTCATCATCGACACTTCGCCCGTTTTGGCGGCGGACGATACCACCAGTCTTGCCCCGAAAATCGACGCCACGCTCTTTGTTGTCAGGCTCTCCTATACCTCGGCCCGTTTGACCAAGAAAGCGCTCGAGCTTCTCTATGGCCGGCAAGTCAACGTTCCGGGAGTGATTCTGAATTTCGTCGATACTTCGTTGCCCGAGTATTACTACTACCAATACTCCGAATACTACTCGACGCCGGCTGCCCCCGATGGCGAGGCGGTTACGCCCGTGGGTCGAGAACACCCCAAGCCGATCGAGACCGCGTAACGCGGCCGCGGATTCTAGATCGACGTCTCAGGGTTCGGCAGGACCAAAGAAGCTGCAGATTCGTCTTGGCACTTGGGTAGCTCATTGCTCTCTTGAACACATGATTTGCCCATGAGCTTCTTCGTCCCGGTCTCCACACCCGTTTTGGACGAAGGTTCGGTCCCGATCATACGCCGAGCGTTCGACCACGCCCGCCGCATCGGTAGTTATGCGATGGTACAGGTAATTGGGCAGATCATCGCTTTCTCGAGCGGAATTCTTCTTGTTCGCTGGTTGCCACAGCGCGAGTACGCCTTCTTCACCATTGCGAATGCGATGCAGGCCACGCTGATGCTGCTCGCCGACATCGGGGTCAGCGTTGGACTCATCTCTATCGGCGGGCGCGTCTGGCAGGATCGATCTCGCTTCGGCGAATTGATCAAAACCGGATTGGCCGTGCGCAAGAAACTTGCCGCGGTCGCCGTCGTCTTCATCGCGCCGGTTTTGTATGCGATGCTGACCAGGAACGGCGCGTCTTCAATTTACACTTTGTTGTTGATTGCCTTTGTGCTCGCCGGTTTCTCGATTCAACTTTCGGTCGACATTTTCAGCGTGGTGCCGCGGCTGCGGTCAGATATCGGCCGCATTCAAAGAATCGATTTTACCTGTGCGACTGTTCGTCTACTGCTCATTCTGGGATTGGTTTATTTGTTCGCCACCGCCGGGCTCGCCGTGGCCATCGCCGGCGCCACTTTCCTTTTACAATATGTCTTGCTGCGTTCTTATGCCGCGAAAGTTGTCGATCTAAAGGCGAATGAAAATGCGGAAGACCGGCATGAGATTGTGCGGTTAATCAGAAATCTGGCCGCGAACGCCGTGTTTTATTGTTTTCAGGGGGACGTCTCGCCATGATTTTCACCGTCCTGACGAATTTGCTCATCAACATCTTCGTTCCGGCCTTTGCGCGCTGTCAGGGCAAACGCAAATTGCGTTACCTTTACGCTGCGATTGCGGGGGGCGTGATTCTTTTCAGCGCGATCGTGCTCGGTGGCGCTGCGTTGTTTCCCGATCAATTTCTTTTTGTGCTCGGCAATCGTTATACCCACCTCCATCGCGAACTTCTGTTAATGGTCGGTGTCGCCGTGATCACCGCCTTGAGCGGCACCCTCTGGCTACTCAATGCTTCCAAAGCGTGGATTACCGGAGCATGGCTTTACATTCCGCTTACTCTCGCCACCCAAATCGCGCTCATTCCGTTCACTGATTTTTCCAGTGTCGCCGGCGTCCTTATTTTTAATCTGATATCGGCGGTGCCCAGCTTGCTCCTCAATCTGGCGCTGAGTTATCGAGGCTTTCGCACTTTCGCTCCAGCCGCGGGATGAATTTGCCTTACCATTCGGCGCGGCTTGAAGGAAAAATAGCGCGCTCTCTTTATCGCGCTGCGCTGCTAATGATCGTCCGTAAACGCGTCCGCGTAACGCGCGAGCTCCCGTTTGACGTTTTCTCCTATTCTGGCGAAAGCACACTGCCGGAACAGGTCGCATCGATTCGATCATTTCTTACTCACGCGGGTCGGCCCAAGCAATTCACCGTCGTGTCGGACGGCTCTTACATAAACCCGAGCATCGAATTGCTGGAGAGGATCGACAACTGTGTCCGCGTCCAGAGGACAGCGCCCAATTTGCCCCCGCGATTGCCAACAAAAGTGCAGTCGTATCTCACGAGTCATTTTACTGGGAAGCAACTTGCTCTCATCATGTCTTTGCCGGCGCACGGGCCGACGCTCTACACCGATTCGGATGTTCTCTTTTTTCCGGAGGCAATCCAGCTCGCCGATTTAGCGCGGACCAAGTCCGTTCCCGCTTTTTATCTGGCGGACTATCAATTCTCGGCCGACGAGCGCCTTATTCGGGACCGCGCTGAAAAAGAAAATCCTGTCAATATGGGCTTCTTGCTGCTGTTTCAAAAACTCGACTGGTCGCTCGGCCTGGAGCGACTGCAGATGTTAAACGGCACACCGAATTTTTTTACAACCCAAACCGTGGTTCATTTATGCATGCATGCCAACAGCGCGATCGCGCTCGATCGGCAGAAGTTCGTGTTGCAAGCGGACGATCAATTCATTTATCGCGATCGGCATGCCCGTAAGTCCATCGCGATGCGACATTACGTGAATCCGGTTAGACACAAATTCTGGACCGCCTTGGCGCGTTGCTTTCCAAAATAAAATCTGTGGATAAGCCGCTTCGCATCCTCGCCATCGTAAATCTCCCGTGGGATCCACGCCTGGGCGCGGCCCGGGTTTGGTTCGAACTTGCCGAGCAATGGAAAGGTGCCGGGCACAAGATCGACAAATTCTGTCTCAGCGACGCCTTTCCGAAGGCGACGCGTTCGCGCGCTCTCTCGGCGTGGCGGCACGCCGTCTTTCCATATCGAGCGGCTCGTTACGTTCGGTGCAACGCCGGAAAATTTGATGTCATCGATTGTTTGATCGGAACGCTTCCGTTTTCGAAAAAATCGTTACGCTTCGATGGTCTTTTGGTCGGACGCTCGATCGGATTGTATTTGGCTTATGAAGAATTCATGCGATTCAGTCGACGGCAATGGCCCGATCAGCCGCGCGGAAAATTTCTAGGCCGGCTCTTTTACACTTTTACTTCATGGCTGCTGCGGCGCAGTGCTGATCGCGCTCTTACTCATTGCGACTTGTTCAACGTTCCAAACGAGGACGAAAAGCAATCGCTCGAAAAATGCTCTGCTGCGCCGACGATTGTTCTGCCCTATGGCTTGAATGAGGCAGAGCGCGCCGCGCTCGCTGGCGCCGCACAATCCGCGTCGGCGCGTCTGGCCCAAAAGGAGATCTGCTTTCTCGGGATGTGGAGTGTGCGAAAAGGTTCTCGCGATTGGCAGGAAATTATTCGCGCCATTTTAAATTCAGTACCGTCGGCGCGGTTCGCATTTCTCGGCACCATGAGTGATGAGCAAACAGTTCTACGCGACCTAGGACTTTCGCTGCGCGAGTCTATTCGTTGCCTCACCAGTTACGATCCCAAAGAACTCCCGCAGTTGATCGGTGGCTCGGTGGTGGGACTCTTTCCAAGTTACATTGAAGGATTCGGTCTTTCTGTGCTCGAACAGCTCGCCGCTGGTATTCCCACGATTGCCTATGACGTGCCCGGCCCGCGACATATTTTCAGCGCCACTGACGCGCAGTTTTTGGTTCCGGTCGGAAATGTGAAAGCGATGAGCAATCGCGCGCTTGAAATTTTGCGGATGAATGAAAGCGATTACAGCGGGCTCTCCGCCGAATGCCGCCAAATCGCTGCGCAGTTTCGTTGGGAACAGATAGCAGCTGATACAATCCGGGAATACACTGTCGCGCTCGCTCGGCAAAAATCGCAAAAGCCCGCGCGCGAAGGGCAAACTGTTTCCGTTTGAGCACGCTTCTCCAAATCGTTCCGAAAGTTCCCGGAGGAATCGACGGGGTCGGGGATCACGCCCTTACCATTGCGAAAAAACTGCGCGAGAACTTTGGATGTGAGACCTTGTTCGCCACGTTCAAAACTTCCTCAGGTGAAAATGCTGCCGGCTTTGAAGTTTTATCACTCGATCGTTTGCTCGCCCAGCTTTCCCGAAAATACGATCACGTGCTCCTTCATTATGTGAACTACGGATTCCAAAAGCGTGGGGTTCCGTTTCGTTTGTTGTCGATCCTGCATGAGTTGCGCCGGCAACACCGAGGCAGATTAGTCACGATTTTTCATGAGTTGTATGCCTCGGGCCCGCCGTGGAGCAGTGCGTTCTGGTTGCAGCCATTGCAAATCCACTTTGCCAAATCCGTCGGCCGTTTATCGGACGCATGCATCGTGAGCAGCGATAATTTTCGCCGCGAACTGAAACGCATGGTTCCGAACGCACGCGTTGAATTGCATTCGGTGCCCTCCGGAATCGGAGAGCCGCCGCTTTCCCCGAATCAAATTGCCGATCGTGATCCACATCAGTGGGCGATCTTCGGCGGCACCGCTCTGGTTGAGCGCTCGCTGCGAGCGTTTCGTCAACTCCTGCCGCGCATTCCCGATTCAATTGCTCCCAGGAAATTGTTTGTTCTCGGCGGCGACGACAATCCGGTGACGCGCTCCCTCCTTGTCGATCTTGCGGTCGAATCGGATTATCGGCCGCGCATCGCTGCGGCCGATGCATCCGAAATTCTCAAGATCTGTTCGTTCGGGTGGTTCAATTATTTCCATCGCCCTGACGTCGAGACTTCAGTCATTTTGAAATCGAGCGCGTTCGCTTCCGCGTGCGCCCACGGCGTAATTCCGGTTTTTCCCCATCGCGGCTCAGCGGTTTCGCTCAACGGCGATCGTTTGCCCGGTCCATTTTTTGTCGAGCCAGATCGCTCTGAAATTCCCAGCGTGCAGGACCGCGCCAAAATCGGGGCCGATATTTACGGTTGGTATCAACGGCACGCGTCGTCGGAATCTCTGACCCAAGGCATTGCCGCGACCCTCGGTCTGAGTGCTGGCCGATGAATCAGGATTCTCCCGAACGGCCGGTCGAATTGGTCGCGATCATCAATTCATTTAATCGCCGCCCCTTGTTGGAGCGGGCGATCGCGTCACTGACAGAGGCGTTACGACGCGCGCGAATCCGGTCGGCCATCGTTGTTTTCGAAGCCGGATCCAGCGATGGCAGCGCCGAGTTTCTTCAAGCCTGGCGCCAAAATAATCCAGCAGACAATCTCATTGTGATCGAAGCCTCGGTCGATCGCCGCTCATTCAGTGCTGGCGTAAATACGGCGTGCGCTGAAGCGCTCGCCCACTTTCCAGAATGTCGCTGGCTTTTGCTTTACGAAACCGACAATTGCCTGGCGAGCGAGGAGCCTTTGGAAAAAGCGATCGCACTCCTCAAGTTGGAACCGCAACTCGCCGCTGCCGGCTTTACGGTCAAACAATACGACGGCAGTTTTTTCGGTTACGGAATGAGATTCCCAACCGCGTTCTCGTTCGCGCTCGGACAGAATCTGGCCGCGCGATTGAATCTGCACGCTCCGAACAACTCTGCCTGGCGGCTCAGCGACGGAATTCGCTGGCGCACCTGCGATGTCGTTTTCACCAGTCCGCTCTTGATTCAGCGCGAAGCCTGGGAGCAAAGCGACGGATTCGACGAGAAAAATTTTCCATTTTCCGATGTCGATCTTGATTGGGCCTGGCGTTGCGCCAGGCTCGGCTGGCAAATGGCGGTCATCGCTTCCGACGACGTTGTCCATGATAATCTTCAGCAGCTCTCAGCTTGGTCCGCGAATCGCGCGCTCGATTTTCATCGCAATCGTTTCCAGCTCTTAAAACTTCACCGCGGCAAACACGTCGCCCTGCTCAAGCCCTTCTTATTTATTCGGCATTGGTTGGAAGCGATGATTCTTGCGCGGAAGTCTTCCGTAGATCCAGGGGTAAAAGAAAAACTCGCGAAACGCAAACAGATGCTGCGAACCGTCTGGAGTAATTATTCGTAGCGCACGCCAGATAATTCGGCGCGAGAAATGGCGGCTGCGGCCGCTCAAACGGCTCGTTTTGCCATTTCGAAATTTGAAGCGCCGAATTATCACCTTGGACAGCCTTGTCAGACGAAAGCCACTGCCGCGGATTGAAAAATCGACAGTTCACTACTTGGCGGTACAAGCGCGCGGGCCAGCGATCGAAATCTATCCGGCGGAACCTGTCCAATCTTTGCCGCATCCATTTGGAGAAAAGGAGGACAGAGTCGGCTTTTCGGAACCGGCCCATGTGTTTGAGCTGGAGAACATTGATTTTTGGGCGCGTTACGGTGGATCGGTGGTGACTAGCGACAACAGATTGCTCGCCGATCTTTCACCGGAAGTGTGGGGAATTGACAACCATCCGATCTTTTCAACTTTTCGTCTTCCAAAATCGCGGTTGCTTCACGGTCGCACCGCAATTTGCGTTACGCCCGAAGCGCCAGGCAACTACTACCACTGGGTTTTCGATCTCTTGCCGCGGGTCGCCCTCCTAAAAGAAGTTGCCGGCGGCTTCGACGGTTTCGACCAGATCCTGATCAATGGTTCCGGTGCTCTTTACGAAAAGCCTTCGCTAGCGGCGCTGGGAGTGCCATCGAGCAAAGTTCTCCACGTCGACGGGCAACATCGGTTTCGTATCCTGCGAGCGACAATTCCTTCGATGGATCATTCTTCCAAAATTGTCGCCCCTTGGAAGATTCGCGTCCTTCGCAAAATGCGGGATGCGCTTTTTGGTCGCCCTCATTCCACACCGGAAAGAATTTACGTTTCCCGCGAGCGCGCAGCGGTCCGCCGGGTCGTAAATGAAACTAAGTTGGAACCGATGTTACGCGAAGCCGGCTTTGATTTAATCGAAGTCGAATCGCTCCCATGGGCGGAACAGGTGCGCTGGTTTTCAAACGTCGACGTGGTGATTGCTCCGCATGGCGCGGCGCTAGCGAACATTGGTTTTTGTCAGCCAAATACTTTGGTCGGGGAGATTGGAACACGCGCCGGTTACCGGGAATTTTACTGGCGTCTCGCCTCATCGGGATCGCTTCGTTATCGTTTTTTCAAAGCGCGCCCGCGCATTGAGCTGGCTCTCGGTACGCGGCGCGCTGTCGAGAACGAAGATATGATTATAGATGAACAGGAACTGAAGAAGTTTCTGCGCGAACTGTGACGTGAAGATCCTTTTTTCTTCTTATCTTTTCCATCCCAGCGTGGGTGGAATTGAATCGGTCTCAAAAATTCTCGCTGAAAAATTCGCGGGGGCTGGCAACGACGTTCATGTCATTACTCAAACGGCTGGCGACCCGATGGCCGGCGCGAATTATCGATTAACTCGGCGTCCGTCGGTTGCCAGACTGTTTGGCCTGCTTCGCTGGAGTGATCTGTTTTTTCAAAACAATATCAGCCTCCGCAGTTTGGTTCCGGCTTTTCTCTTGAGGAAACGAATCCTCGTTGTTCATCAGACTTGGCTTCAAAACACCCGCGGCGGAATCGGTTGGAACAATCGGCTCAAATACGCGTTGCTTCGCTTCGTCACCAATGTTGCGATCAGCAAAGCAGTGGCCGACCGAATCAGCGGACATTCGTTTGTGATCGGCAATCCGTATGATGACGCCACCTTTCGGTTGATCCCGAACGTCGCCCGCGACAAAAAGCTCGTTTTCGTTGGGCGGCTCGTTTCCGACAAGGGCGTCGACCTGCTTTTGCAGGCGATGAAACTTTTGCAAAACGATGGCGTAACGCCTGATCTCACGATCGTTGGCAGCGGGCCGGAAGAAGGAGATCTGCGAAGGCTCGCAACTGAACTCGCCTTGGATCGACAGGTAACTTTTGCCGGCCAAAAATCTGGCGCTGTTCTGGCTGAACTATTAAATCGGCATCGAATTCTAGTCGTGCCGTCGCGCTGGGCTGAGCCGTTTGGAATTGTTGCGTTGGAGGGAATCGCATGCGGTTGCGTTGTTGTCGGCTCGGAAAAAGGCGGATTAAAGGAAGCGATCGGTCCGTGCGGTTTGACTTTCGAAAACGGAAACGTCCGCGCGCTGGCCGACCAATTGAAGCGTTCGCTCAACGATCCCAACTCGCAGATGCAACAGGCCGCCGAACATTTGGCAAAGTTTCAAGCGGACGCGGCTGCCACGGCTTACCTTCGGGTGATGCGAAAGATGGTCGAATGATTTTACTTTCTCATCCCACCGGCAACGAGTTTGTCCGCGAAGCGCTTGCAGCTTTCGATCGGGCCGGAATACTGGGCGAATTCTGGACAACCATCAGTTGGAACCCGGAGGCGCGAATCGATCGGCTGTTTCCGCAATCGGTTCGCGACCTTTTCGTTCGTCGTTCGTTTTCTGAATCCGTGCGCTCGCGAACGCATACCGTTCCGTTGCGTGAAGCCATCCGGCTGTTCGCCGGAGCGATCGGAGTCACCTCTAAACACGAGACCGGCGCCTTCAGCATCGACGCTGTTCTTCGCGCCCTGGATCGAAAAGTCGCGGGACGACTGCGCAAGATCGACAATTGTGATGCAATCTACGCTTACGAAGACGGTGCGCTCCAAAGTTTTCGCGCGGCGCGTGATCTTGGTTTGAAGCGTATCTACGACCTGCCAATTGGTTACTGGCGAGTCGGGCAGCGCATCTTTGCGGAAGAGAAAGAGCGCGAACCGGAATGGGCGTCAACTTTGACTGGAACTCTCGACAGCGCGGAAAAGCTTGGCCGAAAGGACGACGAGCTACGACTTGCCACGCGGGTAATAGTTGCGAGCACGTTCACAAAGCAAACTCTTGGCGACGCGCCTTCTACCGCGAAGATCGACATCGTTGCCTATGGCGCACCGCCACCGATTTCCGATGTGATCAGAAAATCGACTGGTCGACTCAAGGTCCTCTTCGCCGGTTCACTTGGCCAACGCAAAGGTTTGTCTTATCTGCTCGACGCAGTCGAAAAGCTCAAAGGCGCGGTGGAGTTGACGTTGCTCGGCCGAAAAGCCGCCTCCGGGTGTGCACCGCTCGAGTCCGCCGTTCGAAAGCATCGTTGGCTGCCAACTCTGAGCCATGCTGGCGTGTTACGGGAAATGCAAAGCCACGATGTGCTCGTTTTGCCCTCGCTCTTTGAAGGTTTTGGTTTGGTGATTCTGGAAGCAATGGCGCAAGGCACCCCGGTGATTACGACCGACCACACTGCCGGTCCGGACGTGATTGAAAACGGAACCGACGGGTTCATCGTCCCAGTCCGATCGGCGGAAGCGATCGCGGAGAGACTCGACTTGCTGGCGAGCGATCCTGAGCGGCTCATCGCGATTAAATCGATGGCCAAACAGAAGGCGGCATCGCGAGGATGGGCAATGTATCGGCAACGCCTGGTAGAAGTGGCACGGGAGGTGATGGCGAGCTAAGGTGCGCCACCAATGCGAGCATCGGCGTAGCAGTGCGCCCCTTTGACCTGCAAATGAGCATCGAGACTCCGGAAGAGAAAGCAAAGCATCGCGTTCGCCAGTTGATCTGGCTCTATTTCTGGCTGCTCCTAATTGAAGGCGCGTTGCGCAAATGGGTCATGCCACGCTACTCCAACCCGCTGCTTCTGGTGCGCGATCCAGTCCTGTTGGTCATCTATTTTTACACGCTTCGCGCGCACGTTTTTCCGCGGAACGCCTTTGTCATCTTACTTTGGACCATCGGCATCTTGTCACTCATTGCCAGTGTTGCTTCGCTTTATCCTTATCTGCCATTCACGCCGATTCTCGAGGTGACGCTCTACGGTTTCCGCTGCAACTTTTTGCATCTGCCGCTCATTTTTATAATGGCGAGTGTGTTTGGCGAGGAGGACGTAAGAAAATTCGGGTGGTGGATTCTCTTGGGAATGATTCCGATGTGTTTGATCATGGCTGCACAATTCGAGGCGTCAGCCGATTCATTCATCAACCGCACGGCCGGTGCGGGTGAAGCGGAACAGCTTACGGCCGGAGGCGGCAAGATTCGACCGCCCGGAACGTTTTCGTTTATTTCAGGGACGGTTTTTTACATAAGCGTCGCGGCAGCATTTCTCATTTATGGCGCACTCACTCGAACAATCTACAAGAACTGGCTTCTAATTGCTTCGGCCGCAGCATTGGTGGTTGGTATTGTTGTCTCCGGCAGTCGTTCGTGTGTCGCTTCTGTGCTCATTGTTGTCTTTTCGGTCGTCGTCATTCTTGCGGTTCGACCAAAGGCCGTGAACCGATTTGGTCGCACTTTGCTGATTGTTGTTATCGGCGGACTCATTATTACCCGCCTTCCCATTTTCAAAGAAGGCGCACAGATTCTCTCCGACCGGTTCACTGCTTCCGCCGAAGCCGGCGAAACCACGATCACTAAGGGAATGATCGAGCGAGTAATCAGCGGATTCACCGAAGGTTTCAGCCACATTGATAAATTTCCGCTTTTTGGCTACGGGATTGGAATTGGCACAAACGTCGGCGGTCGTATTCTAATTGGGCGGCCCGCATTTCTCCTTGCCGAAAACGAATGGTCTCGGGTTTTGGCGGAAAGTGGGCCGATTCTGGGCTTGGCATTCTTGGTCTGGCGAACACTTTTAACTTTCAAGCTTGGATGGTTGAGTTTCATCGCCCTCAGACGCGGGGCCCTTCTTCCCATCCTGCTTTTTAGTTCTGGTTTTGTCCTGCTCTTAAACGGACAACTTGGTCAGCCGACCACACTCGGCTTCGCTGTGATTCTCAATGGTCTCTGCCTGGCCGCTACTCGGCCTCGCATTATTGAACCCGTCGACATCGCTTCGCCGTTGATGGGTCAACCAGTTGGAAAAGCGCTCCCGCGGAGATCGGTTTACGCAAGTCGTCTGCACGGGCCCGAGATCGGCGCCGAACATAACAATGGTTCTGCTGATCGGTAATTACCCGCTCGATCGGCAGCAAAGCATGCAGCGTTTTGGAACGATGATGCTGAACGGCCTCAATGCCTCTGGAATCTCCGCGAAGCTAATCGCTCCCCGGCCGTTTTTCGGAAGATTTCGCGGCGCCGGAAGTTTTGTCGCTAAATGGCTCGGTTACATCGACAAGTTTGTTTTATTTCCGCGCCAACTGCGAGCCAGTCTCACTAAGGAAAGACCGTCCATTGTGCACATCTGCGATCACTCGAACGCGATGTACGGCGGCTCGGCCGCGCAAACGCCCGTGGTTGTGACGTGCCACGATCTTCTCGCCGTCCGCGGCGCGCTCGGTGAGGAAACAAATTGCCCTGCGTCCGTCACCGGCAAAATTTTACAGCGCTGGATTCTGCGCGGTCTTCGTCGCGCAAAGGTTGTGGCCTGTGTCTCGCAAGCCACTGAGGCGGACGCGCGTCGCCTCGTTTCTTGTGACACAGCCTCACCAAAAGTCGAACTGGTGCGGCTCGGCCTGAATTATCCGTTTCGTAAATTGACCAAAGCAGAAGTTTCAGCGCGCCTGAAATACATTCCAGCTTTCGGCCAGGATTTTCCGTTTGTTCTGCACGTCGGCTCCGATTTGCGCAGAAAAAATCGAGACGGCGCGCTTCGGATTTTCGCGCGCTGCAAAGAAAAGTGGAGCGCGCGTCTTGTTTTTGTCGGTGACGCACTCACTCCGGAGTTGCTTTCGCTGGCGGAAAGTCTTGGAATTCGCGATCGCGTAGTCCAAGTGCCCGACGCTTCTAGCGAATCGCTTGAGGCGCTGTATAATCGCGCCGTCGCGTTGCTGTATCCATCGCGCTTTGAAGGTTTCGGATGGCCGGTCATCGAAGCGCAGGCCTGCGGTTGTCCAGTCGTCTGCAGTAATTCCGGTCCATTACCGGAAGCAGCGGGCGAGGCAGGCCTTTTCCACGATCCGAATGACGAAGCCGGCTTCGCGAGCGATCTCCTTCGGTTGCGTGATCCCGCGCAACGCGCGATCTGGAGCGAGAAAAGTTTGCGCAACGCCGAAAGATTCTCGACGAGCCGGATGATCTCGCAGTACATCGACATCTATCGCAATCTGGGAGCGCAATTGTGAAAACAATCCTGATGCTGCTCAGTTTCCTTTTGCCTTGGAATTTGCGACGGTCGTTTCTCGAAAAACAATTCGATTACAAAATCCATCCGAGTTGCAGAATCGGCCTCGCTTGGATTTTTCCGACCCGCTTGATCATGGAAGAAGGAAGTCAGATCGGCGCCGCCACCGTGTGCAAGAACATCGATCTCCTCCATCTTAAAGCGGACGCTTCTATCGGTCGCGGTAACTGGATCACGGGATTTCCACTCGGTCCATCGCGCCATTTTGCGCATCAAACAGACCGCCATCCGGAACTAATTTTGGGCGAGCACTCGGCCATCACCAACCGTCACCTGCTTGATTGCACGAATTCAGTCACCATTGGCCGGTTTACTACTTTCGCGGGATTTCATTCCCAGATCATCACTCATAGCATCGACATCGAACAAAATCGGCAATCCTCAAAGCCGGTGCGCGTAGGCGATTATTGTTTCGTTGGAACCAATTGCGTGTTGATCGGCGGGAGCGCGTTACCAGACTTCTCCATTCTTGGGGCGAAATCTCTGCTCAACAAAAGCTTCACCGATACCTATCAGCTTTACGGCGGTGTGCCGGCCCGGCCGATAAAGTCGCTGTCGCGCGACTGCAAATATTTCCAGCGGACAGAAGGTCTCGTTGTTTAGTGCGTTGAAGATTCTGCAATTAGTGCACACGCTCGATCCGAGCGTGGGAGGCGTCGCAACTTCAGTGCTCGCACTCAGTCGTGGACTCGCGCGCCGCGGACACAAGATCGACATCGTCGTGCTCGACGAAGCGTCCGCACCGTGGATCCAGGATGTTGATTTAAGCGTGCATGCGCTCGGCTCCGGCCTGACGAGTTACCGATATTCGCGCGCTCTCCTGCCTTGGCTGCGAAAACATGGCAGCGAATACGATCGCGTCGTCGTGAACGGCATCTGGCAATACTTGAGCTTGGCTGCCTGGCGGCGTTACGCCGGCTCATCGATTCCTTACTACGTTTGTCCCCACGGCATGCTCGATCCCTGGTTTAAAGAAACGTTTCCGCTGAAGCATCTAAAAAAATGGCTCTACTGGCCGTGGGCTGAGTATCGCGTATTACGCGATGCCGCTGCTGTGATTTTCACTTCCGAGGAAGAACGCTTGCAGGCGCGCAGATCGTTCTGGCTTTATCGCGCTCGGGAAAAGGTTTCTCCGCTTGGAGTCGAAGCGTCGCCGATTTTGCCGAACGCGAAGTCGGAATTTCTCTCGCGCTATCCACAATTGCTGAGCACGCGAAATTTTCTTTTCCTCGGACGATTCCATCCAAAAAAAGGTTGCGACATTTTGCTGGACGCCTTTGCGCGACTTAGCTCGCGTGAATCGACTTCGCTGATCTTGGCAGGTCCGGATCAAATTGGCTGGGAAAAGGATCTGCGCAGACAAGTGGAGAGTTTGAATTTAACAGACCGTGTTGTTTTTACCGGAATGCTGCAAGGCGCGATGAAACAAGGCGCGTTTGCGAGCGCGGACGCATTCGTGCTTCCATCGCACCAGGAAAATTTCGGAATCTCGGTAGTTGAAGCGCTCGCCGCCGGTATTCCTGTTTTAATTTCGAATCGGGTAAACATCTGGCGCGAGATCGACGCCGACCGCGCTGGTTACATTGAATCGGACGATCTCACCGGCACGACTCGTTTGCTTCAACGCTGGATAGACACACCGCCGGCGGAACGTCAAACGGTTCGACAAAATGCGCGACACTGTTTCGCGCAACGCTTTGAAATCGATCGCGCGGTCGATTCGCTTTTGCGGATCCTGAACGAACCCCAAGCTGCTCCATGAAAATAACGATCGCCATGGGTGCCTTCTTTCCAGTGCCTCCGATAATGGGCGGCGCGGTGGAAAAAGTCTGGTTTACTCTGGCGGCTGAGTTCGTTAAGCGCGGCCACGAAGTCGCGATGGTCTCGCGGAAAACGCCCGGGCTGCCGCGCGAAGAAACCATCAACGGAGTCAAACATTTGCGCGTGGGCGGTTTCGATACACCGCGCTCGCTCGTTTGGCTGAAATTTCTCGATCTTATTTATTCGCTCCGGACGAGGTCGATCTTGCCGGATGCGGACATCATCGTGACCAACACGTTCTGGCTACCATTTTTGCTGCGCAATCCGAAGCGCGGCAAAGTTTACGTGCATGTCGGGCGCTATCCAAAAGGGCAAATGCGTTTTTATCGCAAAGCGGCGCGATTGCAGGCGCCATCGCATGCTATCGCACATACGATTGCAACGGAGGCACCGCGGCTCGCAAACAGGGTCGCGGCCATTCCCTATCCAGTGGCAAGATCGAGAATGATCAATTCGCCGCCACCGGCGATTGGCGATCGCGATAAAATCATACTTTTTGTCGGTCGAGTGCATCCCGAAAAAGGCGTGCATCTTTTAATCGACGCGTTCGCGAGCGACGCACGGGCTGCTTTTGTTAATTGGAAATTGATGATTATTGGCCCGACAGAAACGAAGCTCGGTGGCGGTGGTGAGGTCTATTTGGCTTCGATTCGTCGTGCTGCCGGAAAGGCTGACGGAAGAATAAGTTTTGCCGGACCGATTTTTGATTGGGCGAAACTCACCGACGCATATCGTAGCGCGCGCCTTTTCGTTTACCCTTCACTGTCTGAGCGTGGCGAATCGTTTGGACTCGCGCCGCTTGAAGCGATGGCGCATGGTTGCGCCGTGCTCGTTTCCAATCTCGACTGTTTCCGCGATTTCATTCGCGATAACGAAACCGGGTTTATGTTCGACCATCGGAAGCAGCCGGCCAGCCAGACGCTGCGCGATAAGATCGACAATGTCATTCGCAATGAAACGCTGCTGGCGCGTGTGGCCGCGGCGGGTTATGAAAAATCCGCCGAGTATTCGCCCGAGCGCGTCGCCGACCAATTCCTGAAAGATTTCGATTCACTGATTCGCACTTAGCATGTCTGAAATACGGATCGTCAATCCGGAACAGAAATCGGCCTACGATTCCCCGTGGCCGGCAAGCCAGCGCTTTTTGCGTGTGCTTTGGGAATTTTGCTGGAACCTCTTTTGCATCTGGACACCGAAGCCGCTCAACCAATGGCGGCTGTTTTGGCTCCGCGTCTTTGACGCCAAAATCGACGGCACGCCATTCGTGCATCAGCGCGCGCGCATCGCTATTCCATGGAATTTGACGCTGCATGATCGCGCCTGCCTCGGCGACCGTGCGAATGCTTATTCGTTAGGGGAAATCGAAATCGGCGCGCGGGCGACGATCGCTCAGGAAGTTTATCTCAGTAGCGCCAGTCACGACTTCAATCGACCGGAAATGCCGTTGGTGACGGCGAAGATTACAATTGGCGAAGACGCGTTCATCGGTGCGCGTGCGTTTGTTTTGCCAGGGGTAACAATCGGCGCGCGGAGCGTGATCGGCGCCTGCTCAGTCGTGACCAAAGACATTCCGGAAAATGTGATCGCGGCGGGGAACCCGTGCCGGGTCATCAAGTCGCGGCCGCCGTCGGCATGAATTTGTCCGCCCTGTCTCGTCACGGGGCTCTCGTCGTTCTTCTTGTTTTTTACAGCGCGCTTCTCGTGATTCAGTTAGATCACGGCCTGGCCAGTGGCGATGCTCACGGAATTGTGCGCTCGACCCAAGCGCTGGTGAACGGCGGTCATCTCGAAGTCTCGCGGCCTCCCGGTCATCCTACGACTGAGTTTTATCTCTTCGGAGCGACGGGGTGGATTCTGCTGAAAGGCTTCGGCGTCGAGTTTGGCAATCAAGTTTTTCTCATCTGGCAAGGCGTCGCCGCACTCACCACCCTGATCGTTTTTTACGAACTGCTCTACCGTCTCGCCGCCAACCGCGTGCGCGTCCTTCTGGCCACGATCTGTCTTGCGTTCTCGAATCAGTTCTTTTTCAACGCAGTTGATGGCGAAGAATTCATTTTCGGACTTCTGTTTTTGTTGATCGCGGTCCGGCTGCTGCTTGTTTCGGCGGAGTCGGTGAACATTCGCCGCCTCCTGCTGTCGATCTTTTGTTTCGCGCTCGCGACTGGTTGCCGGCCCGAGCTTGTGTTCGCGGCAATTATTTTTCCGATCTATTGCCTGTTTGATTCGAAACTTGGTTGGAAGTATGGGCTCACCAGCGTCGGATTGGCAGGAATAGCGGTCGTCATCGTTTGGCTGCCGATCTTGCTCGTCGGCGTTCGCGCGCCCTACACCGCCGGAATGAATTTGCGGGAGTCGATTCTTGGGGGCGTTTACCGGACCATCTTTCAAGCTTTTACGCCGCCCGTATTTCTTTTGCTCTGCTGGGCGCTGATCACCGCGCTGCGCGATCTTCGAAAGCAAATGGAATCGAAAAACTTCGTCTTCACGATGTCCTGCGCTGTGCCGCTCATTTTTTTAGCGGTATTTTTCTTGCACCCCTCCAAAGCGGCGCAATTGCTCGTCGCTTTACCCTTCGTTTTGCTGCTCGCAGTCGGTCGCTCGCTGGCTTTACTTCTCGCTCTGACGTCTTTCACTTTGCTCGGATCGGTGGTGAACATCGACATCTTCAAAGATCGACAACTGGTGCGGCCGTTTCTCACTGTTGGAAGTTATTTTCAAGCCGTCCGACAAAAGCCCTATTACAAACTGGACTATCTCCGAAAACTTTTAGACCAGTGCGGAAATAGGCCGGCCATTATCATTGGCAACGCTTGGCCATGGGACTTTGAATATCAGATCGACCGCGGCAGTTTGCCGGTGCGCGAGAAGGATCTTCACGGCGCAATTAAGCGCGATATTCCGACGTTTTTTTCCAGTGGCGACCATTGCATTTTTTTGCCGCCTGATGCCGCTTATGAAAATGCTTTGTTGGAGGAATGGCAGCAGAAGGGTTACGCCATGAAAATCGAGGCTAACCTTTATCGCACATTGTTTGCGCGCTACGACGTTCGCTCTGCGTTTTCGGCAACGACCGCCGATGTTGGCGGTGTTTCTTTTAATTTGTTTCACGTCGATTGAAATGTCACGCCATGCCGGAATCGCTCGCCATTATCGTTCTGACGCATAATGAGGCCGAAAATCTACCTCGGTGTTTGAAATCCATCGCCGAGTTCGGCGAAATTATCGTGGTCGATTCCGGCAGCAACGACGGCACGCAGGAGATCGCGAACAACTCTGGTGCGCGCGTTTACCACCGCCCGTTTGAATCTTTCGCGCAACAGCGAAATTGGGCGCTGGAAAATTGCGATCTGAAAACCGAATGGGTCCTCTTCCTCGATGCCGATGAAGTTGCTACGCCGGAATTTCGCCAAGCAGTTGCCCACGCCATTCAAAACGCCGGCGATTCAATCGCAGGTTTTTATTGTTGCTGGAAAACGATGCTGGATCAGCGCTGGCTGCGCCGCAGTGATTCGTTTCCTAAATGGCAGCTTCGAATTGTGCGGCGCGGCCGCGCAAATTTCATCGACAGCGGCCATGGTCAGAAAGAAGGATCGGTTGAAGGGGAACTGGGCTACGTCCGCGAACCGTATTTGCACTACGCGCTGAGCAAAGGTTGGGAAGCGTGGTGGGCGAAGCACAATCAATATTCCGACGAGGAAGCAACGGACCGGTTATCGCGTTCCGCTTCGTTGGGCGAATTGTTCTCGAAAGATCCGTCGCGCAGAAATCGCGCGCTCAAACCGATCTTAAGTCGAATCCCTGGTTGGCCGCTCCTGCGTTTTTTGCACATGTATATTTTAAAGGGCGGTTTTCTCGAAGGCCGCGAGGGGTTCGCCTACTGCGCCAGCATGGGCTGGTACGAATATCTAATCCGCGCGAAAATGCGCGACTTTCGGACCAATCAGTAGGCGCTGCGCGGTGGCAGAATCAGTTGTGCGAACGTGCGCAAAATGATCGCGCACTCGAGCGACAGGTTCCAATTTTCGAGATATTCGATGTCGCAGGCGACGCGGTTTTCGATGTCGGTGCTGTTGCGCGCTTCGCCGCGAAATCCGCGCACCTGGGCCAAACCTGTGATGCCCGGTTTCACAAACGTGCGCACGTGGTAGTTCGCCATGAATTTCGAGAACTGCTGATTGTGTTCGATCAAATGCGGTCGCGGCCCGACGATGCTCATGTCGCCGCAAAGCACGTTCCAGAACTGCGGCACCTCGTCGATGCTCAGTTTGCGGAACCATTTTCCCAACGGATACACGCGTTCGTCTGCGAGGCTGGCCTGACGCGATAATTCGCCGTTGTGGGAACGCATCGTGCGAAATTTGTAGATCTTGAATCGTCGATTTTGCATCCCGGCGCGGTTTTGCACGTGGAAGAGCGGGCCGGGCGATTGCAATCGCTGTGCGATGAAAACAATCGCGGCCAGAATCGGAAAAATAATGAGCATGACCGGGAGCGCGATCGCGATATCGATCGCGCGCTTGATAAACCTGTTCAGCGGATTTTCCAGCGGTTCCTCGCGCAATCCGATAAAACGGAAACCGCCGTCTTCAAAGTGCGTTACCGAATGGCGCAATCGCTCTTCGAGATCGCTCAGGATGAGAAGACGGATGCCGAGCTGATCGCAAATCTGGATGACGTTTTGGTTGGCCTCGGAAAAAAGCGGGAACTCAAGCAGAATCACTTGAGTAATGCCGTGGTCGCGAATGACATTTTCGAGCTGATCGGGCCTGCCGAGCAATGGAACCCCCAGATCCTCGATCTTATCGTCGTCGGAAACTAAACCGACTGCACGCAAACCAATCTCCGCTTTGCGCTCCAGCCATTCCCGCAGTCGCGCAGCCCGTTGGCCTGAGCCGATCAGAAGCGTTTTGTCTTCACGACGGAAAATTCCCCACGCCAAAAGCGAGGGGAGATAATAATGCGAAAAGAGCAGTGCAATATAGAGCCACGGAACAAAATTGAACAAAAATACACGTGAAATGAATGCGTCTTTGGCCGCAACGAGATAAAGCACGAGCAGTCCGATGCTGGCGGCCGTTTGCCGGAGACTAAGCCGATGCGGGCGAAGCAATTCGTTTTGCAGAAAAAAGTTCTTGGAACGGCTCAGCGTTTCCAAAGTCAATCCGAGCACGAGCATGCCGCAGTAAATGCTGTAGCGCCCCCACGTCAGCGAGCCGCCTGGCGAATAAAATGTGACCATGATCCAGACGCCGAGCCAGAAGATTGCGGCGACGATGATGATCTGGCAAAACAGGAAGAGGCGGTAAAGTCCTTCCGTCCGTTGCGTGAGCATGTTCTATTTCGCTGCGCTGATCATGAGAGTACGCGATGGCCGCAGACCTTCAACTCGTGCTAGGATTCTTGGGCTTATGAGATTTCAGTTTCGCCAGCGGCTCGCCCCGCAAAGTAAAAGCGATTCCCATACCACTGTTTTCCGCAGGTAATGCAGAATCCGACGCACGAAGGGTCATCTCATGAGCGCCACAACGCCACTCCGGGTCGTGGGCTGAGTCACGCCTTCATCGCCTTGTTGCCGGTGCTCGCCTGTTTTCTTGGCGGCGGCACACAAAAATGGGGCGAGGGAATTGTTGTCGCGCTTCTTGGACTTTATTTGCTCGCGAACCCGCCGCGCTTTTCACTCGGACTCGCGCTCAATCTCGTGCTGCTGGCGCTTTTGATTTCAGCCGTGGTCGCCTTTTTACCGGCGAGTTGGCTTTTTCAACCGTCGTGGCGTGCGTCCTATGTCAACGACCTTGGCATCTCACTTCCAACGACATTGAGTCCGCAGCCACGGATGACCCTGACTTGTTTATTGAGTCTCGTCGCCGGCTTGAGCTGGCTCTACGTCGTCTGTGCCCAACAGCTCGAATTGCGTGAAGCGCGACTCCAACTTCGTTTGTTTACCGCCGGCGTCGTCGTTCTCGCTGCGATCTCTATTCTTTTTTGGCTCCGGCACGGCAGTCCTCCATTTTGGCACAATGAACGCAATTTCGGGCCGTTTCCGAATCGCAACCAAACCGGAAATCTTTTTGGTCTGACCGCGATCATGATTCTGGCCTGCGGCCAGGATGATCTTCGTAAGGGACGAAAACGCTGGATCTTTTGGGGCGTTGCGCTCTCCCTGACGATTGCCGCGATCATCCTGAATTTTTCGCGCGCCGGAATTGGTATTCTCGTCGTCGGAAGCGCGCTCTGGCTTGGCGCGTTCTCGCTTTGCTGCCAGCGTTCTCCGTCGCGAATCGCGCTCGTCGTTTCGTTTTTGCTTCTCTTACTCACTGTCCTGCTTCTCTTTGGCGGCCAGACGCTGGAACGATTCCACCTTCACAATCTCGGCAGCGCTGACATATCAAACGATTTCCGATGGCGGATTTTTTCCGATGTCTTTCAACTCATTCGCGACTCGCCCTGGGTCGGCATCGGTCTTGGCAATTTTGAAGACATCTTCGCTACTTTCCGTGCCGCATCCTACAGCGATCGTCGCGCGATCCATCCCGAAAGCGACTGGCTCTGGCTTTGGACCGAGCTTGGTTGGGTCGCCGTCGTTCTCATCATTGTCGGATTCGTTCTTATCCTCAGGAAAGTTTTTCCGTTGCGCGAAGGAACGAATCAACGTTATCGACTGGCAACACTGATCGCGGCAATCCTTTTTGCGCTGCACGGGCTGGTCGATGTTTCGGGGCATCGCGTCGGCACATCGTTTGCCGCGATATTTTTGCTCGGCCTCTCGCTCCATCGTGCGCACTCATTTAAACCAAGCCGATCGATCTCGATCTTGTTTCGATTGGTCGGATTGATCTTGCTCGTGGTCGGCAGTTCGTGGGTCGTCGCGTGGCGAGGTCAAAAATTGTGGCCGGGTTCTGTTGGGGTCACGAACGCGAAGCAGCTCGCGACCATTGCCAATCGTGAACGCAATTTCACCGAAACAATCGCAGTTACCACGACTGGATTAAAATGGGCGCCGCTCGATTGGGAACTCTATTTTTCGCGCGCGGTAGCGGAGGCCGAATTGAAACAAACCGACAACGCACTCGCCGATTTTCGGCGTGCCCGGTTTCTGGAGCCGATCTCCTATGAACTTCCACTCGCAGAAGGCAACGTCTGGCTCTCGTACCAGCAACCCGTTCTGGCCACGACCGCGTGGCGGGAAGCGTTGCGCCGCGCAGGGCCGGAACGCGCCGGGGTGTTTTCGAGCATGCTGAGCAAGGCGTCGCTCCGCAGTTCGGCGGTCAGCAGCATCCTCGCCGAGCTCGGCGTAAGTCGTCACGATCTGGCATTGCCGTATCTCGCGCGAATTTCCGGCGCAGAGTTCAATCGCGCGTTGAAAAAAGTTTTGGAAAACGACCCGGATCTTCACTCATTCAGCGAAACCGAAAAGCTTGCGCTCTTTGCGTTTTGGTCGGAGCGCGGCGACGCCGCGGAACTTTCGCGCGCCACTACTCAGCATCCCGATTGGTTGCCTTATGCCTGGTTTGGTGTCGCCAAATATGACGCCGGTAAAAATGATTTTCGTGCTGCTTACGAACTAACGCAGCGTTACGGCGAACCGGTCGCATTGCCGCGCATCGCTTCCGGCGCGTCTCTCCAACAACTCGAAAGTCGGTTCCGCGCCGCGCCGGACAATTACGCGGTCGGCTACGAACTTTACCGCGCGCAAATGCAAAGCGGCCGGATCGACGACGCGCTAAACACCGCGCGCCATTTCAGCGAACGCGCAAATTCACCAGCCTATTTCCGCTATCTCGAAGCCCAATGCTGGGCCGAGAAGCAAAATTGGGAACGCGCCTGGAATGCGTGGCTCGTTTTTCACTCTGCGGCGAAGTAGATCCAAGATCGACATCTACTCGGCGACCGCGGCTTGGGCGGCGGCGAGGCGGGCGATCGGAATCCGGAATGGACTGCAACTGACGTAATCCAAGCCGAGCCGGTGGCAGAATTTCACGCTGAAAGGTTCGCCACCGTGTTCGCCGCAAATGCCGAGCTTGATGTTCGGTCGCGTTTTGCGTCCCAGATCGCGCGTCATTTCCATCAAACGCCCGACGCCGCGCTGGTCGATCGAGGCGAACGGATTTGCATCGACAATGTCGAGCTCGGCGTAAGCCGGCAGAAAACTCCCGGAATCGTCGCGACTCATCCCGAGAGTCGTCTGGGTGAGATCGTTGGTGCCGAAGCTGAAGAATTGCGCGTCGCGCGCAATTTCATCCGCCAGCAAGGCCGCGCGCGGAATCTCGATCATGGTGCCGACGAGATAATCGAACTTCGTTTTCTTTTTCTGGGCCACTTCGTCGGCCACGCGCCGGACGATGTCGATCTGGAGCTTCAGTTCTCGCGGAAATCCGACCAGCGGGATCATGATTTCTGGGCGCACTTTGATTCCGCTGGCTTGCACTTCCGCGGCCGCTTCGAAAATGGCGCGCGCCTGCATCTCTGAAATTTCCGGAAACGTGATCCCGAGGCGACAGCCGCGATGCCCCAGCATCGGATTGAATTCGTGCAGCTCGTGCACGCGCCGCGAAATTTGTTCGACCGGCACGCCGAGTTTGTTCGCCAGCTCGCTTTGCTGGGCGTGATCGCTCGGCAGAAATTCGTGCAACGGCGGATCGAGAAAACGGATTGTGGCCGGCAATCCTTTCAGCGCGGTGAAAATCCCAACAAAATCTTTCCGTTGGTAGGGGAGCAATTTGGCGACCGCGCGAGCCCGTTCGTCTTTGGTGCCAGCCAAGATCATTTCGCGCATCGCGTCGATTCGGTTGCCTTCAAAAAACATATGCTCGGTTCGGCAAAGGCCGATGCCTTCAGCCCCGAATGCGACTGCGTTGGTCACTTGTTCCGGCGTATCCGCGTTCGTTCGGATACCGAGTTTTCGGAATTCGTCCGCCCAAGTCATCAGTTTTGCGTACTCGCGATAGGTGAGGCTTTTTTTCCCGTCGAGGGATCGATCGACCAGGACCTGAATGATTTCCGATGGAGCCGTGGTTACTTCGCCGGCGAAAACTTCGCCGGCTGTTCCATCTATCGAAATGTAATCGCCTTGCGCTAACGTCGTGCCGTTGGCGCTGAGCGTGCGCTTTTGGTAATCGATTTGGATGCCGCTCGCGCCGCAGACGCAAACTTTGCCCATTTGTCGCGCAACCAGTGCGGCGTGCGACGAAACGCCACCGCGTGAAGTAAGGATCCCCTCGGCCGCAATCATTCCGCGCAAGTCTTCCGGCGACGTTTCAATCCGCGCGAGCACGACCTTCTGACCTTTGCTCGAGCGCGCCACCGCTTCTTCCGCGCTGAAGACAACATGCCCCGAGGCCGCGCCCGGCCCAGCCGCAAGTCCGCTGCCGATTTTCTTGGCCTGACTCGCCGATTGTCGATCAAAGATCGGCGCCAGTAGATGGGCGAGGGAATCGGCCGGGATGCGGCGCACGGCGTCTTTCTTGGAAATTAATTTTTCGCCGACCATGTCGACCGCGATGCGAACGGCGGCGTGACCGGTACGTTTGCCGTTGCGCGTTTGCAAAATGTAGAGCCGGGTTTCTTCGACCGTGAACTCGAGGTCCTGCATGTCCTTGAAATGTTGCTCGAGGATCTCGCGCACCTTCATCAGCGCCTTGTGCGCGGCCGGCATTTCCTTCGCCAAGTGCGCGATCGGATGTGGCGTGCGCACGCCGGCGACGACGTCTTCACCTTGCGCGTTGATCAGATATTCGCCGTAAAAAACTTTTTCGCCGCTGGCCGGATCGCGCGTGAACGCAACGCCCGTCGCGCTCGTCTCGCCCATGTTGCCAAACACCATTGTCTGCACGTTGACGGCCGTGCCCCAATCGTGCGGGATTCCATATTTACGCCGATAAACAATGGCGCGGTCGTTCATCCAGGAACCGAAAACAGCGCTGATCGATCCCCACATTTGCTCCTTCGGGTCCTGCGGAAACGATTTGCCAGTTCGCTCCTTGATTAACATTTTGAAACGCTCCACCAGCGCTTTCAGGTCGGCCACGGTCAGGCGGACGTCGGGAAAATCGTGTTTGCCGTAGCGTTGATCCTTCAAATGTTCGATCACGCTTTCGAATGGCTCGTCATCTTCGCCCGGTCGCTTTTGCACGCCCATGACGACGTCGCCATACATTTGCAGAAACCGGCGATACGAATCCCAGGCGAAACGTGCATTGCCGGTTTTCTTCGCGACAATCTCGACCACTTCGTCGTTCATCCCGAGATTGAGGATCGTGTCCATCATTCCGGGCATGGAGTCGCGCGCGCCCGAGCGAACCGAAACCAAAAGCGGCCGCTCCTTGTGGCCGAGTTTTTTGCCAACTGATTTCTCGACTTTGGCCAAAGCCGCTTCCACTTCGGCCTTGAGCTGCGGCGGATAACGGCGGTTGTGTGCGTAAAAATAACTGCAGACGTCGGTCGTGATGGTGAAGCCCGGCGGCACCGGCAAACCGATTCGCGTCATCTCGGCCAGGTTCGCGCCTTTACCACC
>QHPY01000003.1 GCA_003219215.1 Verrucomicrobiota bacterium | reverse complement strand
TTACCGAGTATGGCGGTGTACCACCATTAACTGTAGCCGTTACCGAGCCGTTCGAGCCGCCGAAACAGCTGACGGGGCTTTGCGTCAACGACACGGTGAAACCTACGTTGAAGGAGAGCGCGCTCGGCGTAACAAAGTCATCCAGGACCGAAGTGGCAGTTGTAGAAGTTTTTGTCCGGACGAAAACGTCGTGGACCTGAATCCCGGAACACGGATCAACCGCCGCTGTAATTAGTGCCGTGGCATCAAGGGACATCTCGACGAACTGGTTCTTCGAGTAGGTCGTCGCGCACTTATAAGTCCCTGAAACCAGCTTCCACTGATAGACTATGATCGAGGCGACTGCGCCCCCGCTATTGTATTGCGCCGTTACCAGGAGATCGTTAGGAGTTCGTCCGCCAGTAGCAAAAAGCGGATCGCCTAAGACCGCTCCGGCAGGATTTGTTTCGAAATGGCCGCAAGGAGCTGAGGAACAGCCGACATCGGTGATCTGCGTGAGGCCAGCCTGAGTCAGCTCGAAATCGACAAAGGCGGTTCCATTGTTGGAGAGTCTGTCGGCCGAGGCGGTTACCCAACGGTGACCACTGCTGTCTTTCGAGATGTGAACATAGACGTTATTTAAATCCGACTTATTGCCAGCGCTGCCGGTCTTCCAAGTGTAGGTGTTCGGATTATCGTTAATCGTGTGGCTGCCGGCGAAAATATCATCGTTCGAAGTGTACGCGTCGAGGGAGCGGAAGGTGACGGTGGAATCGATTGGAACGCCGCCGGGATTCGTAAGCAGTCCCGTAGTGCCAACGCCATTCGCGATCCAATCCGTGTGGCCGCCTCCGGCAGTAGCCACAACGTTACCTTCAATCTCAAATCCTCCCGGATCGCCATTCAGGGCAATGCCAGCGCCCACGACATCGGTAAACTGAGTTGTGACCACGACACCGCCTTGGGTCGCCGTTAAAGTAAACACGACTCCAATGTCATGTGCCTGGATGACAAATTCGGAAATGGAGAAGTTGCCAGCTGCATCTGGCGTTGCGGAAGAGTCCCACGGCAAATCATTATCGGACTCTTCAAGGTGCAGAGCCACCGGCTGGCCCGGGATCCAACCCGAACCGCTCATCACGACGGTTTCGCCCGGGGCATAATCACTCTTATTCGTAGTGATCGTGGGAGAGCTCGTCGATACCTGAGCCATGTGAACTTTGCTGGATGCCAGCAAGCCCACTAAAATTAAAATGGCGCCAAGCGCTGGCGCTATTCGACTCGTTAAGGGAACAGTTGCTTGAAGAATTTTTTTCATGCTTGCGATTTTGAAGGAACTAGGAACCCGGGGGTTTACGACCTCGGTCCCACGCTTTGGCGGTTTGCTCTCATTCTGCCGTCTTCTTTGAGTCGCTTACGCACGTTTGGTGAAACCGATTGGTCCTAAACCCGACACCGATGAAACCAAATTCGGGGCAAAAGGTCAATAGAAACTAAGAAAATTTCTGATGATGGCGTAATAAAATTTCTGAGTAGGATACAAGAAAAGCGTGCAGGTGAAGGCCTGGCAGAGTTCGTCGTATTACTGTGAAGCTGTTGCGCTTACGAGTTCGCGGGATGGAAACTGCCTGCAAGTACCGATTCCAGCTTATCTTACCAATATCCTTGGCCTGTAGCCCTTAGCTGTTTCTACAACTTCAAACAAGAGTTTGATAGGAGCTACACCGTCGGCGCCGGCATCGAACACGTGTTTGGCGGCCATTGGTCGCTGCTGAGATGGAAGCTTTGTCCACCGAGGTTGGGTTTACCCTGAGCTTGGTGGTTTGACGTACGAACGGCCTGTCGCTAGCCTCGCGAGCGTGTTCCACTGCGTTGCTCGCGCTCTCACGATCCTCGCTCTTTGCTGCGCGATCGGGTTACATTGGATGACGCTGCAATCAGTCGCCTGGACAACGATGCTCATCGAGTACACGAAGAGCGCGCCGGTGTGTCAGGCAATCTTGCAAACGTTCGATGGCGCGCATCCGTGTTCGCTCTGCCACATCGTTAACAAAGGCAAAGCCTCGGAAAAGAAGCCGGATGTGCAGTCGCCCACGCTGAAGATCGACATCATCTGCTTCGCACGGCCGATTTGGTTGCTGCCACCTTTCGCGCCGTTCGAATACGCAGCGAGCGTTTTTCCGTCTTCTGACATTGGATATTCGCCGCCAGTCCCTCCGCCGCGCCCGCAGGTGAGTTAGCGATCGAGTCGCTTGCGCCGTGCGTGTCCACGTGTCGCAGCCTCGCGCATTATCAACTCGAGGATCGTCGCGCTATGTCGCGGTGCTTCTCCCTTCTTCAGGAGGATTGAATGAAATCTTTACGTTTGTTTTTACTTGTTAGTTTTGTCGCCGTCGTCGCGATGCCGAGCGATGCGTGCGATCTCTGCGGCTGCTACACGCCGCAACTCGAAGCGATGTCAGGAATGGAATCGCAGTCTTCGAAATCGTGGTGGAATGGATTCTACGGCGCGGTTGGCGAACAATTCACGCGCTTCGCTACCGTTCAAATAGATGGCCGCGAAGTCGCAAATCCGACCGGCCAGTACGAGAACAGTTCCATCACGCAGCTCGTCGCCGGCTACATCATTAACGATCGTTTCGCTCTTCAGCTCAACATTCCGCTGATCTATCGCGAATTCAAAAGGCCGGAAGGTTTTGCGATCGATCGTGGCACTGAGTCAGGTCTCGGCGACGCGTCGCTCCTGCTAAAGACGGTTGCATTTCACTATTCGTCGCCAGCCCGCAGAACGTTTGAAGTTGGTGGCAAAAATCCGATCGCGATTGAACATGAACCGGACTTCACGTTTTCGGCCGTTTTACTCACTGGATTAAAATTTCCCACCGGCGACAGCAGCCGGCTCGAGGAAGAATTTCATGAAATTGATATTCCCGGCGCGCCACTGAGTGGAATTCATGGTCACGATCTGACTCTCGGCACCGGTTCGTTCGACGGCATTTTCGGCGAACAAACGTCGCTACGTTACAAGAATATTTTTTTGGAAACGAATGTGCAGTTCACTTTGCGCGGTGACGGCACGCATCAATACCATTTTGCGAATGATCTGGGCTGGAGCGGCGGGCCCGGATATTATTTCATCCGAAGGCACGACACCATCATCGGACTGCAATTTGATGTAACGGGCGAATACAAAGATGTCGATCGCTTTCGGGGCAAAGCGGCTGAAGACACAGGCATTACCTCAGTCTTTCTCGGTCCGCGGATCGTTGCATCACGCGGCCGCTGGAGCGCGGAAATTGGCGCTGAGTTTCCGGTTTCCATCGACAACACCGCATTGCAAGTCGTGCCGGATTACCGAGTGCGCGGAGGAATTTCATTGCATTTTTAGTGGCGAATCAATCCGAAGCCTACATTGTCCGGACCTTTTTGTCCTATTACGCTGATTTTCGGCGAAGTCTGACCTCGGATCGCTGACCTCCTACCTCTGTTTTCCTGGGCCAAGCCGCCCGTTCGATACCTTTTGACACTGAGGGCAAATATGGCGCTCTTTAGCACCGATTAATATGCATGTCACAATAATCAGGAACTGGCGTGAGCTGTCGGCGTCGAAAGCCGGAAAGCTTCTTTTGTGCAGCCCCAGGAAAGGGTGAAACCGGAGCCGCCGTGGCCCATTGGGAATGACTACACGCCAATATCTGGTCGCCGGTTCAATTTGCTTCGTATCATTGCTGTTGTTCTACGGAATAACAGCACGAGGAAAGCTACAGACGTCGGATGAGGCGGCGGTATTTGCTAGCGGCGTTTCCCTGGCTACACACGGTCATTTGGCGATCGACGACCTTCAGTGGCTGCAAGATCATGTTAACATCGGCGAGCGTGGCCCGGACGGCCATTTGTACACGAAATACTTTCCGGGAAACATTTTCGGTGTCGCGCTGATCTACAAGTTGACCGCGCAGCCGAACGATCAGCCGTATGTCTGGGCCCGTGAACTTGCGTCATCAGCAACGGGGGCGAGCTGGGCGCTTCGCGTCAATGCTCTTTGGGGAGCGATTGGAATGACGTCGCTTTTGTTTTTGCTGAAGCGTTACTTCGATTGGCGCACCGCGATCGCGACGGTTTTGTTGATTGGGATTTGCTCGGACTGGTGGTACCAATCGCGCGGATTATTTTCCGAGGTCGGGGCAGGGGCATTCCTCGTCACCGGCTTATGTCTGATGGCCTACGACAAACCGTACGCCAGCAGCACGGCACTCGCGGTGTCGATCTTATTTCGGCCCACTAACATTTTAGCGTTGCCGGTCTGGGCAGTCAGCGCGTGGAGAAAACCGCGGGCTGCGATCGGCTCGGCGCTAATCGTCATCGCGGCGGGAGCATTCCTTTGTTGGTTCAACTACATCCGGTTCGGTTCAATTTTGAACTTCGGTTACGCGAGCGAGCGTTTTGGCGGCCCGTTCTTCAAGAATTTGGAAGGTGTTCTCTTCAGTCCCGGGCGCTCGCCGTTTGTTTATTCGCCAATTTTGGTCTTGGCCATTCCCGGGACGTGGCTTCTTTTGCGAAAACAACCGATTCTTGCGCTGATTTGTCTGGTCGTCATCGCGGCCTACGTGTTCACGGTTGCGCGCTTGTTCAACTGGGCAGGCGGCACTTCGTGGGGAGCGCGATTGATCACGCCGACCGCGCCGTTATGCGGCGTGCTGCTCGCGCCGACCGTTGATTATATTTGGAAAAACAAACTCCTGGCCACCGCTGCGCTCTTGCTCGGCTTTGCCGGCTTCAGTGTGCAAATGCTCGCGCTGCTGCGCGATCCGATGCGCGTGATAATGGAACATGTGGCGACCGGTGAGATCGATAACCAGGAAACGCTCTACACGTTGAGGAACTCGTGGTTGGCTTTGCAAATCCGCAGCATGCCAAGCTGGCAACGGTGTGATCTCGACGCGTCAACCTTGCGGGCGTGGTTTGCAGATTGCCGGCAGTAGCGCTCACGACTTGTCGCTCGGTCCCGTTGCGATCTGAAAACATCCGCAACCGACGAAAGCGTGAAGCCGGAACCGCCGTGTCCGTAGTTGTTGTTTACTTTGAGGCTCGACTGGTTGAGCGAACCGAATCCTGCCTGTGATCAGTGATGACAGCGACGGTATCCGGTGCAGTTGTCTTGTGCGGATAAGGTGATCTGATCAGCGCAAAAGCGTTTGCGTCAAAGATCGACAACGCGATCAATGAAGATTTAATTGTTTTCATGCTATAACTTGACGATGCACTTCGGTCGCTCGCCACGACGCTTGCGTGGGATTCTGTGATCCTACCGGCGAGCCGATCGCCAATCCCTCATGTGGGATAGACTGCGATCTTGCTAATGCGAACCGGCGGCGAAGATGATTCTATGAAACTTTGGCCGAATCGAGGATTTTTGTCATACATCAGAGACAGCGCGTACACAAAAACGCGCCTTTGCACTCGACCAATTGGCAGAATGGAAAAGGCGCGCTGCTCAGTTAAACCAAGAGTTAGCTTTTAATCTTCGTCGAGGGTCACTCGATCGACGAGCATAGCATCACCTTCGCCCACGTAATGCACATGGACGGGAACGCCAACTCTGATTCTCGTTCTGACCATGTCCTCGTCGAGGGTCTTACCGCTCTTGGTCACATAAGTGACTGTCTTGCCGAAGCGATAAGTTCTTGGTCCGCTGCTTTCCCTGAGCACAATCGAAGTGCCGGGTGTGAACGTAGTGATCGTACCTCCGGCCTCAGTCGTGGTGGTTGTCGTCGTGGTCTCCGAGACCTGTGCCCACGCGAACGGGGCCGCAACTGCCAAGGCCATACTCAATAGTAACTTTTTCATTTGATTTTCCTTTCCGCTTTTACTCCTGAAGTCAGGACGGCGCGAATTATTCGCCCCAGAGGAGGAGAGCAAAAGGCGTCGGCCTCTATGTGCATTTCGCAGCAGCGCATCCAGGCAGATGTCCAATTTACGTCAAATCGCCGGAACTCACCGCCAGTGACTCATTTTAAGACCAAGCCAGCGGTGAACGACGATCTCCGGTTGCGATGCTAGTTATCCCTATATTGGCTTGCGGCAGTCTTGGAGCAATTGTCGGTTACATTTACCGCTACCGTCCAATGGCACGACGACTTGTGACACTTGGCGTCGCCACATTTATCTTCATATTGGCCGAGAATATGGCCGGAACTCTGTCCACCGATTACTCCTTAAAGCAGAACGCGATCGCACAGCTCGACCTTTTTGGACCCTTCGTTATTCTGTATTTGCTTCCGGCTTTCTTCACATCATTCACGGTAGCTAGAGCCTGGCGTAGATGGTGGGCCTAATCGCTTCGAGGATTGCGCATGTCAGTGCCGAGACTCAATCCGTTAAGCCCGCTAGTCGCCGCTCTTTTCCTCTGGCACGGCAAATGGGACGAAGGTTTTCTCGATCCTCGCTACCCATTTATCGTATTTCTTATGCTGGGCTTGAGGATATGTGACGCGCAGCGTCACACACTGCGAGTCCTTGATGAAGAGTTTGCGATAATACTCGGTGCCATCCGGCGTGACACCCGATAAAATAAACCAGGTGTCGCCCTTTTTCTTATGCTTCACCGTTCCGGAAAGAAGATCGATTTCCTTCTGCATCCGACTTTCAAGCGTTTCTCCTTCTGTGCCAGAATCGGGTTGGGCGACGGCTTCAACGTTAAATTCACCATCCGGCGTTTGAAACGAGCAGCCCGTCGCAGTAGGCGCAGTCGAGTGAATAAGACTGCCGGGAATTTGTAACACGAATTGAGTTTTGGGAGTTGAGCATGTGTTCCAAGCCTCTTCTTCGTCTCGCGCAAATCCGCTTCCACATGCACAGATTGATAATCCGGCAGCAAAAATTCGGAGGACTGCCGTCAACCGAACATCCATGTAGGTATTTGTTGCTCCGATTTTAACCTCCACTTGATCGATCTGCGGGACGCCGTGGAGGCCATTTATCGAAGATGGCGCACAGACCTTTGCGGTAAAATCGCATGCGAAATCCATATTCCTTTGCAAACTGGCCGATCTTTGCTTCACGATCTTGCTGATGCAGCGGCCAGAGACGTTTCAATTCGTCCTCGTAAACCGCACAGTGCTTCCATGCGCCAATTTGGAGTTGGCGTTCGATTCGGTTCGCGAGCGTTTTCATCCGCTGCGTAAATGTTTCGACGCGAATGATTTTCGTCAGGAAAGAGCATTTTTGTCAATCCTAATTTGACCGCGCCTTGCTCGCAATCGCCACTTTGGCGGCTGATTGCGGCCAATTTGCTGGCGGGACATGTAGCACTGTGACCGTCTCTCGCTGATCGCCTCGTTCATCAGAGCCTAATAGAGCGATCGCGTCCTCCAAGCGCCGAACTGATGCAAACTCGTTAGAAGGATTAATGTAATACAGAAATTACCCGGAGCCTACGGGGTCCGGTACCTTTTTGTCATTTTAGGCTTTTCTTTAGCCGAAGCGGAAGATCCCGAAAGCCAATTTCTCCTGGGTCGAGCCCTTGAAGACGAGGGGTCCGAACCTTTTTGACATCTAGTTAAATGTTTGCGTGAGTCGGTCCCGATGCGGCGGTCCGAGGTACGGAAATTCGCTTAACAAGTCGTCGTGCGGGCCGACCTTATCCGTGACGTTTTTGTTTGCGTACAAAGAGAAGAAAAGATCAGCAACGTCGTCGGTTAGTGTCCGGCCATTGTGCGGGTAGCAAACCGGCTTGCGAGGATCGTAGGAAAGAATGTCCGGCAACAACGTACTCGCGACGTTCCTGGCGTCCTTCGGCGTATAGCCGCCCGAGTGTTCCAATTCGTGTGCGAACACACCAATGAAGCGATCGTCATTTGCTGGCTCACCGAGAAGGTAATCCTCTTTCTTTTCCCCCGGCAGGAAGACCGCCTGCAATGGTCTTCCACCTCGATCCGCCTGGATCCAACCGTCGGCAGTCTTATCCATTGTGCGAGCCCAAATTCCGACCTTGCTAGTCCCGAGTTCTGAGTTGGGAAGTTCGATCACAGTGCTGCAAACATTTTTGTCTTTGAAGAAATCGTCGCCGGTAAACTGCATGTGATTGAAATTGCCGTTCACGTCGAAAAAGAAAGGATCACTGCGCCAACCGAAGAAAAAACGGAAGTCGCCGGCTTTCGTTACCAGAGCTTCGTGCTCGACTGAGACTGGCGCGTTCTCGACGAGGACTTCGCCGTTGTCACCCATTCCGACGGCTTGCGCGCCCAGCGTACGACGAACTGTCGCAGTCTGCTTTCCATTCTCGGAAAATGCGAACTGCGCGCTGTAACAAATATCCGCAACGGCGTCACCGTTCGTGTCGATCTTAATCTCGTACATCGCACCTGGTTTGAAAGGCTCAGGCGTTGTCGGCTTTGGCGAGTCCAATCTGAAAGAGGGATGCACATTGAGGATCATTATTGATTTGTCGGGGTCTCCGGGTTTGGTAAACGCGTAGAGATCGGTCATGTCCAGGCGGGCATCGCCGCGCGGAAATCCAAAGTTGGGGCCTGAAGCGTGGTGTGACATGGCTAATCGCGTTGTTGTTTCATTTTAGAAATGAAAGCAGCTCATTATTCACCTGATCGGCATGCGTCCACAGCACGCCATGCGGGCCACCTGGTAATTCGACGAACTTGACGTTCTTGATCATCTTGGCTTGTCTTCGAGACGTGGCGTCTGGCGGCAGAATGCGATCTGCATCGCCGTGGACGATCAGCGTCGGCACGTCGTTGCGGAGAATGTCCTTGCGGAAGTCTTCGATCCAAGAGTCAACGCACTTCAATGTTCCTATTGCAGAAGCCTGAACTGCGAGGTTCCAGTTGGCCTCGACCACTCTTTCGCTAACGATCTTTCCTGCAGTGGCATCGTAGTTGTAGAAGTTATGCAAGAAATCGAGAAGGAAGGCTGGCCTGTCCGCCTTAATCGCGGCCTTTATTTTCTCGAAGACACTCGCCTCCACACCTTCTGGATTATCTGCGGTTTTCACGAGGTACGGTCCCAATGTTCCGATTAGCACGGCCTTGCGAACGCGAGCGGAACCGTATTTGCCTACGTAGCGAGTGACCTCACCGGTACCCATGGAGAATCCGACGAGATCTACCTTCTGGAGATCAAGTGTCGTGAGTAGCGCGTTGAGATCGGCGGCAAAGGTATCGTAATCATAGCCGGTCGAAGGTTTGCTTGAGCTGCCGAAACCGCGTCGGTCGTAGGTGATTACTCGGCGCCCAGCCGCGAGCAGGGCCGCCGTTTGTTTTTCCCACGAGGCCCCATTTAGCGGCCATCCATGAATTAAAACCACCGGTTGTCCAGCGCCGAGGTCTTCATAATAAAGATCAATGGATTTACTGTTTTCGCTCCCGACGGTGATGAAGTTGTTTGTTGCGTTCTTGGATCTTTGTTTAAGAGGCGTTACACCTTTCGCAGAAACCGGCAGTGTGGCTGCCGCCAACGTCAGCGCGGCGCCTCCCAAAAAGCGCCGGCGATTATATCCGATTTCTTCGGACATATTTATTTCCTTTCAATTTGATGGTTTTGCGCCTGATCGTTAACAGAACCGAGCTGGCCGACATGGTGCCCAAGGCGCGTTTCTACATCTCCCGGTTTGTGAAAGCCTCTCTCCAGTAACAATCCGATCCTTTTTTGCGCGGCCGGCCGCATGATCGACGCCAGACACACATCCCACTCCGGTGCGATCTCGTAGTCAGGCGGCAAACTGGCCACGTTCACGAATCGCTTGGTCTCGCTGATTGCCCGCTTGTCGAACGACGCGATTCGGTTTGCTAACGCTTCGACAAACTCGTCCAGCTCAGCATCCGGCAAGGATCGGTTAACGTATCCGTAGCGTTCGGCCAGGTCGCCCGGGATGTCGTCGGCGCCGAGAAACACTTCCAGCGCACGTCCTCGTCCCATCAAACGCGGCAGTCGCGCCATCGGCCCGCCTCCAGGGACGATTCCGGCCCCGACTTCAAAGTGCGACAGGATCGCCTTTTCGCGGCTGGCGAAACGCATGTCGCAGGCCAGAGCGAGTTCGCTTCCGACGCCAGTGGCGCGTCCTCGGATTGACGCAATCGACACGGCCGAGGCCCGGCTCAGGCGCACGAGCATATCCGGGAGGGGCTGCAAACCTGTCGGTCCCGGTGGCAGACTGGTTGTCTCTTCGATTTTCGCGAGGAAATCGTAGTGAGTCATGAAAAACCCGTCGATCGCGCTGTCGAAGACGACAACTTTGAGATCCTTGTCGGTTTCGATCGCGGTGATGATCTCGCTCAACTGCGGAATCGTTTTCGGTCCGAAGATATTTAGAGGCGGATGATTGAGCGTGACGCGCCAATACTCGGGCGAATGTTTAGTTAGGAAAACTCGTTTGTCGTTCATGTAAGCTCCTTTATTGGAGGGTTGAAAAGCTCGTCGGGTCCATGAAGTATCGGTCGACATGGTCCACCAACGGACCGTTCGCTTCGGATTCCGCCTTCACCTTTTGCCATTCCGCGTCCGCTTGGAAAGCGGCCCAATTCTCTTCCGCGTCCTGGCGGCTCGGGTGCTCTAAAATGTAAACAAAAAGGTTTTGTGAACCTGGCGCATCTTCAGGCGACCAATAACCAATGCTCTTCATGTTGTGTCTCTTGAAGATCGAGTCGGTATGATTTCCAAAGCGCGCTTTGAGCGCGTCAATCTTGCCTTCCTTCACGTGATATAGGCGAAGTTCGTAAACGTGATGTGGGAGTTTTCCATCGGAGCCGCCGAGTCTGCTCAAAGCGAGCATCAGCGCACCTCCACAAAGAAAAGGTAAAACATGGGATGCCTTCATGTCGTGGCTTCTCCCTGAATCGATTCTCCGCGTCGCCCGTCAGCGCAGACGCTCTCCCTTCCAATTCCGATGCCGAGCGCAATACCTCCTAGGATGAGAAAGGCATGATGTCCGATTTCTGTTAGTCCGTCGCAGACGAATCCGCCTGCGATCAACATGAGCGCAGGAAGCGTCCAGCGCGTTACGATGCGTTTGATGGTTGGGATCATATTCATGGTCACGGGTAACTCAGAAATCCTGGGCAGTGGGCCGGATAACGATTTCGTCAATTTCCACATCCGCCGGTTGTTCGATTGCGTAGGCGATCGCCTTCGCGATTGACTCGGCCGGAATAGCCAGGACCGATTTGTAAAATTCGCGCAAATTCTTTCTGGTCGCTTCATCCGAACTGGCTTCCGGAAGTTCTGTAGCTACCGCCCCGGGCGAGAT
>QHPY01000002.1 GCA_003219215.1 Verrucomicrobiota bacterium | reverse complement strand
GATCGGCCATCGTCGAAATTTTGTCTTTCAGCACGTCCTGAGTGCCGTCGGTTGAAGCGTCGTCCACGACGATGATTTCAATGTTTTCCACCGGCGCCGCACGCACTGCGTTCACGATCTGCTCGATCGTGCCGCGCTCATTAAAAACAGGAATGACGACTGAAACCTTCATCGGTCCACAGATTACGCAGATTTACGCAGATTATCAGAGGATCGGCTAGACAGGATTAGCCCGATTTTTGCGAAACCCGAACTAAAAATCATTTCCAAAAGAGAAAGTTTACGTCGGGCGTTCATTCCTCCGAATTCTGTTAATTCTGTCCAAAAAAAATCTGCGAGGCATTAGGACTCTGAAAATCTGTGGACGGAAAAAGTGCACCGTATAGGACTTGAACCTATAACCCGCTGATTAAGAGTCAGCTGCTCTGCCAATTGAGCTAACGGTGCCGCTGCAAGTATAAATTGTAGATTGCCGATTTCCGATTGCTACAAAAGGTCCGAGCCGGACTGGCGCTTCTGAAATTGATTCGCCGCGCAGGCTCAAGCCTGAGTGTGGCGCGCGAAGTGGCGATCGACGCCTTTCGGCAACAAACGTTTGCGTCCGCGCTGGCGACGCCGCGCGAGTGTGGCGCGTCCACCCTTTGTCCGCATCCGCGCCCGAAACCCGTGCTGGCGCTTGCGTGTTCGCTTGGATGGCTGAAAAGTGCGTTTCATAGGGCCGAAAAATAAGCTCGGCGCGAATTGGGAGCGGTTACACTAGGATGGGGCAGGGCATTGTCAATTTAGTCGGGCACCGGATGTCGATCTTCGATTCGCGGATTGCCAGCCTGCTTAATTTCTGGAATAAGCAATGCAAACGGTGAGCGAGAAAGTCGTCATTGAGCCGGCTACCGAGGCGGATTTGGACGAGTTGTCCGAGATGCTCGGAGGACTGTTCGCGCAGGAGAGCGATTTTCGCCCGGACAAGGAGAAACAGCTGCGTGGCTTGCGATTGATTTTCGAACAACCGAGCCGCGGGCGCGTGTTCGTGCTGCGCCGCGACGGCGTGATTGTGGGCATGATCAACCTGCTCTTCACGATCAGCACCGCGGAGGGCGGTTTTGTAGTTTTACTGGAAGATTTGGTGGTCCATAAACAATACCAGGGCCACGGATACGGTGCGAAGTTGCTCAATCACGCAATCGAGTTCGCGCGCCAGAAAAATTTTCTCCGGATCACTTTGTTGACCGACCGGCCGGAAAACGTGGCCCAGGAGTTTTTCCGGCGCCACGGATTTCACGAATCATCCATGATTCCGATGCGGCTCTTGATCACTCCCGAACAAGATCAGTCCCAATCGAATCTATAATGGATCAGCCGATCGCCTCCGCCGGATCGCGATCGGGCGCAGCGTTGAGAGGATTAAGGCGAGAGATTGCTTGCGGTTGCGAAATAGAATCGACTTCTCATCTTTGCCCTCTCCTCGAGCGAGGAGGAGAGGGGGAACATAGTAGTGTCATGCCTCAGCGACGGGATACAATGCCGCGCTGCTCGATCCACTTATTCAATTGCGGCGCGAGGCGCTGTTTGAATTCGGCGCGGAACTCAACTTCGTCGACCGCTTTGGCGACTTCTTTGGCGCTCGTGGCCGGCAAATTCGATTTCGCGTAGGTTTCCAATTCATCTGCGCGCGGTTTTTCGGAAAAGAAAACAAACAAGCTCGGCGCGAAAGTATTGGCCCCGAGTGCGTCGGTTTTTTCGAGGAGAGCCTTCATGTTCGTCTTGGCAAAATCCCAGGCGAGATCGGGATGTTCATTGTATCGCGCGACTTTACCGACCAGGTGAAGCGCGCGGCTGGTCGGCAATTCGTCGGTCAAAGAGATTTGGAGCGCTTTTGTGGCGAGCTTCGGATCGCGCGCGGCGGCTAAGGCATCGTAATAATTTTGCTTCTCTTCGATGCTGGTCGTCTTCAGTCCAAGCTCGTGCAGCTTGTTCCAAGTCGCTTCGTCACTGTTTTGTCCAACCACAAAGCAAACCGACGCGCGTAGATCGGGCGCGAGCGACGCCGGATCGACAACGAACTTCTCAAAACGTCTCTTACAATCGGCGATTATTTCCTGATCATTCAAATCGCCGAGCGCTACGATCAAGCTCGCGCGGAGGAGTGAATCGCGAGAAATTTCGTTTTTCTTTGGCTCCCAACCAAGTTCGTCGAACGTAGGTCGCAAGATCGAGCATGCGTAGGCCTGAAATTTTTCGCGGACCGGATCGCCGAGCAGTAATCGGTTAATGTAATCAAAGGCGTTAACAATCTGATCGCGCTCGGCCAGCTCATGACTGCGCGGCAATTTCCCGATTAGCTCTAAATAGAGTGAAGCATCGGCCCGGTTCGCCTGTACTAGAGCCCACGAATCGCTCAGCAAATTGACGCGATCTTCCAGACTTAACTTCGGCAGCGCACCAAGCAGCGCTTTCCAGGACGATTCGTCATACTGGACGCGATAATTTCCCGCGCCGTTCGCGTTCAACTTGATCACGTGACCAGTCGCAACGTTTGGCAGATTCTCGATCTTGCCGCTCATTAACCGGCCTTCAATCTTGTTGTCGCCAATGACGAAGTAGGTGAGGGGAATCTTCCATTCCAGCGCCGGCGCGTTCGGGAAATTGATAGTGAACCGCTCCTGGCTCAGGGAAATCTTTTCGCCGTCGCGCTTCATTATTACAACCGGAAACCCCGGCTGTTCGGTCCAAGCCGCGGCGATTTCGCCGACCGGTTTGCCCGAAGCTTCGCTCAAAGCGTTCCACAAGTCCGCCGTGGTCGAGTTTGAATATTTGTGCGCCGCGATGTAGCGCCGAATGCCGTCGCGAAACGCGGCCTCACCAAGGAAACTTTCCAGCATCCGCAAAAAACTTTGTCCTTTTCGATAAGTGATGTCGTCAAACGCGCTGTTGGCGTCGGACTCATTGGCGACGGGCTGTTGGATGGCATGCGTTGTCGATCTTGCGTCGCCTTCCATCGCGACTTCCTTGGCAATTCCGGTGCGACGCGTTGGGTCGCGCTGAATATTTCTGGCCAGCCAAACTTCCCAATCGGGATTGAAATGCGCGCTACATTTGCTGCCCATCCAGGAGGCGAATCCTTCGTTTAACCAAAGATTGTCCCACCAGGCCATGGTCACGAGATCGCCGAACCATTGGTGCGCCGTTTCGTGTGCGATCACTTCGTAAATGCGTTGGCGCGTCGCCGCGGACGATTTCTTCGGATCGAATAGAAGTGCCGATTCGTAGTAAGTGATGCCGCCCCAATTTTCCATCGCGCCGCCGAAACCGCCCGGAATGGCGATCTGATCTAACTTCGGAAGCGGATAGGAAACGCCAAAGTAATCGTTGTAGTACTGGAGGATCTGCGCCGTGCTCTCGAGCGCATATCGGCCCCATTCCGTTTTTCCCTTGGTCGCAATCAGCCGGATTTGCGTCCCGGCGGCTTTCGTTTCGATAAGATCGAGCTCGCCCGCGACGAACACGTTCAAGTAACTCGATATC
The DNA here is from genome assembly GCA_003219215.1 of Verrucomicrobiota bacterium. Taxonomy (GTDB): domain Bacteria; phylum Verrucomicrobiota; class Verrucomicrobiia; order Chthoniobacterales; family UBA10450; genus AV40. The sequence continues at coordinate 14,804 of QHPY01000002.1, read as the reverse complement.
GACGGCGTTGCTTGAAAACGCACTTCCTTGCCGATGCTTGTCGCGCCGGAAGTCCGAGCCGGACTGGCGTTTGGTGAAGGCGGATCGATCTTGCGTTCCGATTCGATTGGCATGTTTGAAACCGCCAGCCAATTTCCCGGGACCACGGCCGTGAGTTGGAAACGGGCGCGAAAACTCGGTTCGTCCCAGCACGGAAAAAACCGGCGGGCATCGCTTGGTTCGAATTGGGTGCCGAGCGCGACTTTTTTTGCGCCGGTGCCTTGCTCCTGGTAGGGCATGTAATAAAGGCCGCGGCCTTTTGGAGTAATCTTTCCACTGAACTCGAGCGCAATTGTGTGCTCGCCGGCCGGTAATTCGTTAGGCAGAGCGATCGTCAGCAGCTCGTTGTTTGGATCGAGCTTGATCGCGTCTGGCGATAAGTGAATTCCATCGACCGAAGCTTTCGCAATTTCCAGTTCGGCCGAATTGAGCACGAGCTCGCGAGTCGGCGCGGCCGCCTTGAGCTTGATTCTTTCGCTACCGGTGAAAGTAAGTTTGGCGAGATCCGGAACGATTCGAACCGAATATTCGAGCGGAACAACTTGCTTTGGCAATTTACCGGGCGTGTTCGCGAATTCGTACGGGTTTTCTGCATCCATTGTCGTCAGGAGCGCAAACAAAACGGTCGAGGCCACCAGAACGCGCATTGCTGCCCTTAACCGAAATCAAGTAGCGGTTCAACCGCCAGCTGCACCCGTGATGCGGACGCGGTAAGGATTACGGGAGCGCGTTGTGAATGGCGCGACGCAGACGCTGCCACGCAGTCGTGATCGGGTTGGCTGGCTCCGCATGACGGCGGCGATGGGCCTGCTCGTCGTCCTTTACGACCAATACGAGCAACAACTGTCCGCTGCCGACCTGCGGCCCCTTGATGACGAGCGGGCTGCTTTTGCTGAGGTTCGCGTCCGTCTCGAGCAGGACATCGCTTTCCTTGTAAAGCTTGAGATTCAATGAGTAACCGGAATCATTTTCGCCGCGAGCATCGACATGCAGCCCGAAATATTTGCTGTTCGCGAGCCAATCTTCCTGGCCGGTCTTGAGCGTCTTGTTCGACTGACCAATGACCTCGAACTGATTGTAACCGAAAAGATCTTTTAACGTTTGCTCAAGCCCGGTCAGCTCCGGGGGAATCGGTGCGGGTTGGGGAACGTTTTCCGCAATGACCAGGCCACTCCAAACTGCCTGGGCCGCATCAGCCAAAACCGCGCTTAACGCCAACACCAGGAAGGCGGCGAGAAGCAAAGGCCTCAGCTGCATTGTCGATTTACTTTGCTGCGTAGTCGGCCGGCAGCGATTGCAACCCCTCGGTCCACAGGACGGTGACCTTGTTGTCGGTTTTGCTTTCGAAAATCGAGATGGTGGCGTTCGGATTGGCCGCTGGGTCCACCCGCGACTGCAAGATTTGGGTGAGGTATTCCGACTGCTCACCCGGCTGATGCTGACTCATGAGCACAACCGTAGTGATGACAAACAGTGCAAGCGCGGTTGCCCCGGACCAAACCAGGCGCGGAATCGTCCACCATGTCGATGTTGAACGATGTCGAGCTGGGCTTTCACGCGCGATCCATTCGTGTAATTGATGACTGAAGAATTCCTCATTACTCATTGCTTGAGTAGTAAGTTGTTCCTTCAAAAAGGCGCCGAGCTTTTGCGCATCGCGTTTTTCGACCTCGGCCGCCGCCAAATCCGGTAGCGACGATTCGAATTCAGCCAATTCTTTGCCGCTCAATTGTCCATCGAGCCAGGCAGTCCATTTTTCTTCAAACGTTTTCATAAACGTCCCTCAGGGAATTCTGCAACTTCTTACGGGCATAAAACAGGCGCGACATCACCGTGCCGATGGAACAGCCAAGGCTTTGGGCGATCTCGTGATACTGCATTTCTTCGATTTCTTTCATCAAAATTACTGCGCGGTGCTCAGGGGAGAGCTGCGAGATGGCGTGGTTGATCCGGGCCCGAATCTCGTGTTGTTCCATTCGCTGGTGAGGGAGCGGGTCTGCTCTCGGCACGGTCTTCGAGGCTGGGTCAATCTCTTTCAACTGAATCGCGTCATCGAACTCGGCCCCGCCGGCTTTGATTTGCCGTTTGCGCAGCCAATCGATGGTCACGTTCATGACGATGCGATAAATCCAGGTATAAAACGATGACTTCCCGCGGAAGCGCCCGATCGATTTCCAGGCTTTGATAAAGCTCTCCTGCGCCAGGTCCCAAGCGTCCTGTTCGTTATGGACCATGTTATAAATCATAGCGAATACCCTTGTCCGGTAGCGGGTTACCAGCTGGTCGAATGCCTCGGTTTGGCCGGCTTGACATTGTCTCACCAAGTCCAGTTCCGACACATCGGCTTGAGCCGGAGTCGTTTCCGTTTGCATATTTCGACGGAACTGCCGGCTATTTCATTCAACCCCGAAAGCCTTCGGAGCCGAAGCGGCGGCGCCATTCGCCGCGATATTCCCCCATCAGCGTAATGATGCCATCACGCACCTGAAAAAGGCGTTGCTGCAGAACGGAATACTGCCGGCCCCCGATCAGCTTCTCGGAGAGCAATTTGGACGCTGAATCCAACGAAACCGTGATCGCTTTCAGGGCGCGTTTTAGGTAGGCGATCGTCATGCCGAGCTCGTCCACGTCATCGTCACTCAACGCTGCCGCCAATTTCGCGCTCGCCAGCGCCGCGTGGGTCGCGAGCTTGATCGCCGCCGGTTCGTTTTGGAGGGAAGCGTTTTGGTCGAAGAGTTTGTCGATCCAAACGGTCAAGGCGAAGGCCGCACGATACAGAATATGGTCCTCAAAGGTTTCGCTGAGCTGCTGTTCAGCGCTGTCCGGGGTCTCCTGATCTTGTAAACGCCAATCTTCGTCTAGGAGGGCGTCAACCTCGGCGCTCCAATCGCCGTCTCCCAGAATCTGCGTCCAACCCATTTCCCGCGCGATAATTTCATCGCGCTGCGGGTCGTCGATGTACTTCTCCAGCAGCTCCATGTATTTTTCCGTCCGTTGGTCCTGTTGCTGGAGGAAACGCTCCCAATCGTATTCGTCCCAGATTCCTTCCCGTTCGCCCTCGAAGTTGGACATGATTGGACTAAACGCCAGCTTGGCCGGGTGCGCAAAAAATTTCCGCGATTTACGAATTTGCTGTCTGCAACTCGCGCTTGGTTTGGAGACGCAATTGGCCGCAGGCCGCGTCGATATCGTGGCCTTTCTCCCGGCGTAACGTCGCCGCAATTCCGCGCTCCCGTAGGATCGACAAGAATTTTTCCTGTCGATCTTCCGACGGTCGCGACCAGGGCAGGCCGTGCACGGTGTTGTACGGAATCAGATTCACTTTGGCCGAAAGCCGCTTGGCGTGACTGGCGAGAAGTCGTGCTTGCTCGTCTGAATCGTTTACGCCCGCGATTAAAATGTATTCGAAAGTCAGTCGCTGCTTCTTCCGCGACGTGTAGTAATCGCAGGCTGCAAGCAGGGTCTCTATATTATAACGGCGATTGATCGGCATGATTTGATTGCGCACGTCATCCGTTGCGCCGTGTAATGAAATAGCGAGCCGGATTTGGAGAGGCTCATCGGCCAATTTGCGGATCTGCGGCGCGAGTCCGCTGGTGGAAAGGGTGATGCGCCTCGCGCCGATCCCGAGACCCCATGGCGCATTGATGATTCGGATTGCGCGCATCACGTTGTCGAGGTTTGCCAGCGGTTCGCCCATTCCCATGAACACAATGTTGTCGATCTTTTCGCCGCTCTCGCGCTCGACCGCAATGATTTGATCGACAATCTCGTTCGGCTTCAGGTTGCGACTGAATCCTTCCAGACCGCTCGCGCAAAATTTGCAGCCGTAGGCGCAACCGACCTGGGTCGAAACGCAAAGTGTCCTCCGGTCCGAGCGCGACCCGTAAAGTGCCGGCGACGCCGGAATCAAAACGGTCTCGATCAAACTGTCGTCAGCCAATCGAACCAGAAACTTGCGCGTTGTGTCGTGGGAGCCGAGCACGCGCACGATGTCGATCTTGCTGAAGTCGAACTGCTCGGCGAGCCGGTTTCGAAGCCCTTGCGGCAAGTCGGTCATTTCGTCGAACGATTGGACGCGCTTTTGGTAGAGCCAGTCTGCGATTTGGCGCGCTCGATAAAGCGGCTGGCCGAGCTCGCGAACTTTGTCTTCCAGTTCGCCAAGCTGAAGCGATTTGATGTCGATCGTCGGGCTCGTGGTCACGGCGCAAATTTACGGCGTTGCCTCGCCGTCAGCAATCGAACTGCGGTCGCGATTTTTTGTGGAGAAAAGCGCGGGGCTGATTAGGTTTCGGGGCGAATGAAATACCTTTTGATGTTGGCCATTCTAATCGCCGCCCTTTGCGGGTTCAGCGGTTGCGCGTCGACTAGCTCGACAACTGCCAGTGGCAATCCGGTTCCGGGAGAAACAAAAAGCACGGAGGAAAGCCGTCTCCAACCGGGCGCTGGCGCGGGTCCAAACGCAAGCGTGAAGTGGTGATTTGGGTCCTGTTCTGAATTGACAAACTCCGCGGCGATGCAGAAATCGCGAACGCCGCTCATGATTGGATGGGAAGCGGCGCGGGCGAACGCTAAACCGGCGCTCATCATTCAGGCGATCATGCTCGCGCTGGCCGTGGCTTTTTACACAAACTCCTCAGTCGCCGATGCGCTGCGCAACCTGGCTGAATTCAAACGCGCGCACGGATTATTGTTTGTCATTGGCGCTTCCATTCTTGCCGGCGCGTTACTTCCGGAAATTTTTCTGATCCTTTTCTTTCAACGCTGCCGCCCGCAGCGCGCGAATCTTCGCAACCTCGCTTTTACGATCCCAGTTTGGGGTTTCGACGGATCGCTTGTCGATCTACTCTACCGTGCGGAAGCGCATTGGTTAGGCGACGTCGTGACGCTTCCCGTCGTCCTCGGGAAAATCTGTATCGATCAGTTTGGCTACAACGTATTTTTTGCGGCGCCATTCGGTGTCCTTACTTACGAATGGAAGAACAGCGGAATTTCCATGCAGCCGCTCCGCGACCTCTTCACCTGGCCGCATTATCGCGACAAAATTTTTCCGACGTTGCTCGCGACCTGGGCGGTCTGGATACCCTTGATGGCGATCATCTATTCATTGCCGCTGGTGCTGCAATTTCCGCTGTTCAGCCTGGCGCTTTCGTTCTGGGTCTTGCTGCTCACTTACATGACGAATCGCTTTGCCGGTAAAATCGAGGCCGACGCGCCGATCGCCTTGGCTGTGATGAAAACGAACAACCTCAGTTCGATTTGCCGTTGACAAAAAACTGCAACGCTTCGCGCACCCCGGCGCCGTGTTGGCGCTGGGCGACATAGCCGCCTGCATCGCGCACCGCTGCTTTTACTTCTTCAATCGCGTTTGCCGGACACGCCGGCATGGCCGCGACCTGGCCGTCGAGCATCGAGATGTCGTTGTGATGATCGCCCGCCGCGAAAATGTTCTCGCGCGGAATGTCGATCAAACGCGCCAGCTCCGCCAACGCTGCGCCTTTGTGATAATCGGCGTGACAAAATCGAAGATAAATCGTGTTGCGCTGATAATTGAACTTCGGCTCTTTCGCGCGCGCCCCTTCGATGAATTCAACGATGCGGTCCATTTCCTGGTCACTCTCCGCCCGCAAGCCTTCCAGTCCCTGGGAGTGATAAATCAGCTGGGCTTTGGTCTTCCGGGTCACGAAATCTACGACTTCGGCCATGATTGATTGGGCGGACGAAAACAACTCGGCGTGGTCACGGGCGCAGCGCTCGTTCCAATCGCCGAACGGTTCCCATTTTTCGCCGTTGTTGCCCGGGCGGAAAACTTCGCGTTCGGTCGTTAAAATAAAATCGGGACGTACCGGAAATTCGAAATCGGTCAGACCGGATTCGAGCAGATCGACCGAACGGCCGGTGTTAATCGAGAAAAGAACGCCTCCGCTTTGCAAATCGCGGATCAATTCCATGCAGCGCGCGTCCAGGACCGGTTCGCTCACGCGCGAGACCAGGGTGCCGTCGAAATCGATGCTGAGAAGCCGGATGTTCATTGTCGCCGGACCCGCCTTCGGTGGGCAGCTCCTTCAACACAAATGCCGCGAACTGATATTAAGTGCAAACGGAAGGAGGTGGGCGACCCAGCTGATTGTTTCAATCGGCTGCCTTGGCGTGGAGCGGGCCGATCTTACGATTGATTCAATTGCGCGCAGGAGCAAGAGTAAGACTGAGAGGAAGAGAAAGAATTTCGATGAAATCGGCTTACGAGCTGGCGATGGAGCGACTCGCGAAAAATCAGCCGATCGTTACTCTGAGCGACGACCAGAAAAAGCGGCTCGCCGACGTCGATTCAACCTTCAAAGCGCGGATCGCGGAGAAAGAATTGTTTCTCAAGGATCAAATTCGCACTGCGCAAAGCGCCGGAAAATTCGAAGAAATGGAATCGCTCGAGAAGCAGCTGGCATCTGAAATTCGACGCTTGCAGGAAGATTGCGAAGCGAAGAAAGAAAAGCTGCGCGCGAGTTTTGTAAAATAGCTGAAACGCGATCACTGAGTGCGTTGGCGAACGACAAGGGTCACATCATCAAGTCGCCGCCGTTAATGTCGAGCGATGCGCCGGTGATGTAGCCGGCGGCCTCGGAGGTGGCGAAGCAAATCAAATCGGCAACTTCGAGAGCGGTACCGAGGCGCGGCACGGGATAGTTCTCGGCCAGACGTTCGAGCAACTCGTCCGAGGCGTGTTCGCGCGTCAGCTCGGTGTCGATCATGCCGGGACAAACGGCATTCACAGTGATGCCGAACTTGCCAAGCTCCTTCGCGGCTGCGCGCGTCAGTCCCAGGAGTCCGGCCTTTGATGCGGTGTAATGCGCGCCGCCAAGTGTACTAACCATCCGACCGGCCGAGGAGGAGACATTAATGATGCGACCGTACTTTTGAGCGCGCATTGCCGGAAGCACGGCTTTTGTCATCAAAAAAGGCGCGGTCAGGTTGACCTCGATTGCCTTACGCCATTCCTCGGCGCTAAGATCCGGGAAGCGCGTCGACAGCGGAAGCGCCGCGTTGTTGACTAGGATGTCGATCCGTCCGAAACGCTCGAGCGTGCGACGAGCGATTTCGTCCGGGATGCCTTCCGCCGCAACGTCGCCCGGCACGGCGAAGGCGCGCTCACCGATTTCCTTCGCCAGCGTCTCAGCGCGTTCCGAATTGCGAACGTTGACAGCGACCGAGGCGCCGCGCTCGTGCAGCCGCGCGGCGGCCGCGCGTCCGAGTCCCCGCCATGCACCGGTGATGACCGCAACGCGTCCCGCAAAATCAGCTTTTTCCATCCGGAGAATTATTTCAGCGTAGCTGGAGCTTCGCGCACGTTAAACTTCTTCGCCCAGCGAGAATTAGGGAACAATTGTTAATCTAATTCGGAACCGCGTTATCCGCCGTGCTCGGCTGTTGATGCGTTAGCCGGCGTTTGGACAAGTTCGGATCCAAAAATCCGAGCATGTGCGCTCGCCTGATCGTGCGCACGCCTTCCTCTTTTTGCAGCTCGGTGATGCTCTGGCGGAAGCTTTCCATTTTCGTCCAATGCACTTTTGGACGGAAATGATGTTCGGCGTGATAGCCGTTGTAGAAAAAAAGCCAGTTATAAATCTTGCCATAACTGCTCACCCCCCAGGCGATCGGTTTGTCCGGATTCGCGCCGTAGTGGCGATAGTAGCCGTTCAAATAACTGAAGCAGTGTCCGAGGTAGAAAAACGGCAGAAAATAAAAAATCACGTAACGCCAGTTGAACAGAAACATGATCAGCAGCGTGGTCGCGAACGCGGCCAGCTCGATGTTGCCCCAAAATAAATCGCCGTTGCCGCGTTTGCGGAGTTCTCGTTTGATTGCGCCGACGTCGTCGCGGAAAAAACTCAAGAACACGTAGCCCCACGGGTTTTCCGCTTCGCCATCGTGACCGTGTTTATAGATCGAGATCCAATCGATCGTTGCGCCCTTTTCATCCGGTCGGTCGGCGTTGCCTTTGTGATGCTGCATGTGAACGGCGTTGTAGTAGGTCTGCGAGAAACAGCAGGCGACGGACTGAGTGACTCCGAACAGGCGGTTCAGGATTTTGGAACGAAAGAATGGATTATGAATGAAGTTGTGGCCGACGCCGTTGATGTTCGCGTTCACCATCAGCGAGTAGATGAATCCCAGGATCAGCATCACCCAGAGCGGCGCGTGCGGGTACAAGAAGAAGAGACCGAGAAAATAGGCGAGATGGAAAAGCCCGGCCGCCGCGGGGACTGCGTCCCAGCGGGTGTGCGCGAACAATCGCGAATTTGTCGCGGGTCGGTCGATACGAATCGTGTCAGCGTTCATGGAGGCGAGTACCATTCGCGAAAGAGACGGCGTCTGGCAAGTTGTTCATTGCCAATATTGAGTTCGCACGCCTAATTTAGCCCCTCATGTTCGCGCTCCAACCAGAAATGAAAGTCTTCAGCGGCACCGCCAACCGCGAGCTGGCCGAGCGCATTTGCAAATATATCGGCGTCCCGCTCGGCCAGGCCACGATCAGCTCTTTCCCTGACGGCGAGACTTACGTGATGATCGAGGAGAACGTGCGCGGCCGTGACGTTTTTCTTATTCAACCCACGTCACCGCCGAGCAATGAACATTTGATGGAGCTGCTCATCATGGTAGATGCCGCGCGTCGCGCCAGCGCTGATCGGATCACCGCCGTCATCCCGTTTTTTGGTTACGCGCGTCAGGACCGCAAAGATAAACCGCGGGTTCCGATCACTGCGAAGCTGATCGCGAACCTGCTGTGTGCGGCCGGGGTCAATCGCGTGTTGACGATGGACCTGCACGCCCAGCAGGTGCAGGGCTTTTTCGACATCCCGGTCGACCACCTTTATTCATTGCCGGTACTAATTAAGTACCTTCGGCAAATGCTCACCGGCAAGACCGTCGTGGTTTCACCCGACATTGGCGGTTTGAAAATGGCCTCGGCCTATGCGGAAGCGCTTGGCGCGAACCTCGCCATCGTGGCGAAGGAACGAAAAAGCGCGACTGAAACCGAAGCGCTCTACCTCATCGGTGAAGTCAAGGATCACGATGTACTGCTGGTGGACGATCTGACCGAGACGGCCGGAACGCTCACCTCGGCGGCAGAGCTTTTGAAAAGGCGCGGGGCGAAGAAAATCTACGCTGGCGTCTCGCATGCGGTCCTGGTCGATGTCGCCATCCCTCGGTTGCAAAAGTCCAAAATTGAGGAATTAATAACGACCAACAGCACGCCGGTTCGCCCGGTGGAAGGATTTAAAACCACCGTGCTCTGCGTTTCCGAGCTACTCGGCGAGGGGATGAAACGGATCCATAACGATGAGTCGGTTTCGTCGCTGTTTAAGATCGACAAGTAACGAAAATGGCAAAGCAAGTTAAACTCAAGGCAGAACCGCGGACGGCGACTGGACGTTCGGCTGCGCGCCGATTGAAAACGCGCGGCATTGTTCCGGCCGTTGTTTACGGCGGAAAAGAAAAGTCCCAACCGCTCCAGGTTTCCGCACGCGACATTAATGCCATGCTCAGCCATGCCTCGGGCGAAAACATTCTGGTGGAGTTGGAAGTCGCCGGTCACAAAGGGACGCGCACCGCGCTCTTGCAAGAAGTCCAGCACTCGCCGGTAGGCGGCGATGTTCTCCATGTCGATTTTCACGCGATTTCGATGGACGAGAAAATTCAGGCCGATGTGCCGCTGGAACCGTTGGGCGTTCCGAATGGTGTGAAGAATTTCGGCGGTCTGCTCGATCAGAATTTACGCGCGCTGCCGATCGAGTGCTTGCCACGCGATCTGCCAGACAAAGTTACGGTGGATGTATCGGCGCTCAACATCGGGGATGCGATTCACGTTCGTGACATCAAACTTCCGTCGGGCGTAACCGCAAAAGTTCAACCTGATCTCACGGCATTCTCAGTAATGGCGCCGGTGATTGAGGAGGAACCGGTCACAGCGGAAGCCGAAGCGGCCGCGGCAGCAGGTCCGGAAGTGATCACGGCCAAGAAGGAAGAAGGCGAAGCCGCGGCGCCGGCTGCTGGCGCGAAGGGGGCACCGGCGGTGAAGGGCGCGCCCGCACCAGCGGCCAAGGGTGGCGCTCCGGCTCCAAAAGAAAAAGAGCCAAAGAAGTAGAATCGATTTGTCCGAGCCGGACTGGCACTGATTTCGGATTTCGATTGCGCGACAGTGGAAGAGAAACCGATTCGCTTGGTCGCAGGCTTGGGCAACCCCGGCGCCGAATACGCGCATACTCGCCACAACATTGGCTTCATGGTTGCCGATCTTCTTGCTCACGAAGGCGGACTCGCTTGGGAGAGATCGGGCAAATGGGACGCGGCTACGGCAAAATTTGGGGATGCGCTCCTGGTCAAGCCTGCGAGCTACATGAATCGCAGCGGCCATCCGCTTTTCGCGATCGCGCAGTTCTTCAAAATTGCTCCGCAGGAAATATTGGTCGTGTTGGACGATTTCTCATTGCCACTCGGGCGATTGCGGATTCGTCAAAGTGGGGGGCCCGGCGGACATAACGGACTGGAATCGATCATCGCCCAATTTGGCACGGAAGAAATGCCGCGATTGCGAATTGGAATTGGTAACGCGCCGGCCGAAGCAGCGAGCGATTATGTGCTCAGCAATTTTTTCGAAGAGGAGAAACCCCTCGTGAGATCGACAATCACGCACGCGGCGGACGCGGTGAAATGTGCGATTGACAAAGGCGTCGTTTCCGCGATGAACACTTTCAACAAAATCGAAGAAGAAACATGAAGAATCGTTACGAAGCATTGCTCGTCCTCAATTCGCAGGGAAAGGAGGACAGCGTGCACGACATTGTCGACCGCTTGGAGTCCGAATTTAAAAAGGAAGGCGCCGAGATCGAGCAGGTGCAAAAAATGGACAAGCGCCAGTTTTCCTACGCGTCAGGTCCACTCGACGCCGGATTTTATGTGAACTTTATTTTCCACGCAGATCCGCAGCTGGTCACCAAGCTGCGTTCCAAATTCAAACTCGATCCGGAAGTGTACCGCCAGCATTACCAGCGGTTGCGCGCGAAGAACGAAAAAAAGGAGCGGACGGAAAAGCCGGCGAAAAAGTTGGCGCGTTCTAAATAAATCCGATAGACCTGGCGCATGGCCAGTTTTAATAAAGTCATTCTCCTCGGAAATCTGACGCGCGATCCCGAAGTGCGTTATACCCCCAAAGGCAGCGCCGTTTGCGACCTTGGCATTGCTATTAATCGTCAATACACCCTCGACAGCGGCGAGAAACGTGAAGAGGTCACATATGTCGATGTCGTCCTCTGGTCGCGGCTCGCCGAAATCGCGGGCGAATATTTGAAGAAGGGTCGTCCCATTTTCATCGAAGGCCGGCTCCAATTGGATACATGGGACGACAAACAAAGCGGGCAGAAGCGAAGCAAATTGCGCGTGATTGGCGAAACGATGCAACTGCTCGGCGGTCGTCCTCCCGGCGCAGGCGGTGGCGCGGCCGAAGCTGGTGAGGGCGGGCAAGAATCGCGTTCAAGTAAACCCGCTCCGCCGCCAAAAACTGGCGCGGCTGCGGAGCCGGACGACGACGAAATTCCGTTTTAGATTTTTTGTAGGGGAACCTGTTAGCTTCCCTGGGACGACAGCGTCGTCACCTACAGGATTTTCATGAACTCCATCGAAGCGTGCATCGCGCTCAACATGCTGCCGACCGTCGGGCCGGTGCGGTTGCGCAAGCTCCTGCAGGTTTTCAAAGAACCGCAGCAAATCCTGGCCGCGAAACGGACTGAGCTCCGAAAAGTTGAGGGGATTGGCGGCGAAGTCGCCGATCAAATTTCAAATTGGGAATCGATTGTCGATCTTCCGTCGGAGCTGAAACGCGTCAAAGACTTCGGCGCGACCGTCGTTACGCAGAATTCGCCGTCTTATCCAAAGCCGCTGCGCGAAATCCACGCGCCGCCGATTGTGCTTTACGTTTGGGGCGAAATTCAGGAGCGCGATCAGCACGCGATCGGGATCATCGGCGCGCGTCGCACCACTCACTATGGCAGCGAGTGCGCGAAAAAGCTCGCCTACCAACTTGCTTACGCGGGGCTGACTGTGATTAGCGGTCTGGCGCGCGGAATCGATACGGCCGCGCATCAGGGCGCGCTCGCCGCAAAAGGGCGCACGATCGCGGTCATTGGCTCGGGATTGTCGAAGCTGTATCCGCCGGAAAATCGTGCGCTGGCCGAGAAAATTCGCAACGGCAGCGGCGCAGTCGTGTCTGAATTCTCGATGGAAATCGAACCCGACCGGCAAACGTTTCCAATGCGAAACCGGATCATCTCCGGCTGGAGCCATGGGATTCTTGTGGTCGAAGCGGGCGCAAACAGCGGCGCGCTGATTACGGCCTCGCAGGCGCTGGAGCAAGGCCGCTCGGTTTACGCCGTGCCCGGGCACATCAACGCGCCGAGCGCGATGGGCTCGAACCGGCTCATTCAGCAGGGCGCGAAACTTGTCATGGACGCGAATGATATTCTTGATGATCTCCAAATTCTTCTGCCGGAAACGAAACCGTCACCGCAAGCCGCCGCTCGTCCGCTGCCTCCGCTCTCGGATGAAGAGCGCCGGGTCTATGACGCGATCGAGGCAACTGAGACGCCCATTGATGCGATCTCAGCGAAATGCAATTTGCCAAGCGGCACAGTCTCTTCTACTCTCCTCGGCCTTGAGCTGAAGCGGCTCGTGAAGCAGTTGCCCGGAAAATATTTCGTGAAACTCGCCTAACCTCGCCCGCGACCTGCTCTTCCCCCCGTTTGCAAGGTCTTCAATATCAATGTCTAAATCCCTGATCATCGCGGAAAAACCGAGTGTGGCGAGCGATCTCGCCCGCGCTCTCGGTGGTTTCAAAAAGGAAGGCGACCATTTCGAGAGCGAGCGCTACGTCATCTCATCTGCGCTTGGCCATTTGGTTGAATTGGCCTTGCCGAGCGAGCTCGACGTGAAGCGCGGGAAGTGGAGCTTCGCCAACCTGCCGATTATTCCGGACGAATTTCAGCTCAGGCCGATCGAGAAGACGAAAGCGCGCTTCAACATGCTCAAAAAGTTGATGCAGCGCGATGATGTCGATCTTCTGATCAACGCTTGCGACGCCGGCCGTGAGGGCGAGCTGATTTTCCGGTATCTGGTCAAACTCGGCGGCGTCAAAAAGCCGATCCGCCGTTTGTGGTTGCAATCGATGACGACGGACTCGATCCGCGACGCGTTCAATCATTTGCGCTCCGAAGAAGAAATGGTCCCGCTCTCGAAGGCGGCGGTGTCCCGCTCGGAAAGCGACTGGCTCGTCGGAATCAACGGCACGCGCGCGATGACGGCGTTCAACAATCGGACCGGCGGTTTTCAGCTGACGCCGGTTGGTCGCGTGCAAACGCCAACCCTCGCGATTCTGGCTGAGCGCGAAGACAGGATTCACCACTTCAAGCCGCGTAACTATTATGAGGTATTCGGCGATTTCGCGGTCAAAGCCGGCACTTATCGCGGTCGCTGGTTCCGGGAAGATTTCACGAAAGACGGCGACGAAGACGCGCGAGCCGAGCGGATTTGGGACAAAGCGACGGCTGACGAAATCAAGAGCCGATGCGTCGGCAAAACCGGCATTGCTACCGAAGAACGGAAACCGACAACCCAGGCGCCGCCGCTTCTTTACGATCTGACCAGTTTGCAACGCGACGCGAACGGCCGCGGCTTCAGTGCCAAGCGCACATTGCAAATCGCCCAGCAACTTTACGAGCGCTTCAAAGTCATCACTTATCCGCGGACCGACTCGCGCTATCTGCCGGAAGATTATATCCCGACGGTAAAATCGACGTTGAGCCGGATCGAGAATCCGCACGCGCGCACAGTTCTCGAAAAAAATTGGGTGAAGCCAACCAAGCGGATCTTTAATAACGTAAAGATTTCAGATCACTTCGCGATCATTCCGACCGGTACCGCGCCGCACGGCCTCGATGAGGTTCAGCAGAAAATCTACGACATGATTGTGCGCCGCTTTATCAGCGGCTTTTTCCCGGCGGCGCAATTTGAAGTGACGACCCGCATCACGCGTGTCGACAAGGAGGCCTTTAAAACCGAGGGAAAAATTATCAAGGACCCAGGGTGGCTGGCAGTTTACGGCCGTGAAGCAGCTTCAGAACAGCAGGGCGAAGAGTCGCTCGTTGCGATTTCGCCGAACGAACCGGCAAAAGTCCTCGATATCGAGGTTACGCAAAATGAAACCAAGCCGCCGGCGCGATTTACGGAAGCTACGCTGCTCTCAGCAATGGAAGGCGCCGGCAAACTCGTCGAAGACGAGGAACTGCGTGAGGCGTTGCGCGAGAAAGGTCTCGGTACACCGGCGACGCGCTCGGCCATCATCGAAGGATTGATTCACGACGGCTACGTCCATCGCCAGGGGCGCGAGCTGATCGCGACTGCGAAAGGTCTCGCGCTGATCACGCTTTTGCGCGGCATCGGTGCCACCGAGTTGTGTTCCCCGGAAATGACCGGCGAATGGGAATCCAAACTCAAGCGGATGGAGAAAGGCGCGATGAAACGCAACGATTTTATGGCCCACATCAAGAAGTTCACCCGCGAGATCGTTGAGAAGGCAAAAAATTTCGAGGGCGACAGTGTGAGCGGAGATTTCGAACTGCTGGATGTGAAATGTCCGAAGTGCGGCGGCGGACCATTCGACGAAAGTTACCGCACCTTCAAATGCCGATCCTGCGGATTGATTGTTTGGAAAACGATGG
>QHPY01000139.1 GCA_003219215.1 Verrucomicrobiota bacterium | reverse complement strand
TGGAAGAAGGTCCAAAATAGGAAATAGCCGCCTACGCCGGTGCTCCGGCGTGCTATGGGAAATTACGCGGTCGAAAACGGAACTGATATCGATCTTGCAGAGGCGGGTTGCGTAATCCGCGGGTTTGGGCAGGTTTTGCGACACAACTCCAACTGGAAAGAAAATGAAAGCACTGATGATTACGAGTCTCCTGTGGCTCGCTTTAGTGGCGACCGGGTTTGGTGGCATCCGCGAAGACGAGAAACAGATCGAGGCGCGCTACGGGAAACCGGGGAAGGACATGGGCACTCACGGCGATGTGCACGAGTTCGGTTACCTGTCGGGCGGGTTCATGATTCTGGTCGATTTTGTCAACGGAATCAGCCAACGCGAAGGATTTGCCAACCCGGACACGTCACCGTTATCATCCGAGAGCGTTGAGCAAATATTGCGAATGAGCGCGCCGGAAGGAACAAGTTGGCACTCAATTCCGAGTACCAGTGACGATAGATCATGGCAGCGTTCGGATAACAAGGCTGTCGCCTTTTTTCCAGCGGTGCGCAAATTTCTTTACGTGCAGGACGTGAACTTCGTGCAGCCAAAGTAGGCGTTAAAATCCGAGGCCTCTGCAGTGGCGGACGCCCTCCAATTTCCAAGAGCGTGGGCATAAAATTTTCTCCGGGTCGAAGTGTGCTTCGATGGTGCGAGTTCGCAGTCGCCGGGTTGCTCACATTGCTTGTTCTCTTTTCCCATATTCGATTCTGTCAGTCCGCAGGTCCGCTCTGGCGGGACGAAGTTTGCAGCTTCCATGTCGCAACAATCCCGACGCTAAAAAGGGGCTGGGATCTGCTCGCTTTCGAAAATCAACCCGTTGTCCACTATCTCGTTTTGCGGGGCTGGTGCGCGCTTGGGTTCGGTGCGACCGATCTCGGCCTTCGGGTTCTCGGTTTGATCATTAGCTTTTTATTGGTTTCAGCGCTTTGGATATCAGGCTGGATTTTCAACAGGTCTGCCCCGCTCCTGCCCCTGGCGCTGTTTGCCTTGAACAAATATACTCTGCGGGCTGATTCATTGCGGCCGCATGGTCTTGCCCTGGTCTGGATTACCCTGGCTTTCGCTTTTATCTGGCAACTAACATTTCAACCGCGACGAACGCGAACGGTTATCCTGGCCACAACTGCGGCGGTTTTAAGTGTTCAGACCGTTTTTTTGAATGCGTTCCTGCTGGGAGCGATCTGTGCCGGCAGCATCGCGGTTTTAGCCGTAAAAAAAGCGTGGCAAACCGCGGCGTGGATCTTCGGCATCGGTTTCATCGCAGCGTTATCTCTGTTGCCCTACGTTCCGATGATCATCAAGGCGCAGCAGTGGAATAGCATCCGAGCTGCCGACCACACGGTCGGGTACATCGCGCGGTTGTTTGTCTGGACTTTAACGACCAACAATCCAATTGCGGGCGGCGTGTGTCTTGTTTTGGTAGCGGCCAGTTTGGCGGCGATCGTGGTCCTGTGTTTAGGCAGGGGTGGTACTGGTCGAGCAGGTGAAACAGGCGGCCATTTTCTTTTCGCAGCGATGGCGTCTGTGTCTGCGATCGTTTGGACAATTGGTTTTCTTTGGGTGCTTAAGTTCCCAATGCAGGACAGGTATTTTCTGCCGCCTATAGCCGTGATGGCGCTCTCCGGCGGCGTGCTGGCCGCGGCTTTGCGATCATGGATTGTTGCGCGATTAGCAACGCTGCTCGCATCAGTCTCACTGGCAGCAGCGTTTTGTCATTCCAGCTTCGACTACACAAAAATGCGACTGACCAATTGCGACGTGGCCGCAGCGGCTGTTGCCGAAATCGCCGAGCCGAATGACGCGATCATTCTAACTCGGTTTGCCTACGGTATTACTTTTCAGCGCTATTATCGTGGCTCAGTGGCGTGGCACGGAATTCCGGACATTTCGGATTACAGCCTGTTTCGGTGGGATCTGGTCAAAGATTCAATGATGCAACCTGATCCCATGCATGAGGTTCTGGTTCGCGTTGAGGTTGCTCTCAGGTCGGGCCACAGGGTGTTTCTAGTTGGACAATGGGAACCTTTTCCGACTGCGCAGCCGCGCCCGCTCGCACCGGCGCCTTTAACAAGGTATGGCTGGAAGTTGGAGTCATATCTGACCAATTGGAGAGAACAAGTCACTTACTTCATCGGGCAACACGCGCGCGACGGGCGAGACGTTCCACTGCCAGAGAAAGAGCAGGTCAGCCGGGCCGAAAAGCTCAGTCTCTATGTCGCTTCCGGCTGGCACTAGCGCGCGGAAGGAGTTAATCAAGCCGCTGCAGCGATTGGATGCCGTAGTTTTCCTGAAGGTTGGGTGCTTCCGCAGCAATGCTGCTGGCGTCGAGCTCGATTTGTTTCGGGTCCTCTTCGGTCTCGATTTTGATGAAACCGCCTTCGATCGGTTGTTTCACCGCGTCGGACAAATCATTTAACGATTTGATCTCTTTTCCGTTCACTTTGGTGACGGTGAGATAAGAAAATTCATCGTAGCCAATGGTGTTATTGGCGGGCAGGACCTGGCTCAGGATGACGATGCGGCGGTGTTCGCCGGGAAAAAGCTCGGATTGAAACCGGTCGAGATAAACGAAGCGCTGCGGCGCTTCGCGCTGCCAGTTCGGTCCCCATTCCTTGAGATACTGTCTTGAGAGTTCCTGAAAAATGAGACCGCCGAGCACGAGATATTTCGGCGCTTCATCCAGCGCATAGGGCGGGCTGACGTAATCTTTCGGGTCGCGATGCTCGAGTGTGACTTTCAACTCCATCGGTTTTCCTTCACGCTGAATTTGAAACGCGACCACGTCGCCAGCATATGAATGCGCACTGAGCAGATTTGTGAAATCGATTTTGCCGTAAAGTGGATCGACATAGTTGCCGTTCTGGTCGATCTCGTGATTGCCGATGGACATGATAACGTCACCGACTTGCATTCCGGCTTTCATCGCGGGCGTGTTCGGCTCGACATTCGTGACGTAAACGCCGCCCGCTTTGCCTGTCTGACCGGCGTATTTTCGCAATTGCGGATCGCGCGTTGGAAAAAATGAAAAACCGGCCGCGGGAAATCCGCGGTAATGCTCGCTCTCGGCTTCCTTCAAAAAATGGGTGATGATCGGCGCCGGGATGGCATCGATTAATTGCGAGCGCGGATCGTAGCGCAAAAGCAAACCGGCGAGTTTGTTGTTTTTGACCAGCGGAATGGTGTAACTGTTTTCGCGATACTGCATCGGTATGCTGATGCGGTAAGTGAGAAACTGCCCAACATCGACCGGGTAGTGTGTCACCTGGATCGTGGTGACCAAACCTTCAGTTGCGACGAGCGCGCCGGTTTGTTCTAATTGCCACGCCGCCAAACGATCGCCGACGACGGTATCGCCGGCGATGTCGAGCGGCGCAATTCCATCGAGGAAATTTTTCTCACTGGGTTCGAGTAACGCGAGGTTCGCTTCGTAATCAATCACCTCGACGTTGGCCGCCGTTTTCTCGCCCGATTCTGCGCGCTCAAGTTCGACATAATTCTGGTTCGTAACCAGGTCCGCGGTCACGAGCACGCGTCCTTTTGATAAAACTGCGCCGAGCGCGCGTTTCGACAGCGGCGCTTTCTTTTGCCACGGTCGAAAATAATCATAAGGCTGACCGGTCACGTTCACGCGCACCAGCGAGAGCAGCTTTTGCTTAAGGTCTTTGTTCGGTGGCGGCGAAGCCGACTCCTTTTTCGCTGTCGCGCCAGTGGCGACAAAGAAAACCAAAGCAAGACTGATGAATAATGTTCGCATTTCTAAGTCTTTGTCTGGAGATCAGGCGCTTTTGCGGTTGGCTGCTCCTGGAGATTTTGTTCCCGGACGACGTTGTAACGCATCCTGATTCGTTCGCGCGCGGCTTCGATTTGTTTGGGATCGAGCACCAGCGGCGGGCCGTCGCCAATCATGTCGATCACAAATCGGTCGGCCGGCTCGGCCAGGACTTTTGTTAGCTGCTCCAGAGTGCGAATTTTTTTACCGTTGATTTGATCAACAATCTGGCCGCGATACGGCGCGAGATAGGTATTGATCGGGTCCGGCAAAATGTTCGTCAGCACGATCACATCCGGGTGCTCGAGATAAAGTTGGTCGATCACATAGAAATCGAAGAAATGCCGGAGCCGGAGATCGGTCGGCTGATACGCTTCGAGCAAATCAAGCGTCAGCGGTTGAAAAAGCAACCCGCCGTAAACAACATATCGCGGTCGGACATCGTACTTATGACTTTGCATTAAATACGGCGGCACCGTGTCGAGCTGCACGCTCCCGCTGGTCGATTGCTTATCGCGCCAGATGTCGAACTTCACGCTGTCGTGCTTGAACTTTCGCTCCACCACCTCGGGCATCTCCACCCGTTCACCTTCCAGCTCCACATTTCCGTCGCTCGCGATCGGATGATTATCGATTGCAAGCAAAACGTCGCCCGGCCGCAAAATTTTTGCGCACGGCCCTGCTGCCACTACCGTCTCGACCAGCACGCCGCGGCCGTCGTCTTTCAATCCAAGAAATTTTCGCTGGGCCGGATTTTGTAATTTTCCGTAAGTGATTCCAAGATCGACATACCCGTCGTAACGGCCGTCGCTCACGTCCTTGAGAAAACGATTGATTACCGGAGTAGGCACCATGTAAGCGACACCCTGCGCGACGTCGCCGCTGTAACCTTGAAACGCGACGCCAACCACTTTCGTCTTTTGCATCACTGGGCCGCCGCTGTTCCCCGGGTTGATTTGAGCGCTGATTTGAATCGCGAGGTGCTGATCGATCGACGAGTGGGTATAAAGTTGGAAATCGATTCGCGAAACAATGCCGGTCGTGACCGACATCCGTTCGCCGCCAATCGGATAACCGTAAGCCGAAACCGTCGATTCGAGCTCGGGAATGCCGCCAAACTTCAGCGGCACCATGTTCTTGAAGAAGTTGGGCGAATCAACAGTGATGAGCGCTAAATCGCAATCGTGCGCGACAAAGAGGACTTTGGCCGGATACTTGTTCGGGTCGCCGTCGCGTTCGACCGTGAGATAGCGACTGTTGCTGACCACGTGCGCGTTAGTCATGATGCGATTGCCTTCAATGACGAAGCCTGCGCCGATGCCGCGGCCGAGCATCCCTGCATTCCACGGCGCTCGATAATCGGGCGCAACTTCGGTCGCGGTGATGCGAACTAGGCTTTTTTGGACCGGCCCATTGGGTTGTGGAGGCGCCATCGGCACCGGCACCGTAACGATGTTTTGTGGAGGCGTTCCTGGTTTCGTTCCAATTCCCGGCGGTCGCGGCTGTCCCGGCGAAGTGGATGGCTCCGGAGCGTTCTCCTGACCCAACAATGTCGATCCAGCGAGCACGATAACAGAAATAAAAATGGAAATACCCTTCATGTCGGAAAGTCTGGAAGATGAAACGAACTAATTGAAAAGCAACCGCTCAAATTCCGGC
>QHPY01000001.1 GCA_003219215.1 Verrucomicrobiota bacterium | reverse complement strand
TGGCAGAGGGAGTGCGGAATAAAAGGCGAAGTGCCACGGCTCACCAGACGGCTTCCAACTCAACATGACGTGATGAGCGCGAGGCGCTGCTACGCACAACTGAATCGTGCTGAAGAGAAGGAGCCAGCGCAGGCGCGTCATAGACCTAACGAGAATTCGGCCCCAAAAATCTGTAATTAATTACAGATAAAATCTGTCTAATCCAATTGCCTTCGGAGGATGAAATCATTACAACGGGGCATGACGATTGAACCAGACTCAGTCCTAACCCCGCCCGACGACGCAGACAAGCCCAAAAAATTACTCGATCAGACCCGCGATGTCTTGCGCCTCAAACACTACAGTCTGCGAACGGAACGCTCTTACTGCGACTGGATCGAGCGCTTTATCCGTTTCCATTATTTGCGTCATCCCAGCGAGATGGGCGCGTCGGAGATCACGGAGTTTCTCACCCACCTGGCGCGCGTCAGTAATGTAGCGGCAGCAACCCAAAACCAAGCTCTGAGTGCGATCTTGTTTCTTTACCAGCGAGTCCTCAAACAAGATGTGAGTTGGATTGACGATGTCGAGCGGGCGAAAAAGCCGAAGCGCATCCCAGTCGTGCTGACTCGCGATGAGGTGCACAAAATCTTTGCGCATTTGCACGGAATGTCTCGCCTAATGGCCGGCCTGTTATACGGCAGCGGGTTGCGCTTGATGGAATGTGTTCGGCTACGGGTGAAGGATGTGGATTTCGGTTACGCGCGAATCACGGTGCGCGATGGCAAGGGAGCTAAAGACCGCGTGACGATGTTGCCGGTGAACATGGCTACGGCGCTGGAACGGCATTTGGTCAAAGTAAAAGCGCAGCACGAACAAGACCGCGAGGATGGCTTCGGCGAAGTTTATCTGCCTGATGCGCTGCAGCGAAAATATCGGAACGCAGCTCGCTCATGGTCGTGGCAATTCGTCTTTCCGTCGGCGCGGATTTCAGTCGATCCACGCACGGCGACGCGCCGTCGCCATCATGTCGACGAAAATGTGTTGCAAGTGGCAGTGAAGAAGGCGGTGCGCGCGTCAGGCATTAGCAAGCCGGCGACATGTCACACGCTGCGACATTCGTTTGCGACTCATCTTCTCGAAAATGGCTACGACATTCGCACCGTGCAGGAACTGTTAGGTCACAAGGATGTGAGCACGACGATGATCTACACCCATGTCCTGAACCAGCCCGGTATCGGCGTTAAGAGTCCGCTGGACTGAAGTCAGAGAATGCTGTTAGGCGTTCACCCCGTGAGATAACAGCCTATGCCAAAGTATTGTTACGTGTACGTTTTGCATTCGCTCGCGGACGATCAATTCTATGTTGGCTTAACGAGGGATCTGCCAGCGCGGTTGCAAGCGCATAACAAAGGACTCGTTACCTCAACTAAAAAGCGAATGCCAGACCGCGAGGGGAAAACGATACATCAAAACGAGGTTACGAAGGTATCCCACGGGGTAAAGCGGAAACCGGCCGCGGCTCGGCGGAGCGACGCGACCCGAGCGCGGCTTTGACGAAATTATTTCCGAGCTCCCACATCGGTCCCGGAAATTTGCGGCATTCTGATAAGACGTCGTCGAGCGCGTTGACAAACAGGTCGACTTCTTTTTCACCAATGATGAGCGGCGGCAAAATCTTCATTACGTCCATCGCGTGCCCCGCGACTTGCGTAAGGATACGATGCTTGCTCAGCATTTGGGTCACCACCATTTGCGCGAAAAGCACCTTGTCGATCTTGTGCAAAAGTTTCCACGCCATCTTGAGTTTGAATTCGCTCGGCT
Organism: Verrucomicrobiota bacterium; assembly: GCA_003219215.1. Lineage (GTDB taxonomy): Bacteria > Verrucomicrobiota > Verrucomicrobiia > Chthoniobacterales > UBA10450 > AV40. Next base: position 11,275 of record QHPY01000001.1, on the reverse strand, counting down.
CGTGAAATTCGATCCCGATCATGAGCCCTTTGCCGCGCACTTCCTTGATGAAGGAATGTTTCGCCCGCAGCGCGTCTACTTTTTCCATCAGCAGCGCGCCCATCTTGGCGGAGTTCTCGATTAACTTCTCGTTGTCGATCACTTCCAGCGCGGCCAGCCCGCACGCCATCGCCAGATTGTTGCGGCCAAAGGTGGTCGAGTGCACGACGCAACGGTCCATTCGCGAAAACGTTTTTTGATAAATCTCGCGCCGGGTCACGATCGCGCCGCACGGGACGTAGCCGCCGCTCAATGTTTTCGCAAGGGTGATGATGTCCGGTTCCAAATTCCAATGCTGGAAACCGAACATTTTTCCGGTGCGGCCAAGTCCGGTCTGGACTTCGTCGGAAACGAGGAGCGTGCCGTACTTGCGGCAAAGTTCCTGCGCCCGAGGAAAGAAATCCGTTCTCGAGGTTTGGCAGCCCTTGCCTTGAACGGTTTCGATCACGAACGCGGCCACGTCACCCCCGCGAAGTTGTCGATCTAACTCGTCGATGTCGTCGAGCGGCACCCGCGCATCGAAGCCCTCCATCAACGGACCGAATCCTTCGGTGAAACTTTCGCAGCCCATCAACGAGAGCGAACCGAGACTGAGTCCATGGAAAGCACTGGCGAGCGAGACCGCGCGTTTCCGTCCAGTCGCGGCCCGGGCAAATTTGATCGCGCCTTCCATCGCTTCGGTGCCGGAGTTGCAAAAGAAAACGGCGTCGAGGTGCGGCGGTGTTCGTTTGGTGATCGCTTCCGCGAGCAGGCCGCTCAGGAGCGAACAATCCATCTGGACCATGTTGGGAAGATCGAGGTCGAGCACGTCGCGGATCGCCTTCTTCACCACCGGATGGTTCCGGCCGATATTGAAAACGCTGTAGCCGCTCAGAAAATCGAGATACGCAATATCATCCATGTCGTAGAGATACGCGCCCTCGGCCCGGGCATAGACCTTGTCGAAGCCGATGACGCGCTGGGCCGAAACGAGGGTGCGGTTCAAATGCCGCTCGTGCAGTTCGTAATTTTCGCCCAGTCGCGACGCGATGATCTCTTTCAGGTCAAAAGCCACGCGCAACGTTCTCTGATTTGCGCCGGAAACGCAAACGCGCCCGCCGACAAAAAAGCCGCAGATTCCAAAAGGAATCTGCGGCTTTCAGTTTGCGAACTATGTTCGCTTAATCTTCGACTTCGACGTGTTCCACCACGCGGGTATCACCGGTGCCGGTGTAGTAAACACGCACACGGTCCTTCGGCGTCAGCACGCGTTTCACGACGCGGCCAGCTCTGTCCACGATCCGGACTGGAGCGTGGAGTGCGAAAGACACTGGTCCTTCTCTCTCGTCCCTGACCACGATGGTCTTGTCCGGCTCATATGTCGTGACGGTGCCGGCCGTGTAGGTCGTGCTTGTCGTCGTCGTTGTAGCCGGGGCGGTGGTTGTCTGTTCAGTTGTGGTTGTGCTTGTCTGCGCAAATGCGAACGGCGCAACCGCAGCACAAGCCAATGCAATGATGATCCTTTTCATAGTGTCCCTTTCGTTGTTGTATCGTTTCTTCGACTAAGTTCGCGTGGGAAATATTCGAATCGAGAAGCGCCGCCGCAGCGATTAAGCTTGTTGGCGGCGGCATCAACTCAGTCCATTAACGGAGACGGCGTGCGACGCCGTGTGTGACCGGATAGATCACGTGATAGTTAATCTTGTACGCCACGTTGTGCGCGAAGTGTGCTGCCCGGTAAGGAAGCCGTTCGCCCGGAAACGCCGCGGCTGGCTGCGCGCTCAGAAACGTCGCCAACGCGACGACCGCGAAAAATGCAATGAATCGTTTCATCTTCTCTCCTTCTCTTTAATAAGTTAGACAGGCATTGCGCCGCCCGTATTCGAGTTCATTCGCAGAAAATCTCCATTCTCCGACTCCTTACCCGTGCCCTCTCCTCGAACCAAGAGGAGAGGGAAATCTAGCGGAATTCCCGGCGATTAGAGCGCACGGTCCTAATTTTTTCTCCTCTCCCTTTCTGAAAGGGAGAGGACTAAGGTGAGGGAATTGTTCGCTAGACGAGTTGAGTCGCGTTTTAGTTCAGTTAACGTGCGCTGTCGATGATCAGCGCCAAACCGACTACCGATCCGGTTGTTACTCCGGAGCTGGTGGCGAAACATGGTCTCAGCCCGGAAGAATTTAAGCGGATCAAAAAAATTCTTGGCCGCGAGCCAAACTTCACCGAGCTGGGGATCTTTTCGGTGATGTGGAGTGAGCATTGCTCCTACAAGAATTCACGGCGCGAACTGAAGAAATTTCCGACGAGCGGGGCCAACATTCTGGTTAAGGCCGGTGAGGAAAACGCCGGCGTGGTCGATATCGGCGACGGCTGGGCCATCGCGTTCAAAATGGAAAGTCACAATCACCCCAGCGCGATCGAACCGTTCCAGGGCGCAGCTACCGGGGTTGGCGGGATCATTCGCGACATTTTCACCATGGGCGCTCGGCCGGAGTTTTGCCTGAACTCGCTCCGGTTCGGGCCGATCACCGATGGCAGTCCAAATGTCGCCGCCAATCGCCGGCTCTTCACCGGTGTGGTTTCCGGAATCGCACATTACGGAAATTGCATCGGCATCCCAACGATCGGCGGCGAAATTTATTTCGACGAAAGTTTCGAAGGTAATCCGCTGGTGAACGTTTTCTGTCTCGGCGTTTTGCGTCACGATCAGCTCGTGCGCGGCGCCGCCCGCGGCGTCGGAAATCCTGTGTTCTATGTCGGAGCCGAAACCGGTCGCGACGGTTTGGCCGGCGCCGCCTTCGCTTCGCGCGAATTGACCGAGCAATCCAAGGAAGATCGCCCGGCCGTGCAAGTCGGCGACCCATTCAAAGAAAAACTTTTGCTCGAGGCTTGTCTCGAACTGCTCGCGCGCGACGCCGTCGCCGGAATTCAAGACATGGGCGCAGCCGGTTTGACCTGCTCAACTTGCGAAACGGCGAGTCGCGGCGGCAGCGGAATTGAAATTGATCTCGCGAAAGTGCCGAAACGCGAACCCGGAATGACGCCGTATGAAATTCTGCTCAGTGAATCGCAGGAACGAATGTTAATCATCGCCAAGCGCGGAAAAGAAAATCTGGTCCGGGAAATTTTCGATAAATGGGACGTGCCATGGGCCGAGATCGGCCGCGTGACGGATGACGGTATGATGCGCGTGCGCAACAACGGCAGCATCGCCGCCGAAATTCCGGCGAGGCCTCTTGCGGAAGAAGCGCCTCTTTACTCGCGCCAAGCGAAGCCACCAAAAACCACGAAGCTCACGAAGAACACGAAGGAGTTGCTCGAAACAATTCCAATGCCCTTCGAGAACTTCGTGTCCTTCGTGGTGGAATCTTTGCGACGATTGCTCCGCGATCCGACGATCGCGTCCAAGAATTGGGTTTATCGTCAGTACGATCACACCGTGCGCACCGGCACGATGGTGAAGCCGGGCTCGGATGCCGCGGTCTACTTCGTCCGCTACGCCAACAAAATTTTAGCAGCGACGAGTGATTGCAATTCGCTCTACTGCGCACTCGATCCGCGCGAAGGGGCCAAAATTGCGGTGGCTGAAGCGGCGCGCAATCTGACCTGCTCCGGCGCGCGCCCGCTGGCGGTTACCGACAACCTGAACTTTGGCAATCCCTACAAACCGGAGAACTTCTGGCAGTTGCGCGAAGCGGTTGAAGGAGCCGCCGAAGCCTGCCGCGCCTTTGGGACGCCGGTGACCGGCGGCAATGTCTCTCTATATAATGAAAGCCCGGCCGGAGTGGTCGATCCGACGCCGACCATCGGCATGGTCGGTTTGATCGAGAAGGAAGAACACATCACGACTCAATGGTTCAAGAATGCGGGCGATGAAATCATTCTCGTCGGCAAGGTCGGTGACGGACTGGGCGGCTCGCGATTTCTCAAAGTCTGCCACGGAAAAAGGATCGGACCACCGCCACATGTCGATCTTGGTCGCGAAATCGAAATTCAAAACGCGGTCCGCGATTTGATTCGCGCGGGTTTGGTGCGAAGTGCACACGATTGCAGCGAAGGCGGACTGGCCGTGGCGTTGGCGGAAAGTTGTTTCAATCCAACCGGCCTTTGCGGCGCTGATGTCGATCTTGGCGGTGCAGAGGCGGCCGTGCCGGCCGCGTCTTCCGAATATCTCGCGGGCGACACGCCCGCCACTGCATTGTTTAACGAATCGCAGTCACGCATCGTGATTTCGGTTACGCCGGAAAATTTGGAGAAGACGATGTCGATCCTGCAAAAAGGAGACGTGCCTCATCAGCGGCTTGGCACTGTCACCGGCGACGAGCTGCGTATTCGCGCCAACACCGAAAATTTCCGCTGGCCAATCACCGATCTGTACGACGATTGGTGGAATTCCATTCGCCGTCTGGTGGAAAGCGATTCCTCGGCCGAGCGCATTCCGAGTCTATAATGGAAACGGATCGCAACGTTCTTTTCCAAGGAACGGTCCCGAAAAATTACGATCGTTATCTCGGTCCGGTAATTTTCGAGCCGTTTGCCCGGGACATTGCTGGGCGCCTGCGCGACCGAAGCATCCAATCGTTGCTGGAAATCGCCTGCGGCACTGGAATCGTCACCCGACGATTGCGCGACGCGCTGCCGATGTCGACCGAAATCATCGCGACCGATTTGAACCCGGACATGCTTGAATTCGCAAAGTCGAAATTTAAAAACGCCGAAAACGTGCGCTGGCAACAGGCCGATGCGTCCGCTCTCCCATTTCCGAATGGTTTGTTTGGCGCAGTCGTTTGCCAGTTTGGGTTGATGTTCGTGCCGGACAAGGCGGGTGCGATCCGGGAATCTTATCGCGTCCTTCGCCGGGGCGGCCTGCTCTTGTTTAACGTCTGGGATTCGTTCGAGGCGAATCCGTTCGCCCAAATCGCGCACACAACGATTGCCTCCTTCTTCGATCATGACCCACCGACGTTTTACGAGCTGCCGTTTGGTTTTTACGATTCTAAGTTGATCCGCGAACTCTTACGAGACGCCGGCTTCGACAAAATCGAATTGTTTTCTGAAACCAAGCCTTGCCGCAGCCGCTCCGCCCTGGAATTCGCCACTGGATTGGTGCAGGGCAATCCAGTCGGCGCAGAAGCGATGGAGCGCGGCGTGAATCCCGAGGATCTGATCAAAGCGATTGCCAAGCGAATCTCCGAACGTTTCGGCGCCACGCCGGTCGAGAGCACGATGCGGGCGATTGTTTGGGAGGCGGTGAAGCCATAATCCCGCGATTGAATGCGACCCAAATTCGTGGATTATTTGGTGTGACCCTGGACAAGATCGACAACCCCGAACCGAACGAGCGCGAGTCGTTTCCGCAACACGAGTGCGGTCTTTTCGGCGTGTTCGGTCATCCAAACGCGGCGGTCCTGACTTACTACGGCCTGTTCGCGCTTCAGCACCGCGGCCAGGAAAGCGCCGGAATTGTGACGAGCAACGGCCCCGGCACGTCTTTTCTGATCCACAAGGACATGGGGCTTGTCTCGCAGGTCTTTGGTCAGGCTGAGTTGGAACAACTCAAAGGAAGCCGCGCGATCGGCCACACCCGCTATTCCACCACCGGCACCAGCACGATCAAAAACGCGCAACCGTTCGTGGTTGATTGCGTTCGCGGCCAAATGGCGATCGCGCACAACGGCAATCTGATTAATGCCGACGTTTTGCGGGACGAGCTCGAGCGCAAAGGTTCGATTTTTCAAACCACGGCCGACAGCGAAATCATTTTGCATCTGCTCGCCCAACCTTTCGATAACGGCGCAAACACACTCGCGGCGCTGCGCAGAATCGAAGGCGCGTTCTCGCTCTTGATCATGAGCGAGCGCGAGTTGATCGCGGTGCGCGATCCGTTCGGCTGGCGGCCGCTCTCGCTCGGCAAACTCGACGATGCCTACATCCTCGCTTCCGAGACCTGTGCGTTCGATTTAATTCACGCGGAGTTCGTTCGCGAAATCAAGCCCGGCGAGGTTTTGATTATCGATGAAGACGGAATGCGCTCCGAGTTTCCGTTTCAACCGCAACAGCCTGCCTTCTGCATGTTCGAGTACGTTTATTTCGCGCGACCGGACAGCATCATCGGCGGCGTTAATGTCGGCAAAGTCCGCACCGAAATGGGCCGCGAACTCGCCCGCCAATTTCCGGTTGAGGCCGACATCGTCGTTCCGGTGCCGGACTCCGGCAATTACGCGGCGCTCGGTTTTGCCGAAGAGCTGAAAATCCCTTTCGGCCATGCCTTTGTTCGAAATCACTATATCGGCCGGAGTTTTTTGCAGCCGAGCCAGCTTATTCGCGATTTCGATGTCCGCGTGAAATTGAATTTAATCAAGGAAATGGTGGCGGGGAAACGCGTCGTGGTTATCGACGACTCGATTGTTCGCGGCACGACCGCGCGCGCGAGAGTCGTAAACTTGCGCGAGGCCGGCGCAAAGGAGGTGCACATGCGGGTGAGCTGTCCGCCGCACCGTTTCGCCTGCCATTACGGAATCGATTTTCCTGATCCGCAAAAGTTGATCGCAAACCAGATGTCGATGGAAGAAATCCGGAAATATCTCGGTGTCGACAGTCTCGGTTATTTGAATGTCGAAGGCATGGTGCGCGCGACTGGAAAACCTTTGAACGAATTCTGCCTCGCCTGCTTTACCGGCAATTATCCCCTCCCCGTTGATCCCGCGCTCGACAAGTTCATCATGGAAAAGCGCGAAGCCCGCGCCAAAGCACTCGTCGAGCAGGAACGGCATCCGACGTTGTTCGCGGACCTGAAGTAACGCGATCGACGAATTTTTATTCTGTCATTCCGAGCGAAGTCGAGGAATGGAGCGAGTGGGACGAGCGACATGAACGGTTGCGCCGCGAGGGAAGCGGCGAGAGAGTCGGAAGACGAACGAGTTCAATCGATCGTTGTTTCTGAAATAGTAAGAGATGTCTCGGCTCCGCTCGACATGATAAGAAAAAAGGCTTACGCGCGCGCCGGGGTTGATGTCGATCTTGGCAACAAGCTCAAGCGCCGGATCCAATCGCTCGTCAGGCAGACGCATGGAGCGCAAGTGCTCGGCAAGATCGGCGGCTTCGGAGGCTTGTTTCGAGTACAATTCTCTGGAATGCGCGACCCGGTCCTCGTCGCCAGCATCGACAGCGTGGGAACGAAATTGAAAATCGCGTTCGCCATGAACAAGCACGACTCGGTCGGCGCCGATATGGTGAACCATTGCGTGAACGACATCGCCGTGCTGGGCGCGCGGCCACTATTTTTCCTCGATTACATTGGCTGCGAAAAACTCGCGCCGCGCGTATTCGATCAACTCATCCGCGGATTTTCAGGCGCTTGTCGAAGGGCGGGTTGCGCGTTAATCGGAGGCGAGACGGCGCAACTGCCGGGAATTTATCGTAAAGGCGAGTACGATCTCGCCGGTTGCATCGTCGGCGTCGTCGACCGCAAAGAGATTATCGATGGATCGAAAATTAAACATGGCGACGTCGTGCTTGGCCTCGCCTCAAATGGATTGCACACCAACGGTTATTCGCTCGCGCGAAAAATTTTGTTCGAGAAAATGCGATTGAACCCGAAAGCGGTCGGCAAAGAATTGTTGCGCGTGCACAAAAATTATCAGCCGCTGCTGGCGAAAGTTCCCAGGGGCATGATCAAAGGACTCGCTCACATCACCGGCGGCGGTTTGATCGACAATTTGCCGCGCGTTCTCCCGAAAAAGTGCGACGCAGTGATCGAAACCAAAAGCTGGCGCGTGCCGTCGATTTTCAAAATCCTGCAGCAAAACGGCCGCGTGAGTTCGGCCGAAATGTATCAGGTCTTCAACATGGGCATCGGAATGGTCGCAATCGTCGCTGAGCGCGATGCCAAACGCGCGAGGTCGATCTTGCACGCAAGAAGAATTGGCCGGATCGAGCGCGGCAAAGGCAAAACACGATTACTATTTTGATTGCGGATTGCGCAGTTTGCTTTTGCATTTATCCGTCTACATCCGCGCTAGCCGCGGCTCATCTGACTGACAATGGAAAAGCGTCGCCTTGGAAAGACCGACATGGACGTCTCGGTCCTCGGATTTGGAGGATCCGAGATCGGCTACGAACACGCGTCGCCTGAAATTGTCGCTGAACTGCTGAATAGCGCGCTCGATGCCGGTCTGAATGTGATCGACACCGCGGAATGTTACTACAACAGCGAAGAGCTGATCGGACAAGCAGTGAGCGGTCGCCGAAACGAATTTTATCTTTTCACCAAGTGCGGTCATCCGCACGGTTTTGGTGAGCGAGCTGATTGGTCGAAAGCCTCGATTCTGGAAAGCATTCAGTGCAGTTTGCGGCGGCTGAAAACGGACAAGATCGACATCGTGCAACTGCATAGCTGTTCGGAGTCAACGTTGCGCAAGGGCGAAGCGATCGACGCGTTGGAAACGGCGCGCAAGCGCGGCTATGTCCGCTACATCGGTTACAGCGGCGATAGCCAGGCCGCTCGATTTGCCGTGGAAAGCGGCGCGTTCGACACGTTGCAAACTTCCATCAGCATCGCCGATCAGGAAGCGATCGATTTGACCTTGCCGCTGGCGCGCGAAAAACAAATGGGCGTGATTGCGAAGCGGCCGATCGCAAACGTGGCTTGGAAGACAGGACATCGCCCGATCGATTCTTATCACCACGAATACTGGGAACGATTGCGGAAATTGAATTACGACTTCCTGCACCGTGATTTGGAAAAGAGCGTTTCGATTGCCCTGCGTTTCACACTTAGCGTTCCGGGCGTGCACACCGCGATCGTTGGCACGAAAAAGCCGGAACGTTGGAATGAGAATGCGAAATTGCTGGAAGCTGGCCCACTCGAGGAAACAACATTTCGCAACATTCGCGAGCGCTGGGAGGAATCCGCCCCGCGCACCTGGATCGGACAAATATGAAACAACGCAAACTTGGACGCGGCGGGCCGATTGTCTCGGCGATCGGTCTTGGCTGCATGGGGATGTCCGATTTTTACGGCGGACGTGACGACGACGAATCGCTCGCGACGATCCAGCGCGCGCTCGAGCTCGGGATCACCTTTTTCGACACCGCCGACGTCTACGGGCCCCACACCAACGAACAGTTGTTAGGCCGCGCCCTCAAAGGGCATCGGGAACAGGTCGTCATCGCAACGAAGTTCGGAATCTTGCGCGATCCCGAGAAGGCGGACTTTCGCGGGATCAGTGGCAAACCCGAATACGTGAAAAAAGCATGCGAAGGAAGTCTGCGGCGGCTGCAACTGGACTGCATCGACCTTTACTACCAACACCGGGTCGATCCCGAGACGCCGATTGAAGAAACAGTTGGTGCGATGGCGGAATTGGTGCGCGAAGGCAAGGTGCGCTTTCTCGGATTGTCCGAGGCTGGCGGCGAACCAATTCGCCGCGCGCACGCGGTTCATCCAATCACCGCGCTGCAATCGGAATACTCGCTTTGGACGCGAGATCCAGAAGCGGAAATTCTCGGCGTTTGCCGCGAGCTTGGAATCGGTTTCGTCCCATACAGTCCGCTCGGCCGCGGATTCCTGACTGGCAAGATTCAAAGACCGGAAGATTTACCAGACGAAGACTACCGCAAAACAACGCCGCGATTTCAGGGTGAAAATTTTCAGCGCAATCTCGACCTGGTAAAACGCGTGGAAGAAATCGCGCGGGAAAAGCGTTGCACGCCGGCTCAGCTCGCGCTGGCCTGGGTGCTGGCGCAGGGCGAAGACATCGTTCCAATTCCAGGGACAAAGCGCCGGAAATACTTGCAGGAGAACATCGGTGCGCTCGATCTCGATCTTACAAGCAACGATCTCGAGCGCATCGATAAAGCCGCGCCAAAAGACGCCTTCGCCGGCTCGCGATATCCGGAAGCGATGATGAAACTGCTTAACCGATCGTAGTCGCTAAGGTAGTTTCCTTCTACTCGATGTTGGGTCTTCCGCGGAGAATGTAACTAGCAGCTTCTACTTGCGCTTCGCTTTTCTTCTAGCCGCCCAGCGCGCTTTCATCAGCTGTGAAAGTCGTTTGCGACCAGCTGCGGTGATCCCGCCTTTGCGTGGTCCGCTCTTCTTAGCTGCTTTAGCGCCGCCACCGCGTGCTCTTACTCGCGCCCAACGCGCGCGCGCCGCGGCGGCAATCTTTGCTCTGGCTGCCGCCGACATTCGGCGTCTGCCTCCTCTTCGCGGAGCAGCCGTTGCGCCGCCGCCTCCCGCTCCACCGACTAAACCCCTGAGTCGTCTCTCCAAAGCATCAATCTGGCGACGAATCGACAATGCCTGTTCCAAGTTTCGCGTTGATAAGTCCATAGACGTTTTCGATAGAGTAAAGTCTTTCCTAATGCAAGAGATAGTTGCGAGTAGTCTCCGCGCGGAGAGCTAAACTAGTTCTACTCATAGCGTGTAATCCTATCACTTCGCCGTAAGACTAGGGCTGAGGCGAACATCGTCTGCACAACTTCACCGCGCTGGTTTGTCGTCACATTCCGGATGCGAACAATCCCGTGACTCGGTTTCGATCGCGACTCGCGAAGATCGACAATCTCCGTTTCGACTTGCAACACATCGCCCGGTCGAACTGCATTCGGCCAGCGCAACTCATCCACGCCGAGACCGATTGCGCCTTCGGCGAAGTTCAATGTTTGCACAAATAAACGCATGGTAATTGCCGCAGTATGCCAGCCGCTGGCGATCAGGCCCTTGAACATTGTTTGGCGAGCAACCGCCGGATCCAAGTGAAACGGCTGCGGATCGAACTCGCGCGCGAACGAAACTATTTGTTCCTCGGTGACCTTGTAGGTACCCGACTTGAATCGGTCGCCAGCTTTGAGATCTTCGAAGTAACGCTGACTCATCGGGAATTATTCTTTTGTCGCATTGCTCCAGTTTCCGCAATGTGTAAAGTGCGACCCAACTTCCAGGAGCGGGCGGTTAGCTCAGTGGTAGAGCATCTCGTTTACACCGAGAGGGTCGGGGGTTCGAAACCCTCACCGCCCATTTCAGAGATCAGAAGTCAGAGATCAGACGTCACTATCTTGTCAGCAACTCTAGAGCAGCCTGAAAAATAATTTTCTCCCATTCGGCGTAGGCTTTGGCCGACGGATGCAGACCATCTTTCGCAACTAACGATTTGTCCTGGCCCATTTTTTTACTGATCGGGAAAATGTCTACAACTTCCAACCCACGCTTTCGCGCTTCTTCAGTCACGATCTGGTTAAATCGAAGAATTCCTT
>QHPY01000138.1 GCA_003219215.1 Verrucomicrobiota bacterium | reverse complement strand
GACACAAGCGAGGATTCAGCAGGAACTTCGCCAGCGTTTTGGCGCGACGTTGAAGATTGGACGCATCAGCGTCACGCCTTGGAGCGGCCTGAAACTCAGCGGAATCACCATTGCCCAGGGAACAACGGGCGCCAGCGGCAACTTTCTTGAAGCGAAAAATTTTGGCCTGCGGATCGCTTTCTTTTCTCTTTTCTCGAGGCGGCTTGTGATCAAGGAGGTGTCGCTCGTCAGCCCGAAGGTAGTTTGGCCGCAAAACGCTGAAGGCAAATGGCGATTGCCGGATTTACGGCCCGAGCGTTCGCAAAACACTCCAGTCATTGCAGCTGAGTCTGAGAATTCCTCTACCCCGGAATCGGAAAATAGCGAGACTCCAGGGCAAAGCGCCGCGACCAGGGCAACGGCAAAACAACCGAAGCGTCATTTGGAACAGAAGATGAATGCGCCGGCGGCGTTTGTGTCTGAGATTCACAAGGTCAGTCTGACGGACGGCAATTTTCGTTTTCTCGGCCGCGCCAACGAAGCTGTGGCAAATTTCGAAGGGGTCGGGTTTCGGGCGGCCATCAGCAATGCTTCGGCCTTGAAGGGGAACGCGCGGGTGGCCAGGGTTTCGTTGCGCGAGCGCTTTTTTCTTCAGCAATTTAGATCGCCACTGCGATATGATTCGAACGGTCTTGATCTTTCGCAGGTTTCCGCGCGCGTGGGCGGGGGAGATGTTACCGGTCGCTTTACCATGCAGCCGGAAACGGATGAATCACCATTTCGAGTCGAAATGAAGTTCCGCGGCGTGCAGGCGGATCAAATTATTACCGAAGGAGGCGGACCAAGCGGAGTTCTGCAGGGAAAGCTCGAGGGTAATTTACAAACAGTGGGAAAAACGACGGACCCCGAGGCGCTTGCGGGAAGCGGAGAAATTTTTTTACACGACGGTCAGCTTCGGCAATACAATCTGCTCGTCGCGCTCGGCCAGCTTTTTCAAATCGAAGAGCTCACCCAGCTCCATCTTGACCAGGCCGAGGCCAAATATCATCTCGCGCCCGGTGTGGTGACGATCGACGAATTAGTCTTGCGCTCGGCCAATATTCATCTTTCCGCCACCGGCACGGTGAGTTTTCGCGGTAAACTTCATTTGAGTTCGCGGCTTGCCATTAATGAAAAAATTCGCGCGCAACTTTTCAAGCCGATCCGGACGAATTTTCAGCCGACGGAGGAGCCCGGTTATTCCGCGGTCGATTTCGAAGTCAGCGGAACACTCGAACGACCAAAAACAAACTTGCTCGAAAAAGTGGTGGGGCGCGATTTGAAAGATCTGGTGAACAGTTTCTGGAGCGGAAAGAGCGACAAGTCGAAAAAGAAAAAAGGAGCGCAAACAAATACTGACGAATCGAGCCCGGTAACAGGCCCCGAGACCAGCGCATCACCAGCCGCGCCGAGTCCAAGCAATTCGCCATGAGAGTGATCGCCGGTCGCGCCGGCGGCGTCCCGCTCGTTTCCCCAAAGAACGGCGTTCGCCCAACGATGGATCGCGTGAAAGAGGCGATTTTCTCGAGCCTCGGCGAGATGGTGACGGGCGCGCGCGTTCTCGATCTTTTTGCCGGCACCGGTGCGCTCGGTATCGAGGCCCTCAGTCGCGGCGCTGCTACCGCCATTTTTGTCGACCAAGATCGACAATCGATCGCGGCCATCGAAAAAAATCTCGCAAAAACGCAACTCGCCGGCCGGGTTCGCCAACAGGACGTTTTCAGTTTTCTAAAGAATGCGGCCGCAGCCGCTGAGAAGTTCCAAATCGTCTTTGCCGATCCGCCTTATGACAAAATGAAATCCGGCGAAAGCTTCACTGAAAAACTTTTGGATAATAAGACGTTACCGCGCCTGCTCGAACCGGACGGAGTTTTTGTGTTGGAGAAACGTCCCAGCGAAAAACTGCCGCCAACAAAACTCTGGCAGGTGAGTCGGCGGAAAACGTACGGCGCAACTGAAGTCCTGTTCCTCTCGGCAATCGAATGATTCGCTTTATTTACAATTTGCTCTGGCCGCTCGGCCTTCTGTTTTTTCTGCCGGGTTATCTGATCAAAATGTTTCGGCGCGGCGGTTACCGTCGAAAGTTCGGGCAGCGCTTGGGAATTTACAGCGCGGATGTTCGCCGGCGCCTGGCGGAGCAAAGATCGACATGGTTGCACGCGGTCAGCGTCGGCGAAGTTGGCGTCGCACTAAAACTCGCGGGCGAGCTGCGCCGCCTCCAGCCCGATCTGCGCTGCGTTTTGACGACTACTACGACGACTGGCTTTTCCTTCGCCGCCAACAACGCGGCCGATTGGATCGAGGTCATGTACAATCCGCTCGATTTCTGGCCAATCATGCGCCGGGCGTTTTCGATTATCCGGCCGGTCCGGATCGTTCTGATCGAGGCTGAGATTTGGCCAAACCTGGTGGCGGAAGGTCACGCGCGCCGTATTCCGATCGCTGTCGCCAACGCGCGCTTGTCGCCGCGATCGGGAAAAAGATTTCGTCAGTTCCGTGCTTTGGTCGAGCCGACCTTTCGCCTTCTCGATTTAGTTTGTGTGCCGGAACGGGAAGATGTCGATCGATGGGCGGCGCTGGGCATTGAACGCAAGCGCATCCATTGCACAGGAAGCATTAAATACGACCTGAGTGGGCTTGAGAATCGTTTGGAAATTCAAGGAATCGGAATCTTCCACCCGAACGCTCTCGATTCGAAGAATCTCGTGCTGTTCGGCGGCAGCACTCATCCCGGCGAAGAGGAAATACTGGCGCAGGTTTTTCTAAAATTGCGAAAGCAATTTCCTTCGCTGTCTTTGTTCATTGCACCGCGCCATGTCGAACGGGTGCGGGAAATTCGCAGACAACTGGAATCGCTTTCTCTCGAGGTGCGACTAGTTAGCGAAGCAACCACTCATTCTAAATCGAAGCCGGACTGCCTTTTGCTCGACAAGACCGGCGAACTTCAATCGTGGTATGGTGTCGCCGCGGTCGTCTTCATCGGAAAAAGTCTGACAGCTCACGGAGGGCAAAATCCGGTCGAAGCAATTTTTGCCGGTGTTCCCGTAGTCTTTGGTCCCCACATGGAGAATTTTGCAGTCCTGGCCAGGGCGCTGGTGGCAAGAAAAGGCGCAATTCAAGTGAACAATAGTGATCAGCTCGAACAGGCGCTGGGTCATCTTTTGGGCGATCGCGAAGCTCGCTCAGGACTGATAAGAAATGCCGAGGAAGTTTTAGCAGAGCATCGCGGCGCGTCCGCGCGCACGGCCCGGTTGGTTGTCGATCTTGCATCGTCGCGCTGAAACTGGAGCGAGGTTGCCTTGCGGCTGACGAATGGAATATTGGGCGGCTTCGTGACCCTATCGTCTAGAGGCCTAGGACATCGCCCTTTCACGGCGGTAACACGGGTTCGAATCCCGTTAGGGTCGCCATTCGACTCGGCCTTTACCAAGGCCTCGCTCATGACTGGGCTTTGCGCAGCCAATTGTAAGCAGGCCTGGAGAAGCACGGGCTGGTCGAGTCGAATAGCCCTGAGCAAACGCAGTGAGTCGAAGGGCTCATAATAACCAGCCTCTCATGAAAAGAGAGAACGCGGCCAATCAGGACGATGAGGTGAAGAAGGCGCAAAAGCTGCTCTCCGATTCAGGCGCCAGCAGCACGAACGATTCTATATCTATATATATAGAGCGGCGCTGGCTGACCTGGAAAAGAAGATGAACAACGCTGGCGCAAAATGGGCCGGGATTGACGAGGGCAAAGCGGAGATGAAAAAAGTCCACGACGCCGAAAAAGAGTTGGACCAAGGCCACAGACGCTTGGAAGCCGTTCGAAAAGTACCAAGAAAAGAAAGCCGCTTCGAATCCGTAAATTATTTTATTGCATTTTTTCTTATTGACCCGTTTGAACGCGATCAGTTAAAAGGGGTCGCGGTATGAAAAAAACCGCCTTGACCGCATTACACAATTTCAGTTAAAAGGAATCGCTTATGAAAAAAAACCGCCTTAACCGCATTACACAATTTCAATTCAAAGGAAAAGGATCGCATATGAATAAAAATAAGAACCGCCTTAACCGCATTCCACAATTTATCGCGCTGAGCCTGCTGGTAGCAGGATTTGTTTTGTTACCGGTCGCCATTACCGTGCGCGCTGCTGGTACAGCGGGCGCGGACGC
>QHPY01000179.1 GCA_003219215.1 Verrucomicrobiota bacterium | reverse complement strand
GTCAGCGGTATTTGCCGTCATTGTGGCAACGCAAGTTTTCGCGGCCGACGTCGCGCAAACTTTTCGAATCGGCCGGCGCGGAGCAGTAACCGGTTACGATTTCTTTTTGTCGTTTGCGCTTCTCGGGATTGGGCATTTGGTCGGCCTCTCGGTTGGTATCGCGATGCTCATCGGCACATTGATCGGCTGGGGCTGGGGCGTTCCGCATTTCTCAGCCATGGCCGGGGACGTCACGACTGCTGTCGCAACCATCGCGCAAAAAACTTGGAGCACGAAAGTCCGCTTTGTCGGCGCGGGCGCGATCGGCGTTTCCGCGATTTGGACATTGCTCAAATTGGTAAAGCCAGTTACGCGCGGCCTCACCAGCGCGATGGCGGCATCGCGCGCGCGTAAAGCAGGCAAGGCCGACACGCTGCCAATTACTGAACGCGACATTCCGATCGGCATTGTCGGCGTCGTGACGTTGGTCTGCATGCTGCCAATCGGCTGGTTGCTCGGCTATTTCGGAACCTCGAGCGGTCTGGGCGCGCATTTGCCGACGCTCATCATTGGCGGCGTGACCTACATCGTGTTGATGAGCTTTTTCGTCTCCGCGGTGTGCGGTTACATGGCCGGCCTGATTGGTTCCTCGAACAGTCCGCTCTCTGGCATCGGGATTTTGGTCGTGATCGGCGCCGCCTTGCTTCTGGTGATGGGAGTCAAACCGTACGTCGGTCCGGATGCGGGCAAAGCGCTAATTGCGTTCGCGCTGTTCACGACAGCGGTAGTTTTCAACGTAGCGGCGATTGCCAACAACAATCTTCAGGATCTCAAGACCGGACAGCTTGTTGATGCGACTCCGTGGAAACAGCAGTGGGCGCTCGTAATCGGCGTTGTCGCGGGCGCGTTCGTGATTCCGCCTGTGCTCGATCTTGTCAATCGTGCCTATGGCTTTGTCGGCGCGCCGGGTGCCGAGCTGCGTCCACATCCATTACCGGCGCCACAAGCCGGCTTGATCTCGTCGCTCGCGAAAGGCGTGATCTCTGCCGACATCGATTGGAGTTTGATTCGAATCGGGGCGATGATCGGCGTCGGAATTATTTTGTTGGACGAAATCCTTCGTCGCACGACGAAACACATGCATGTTCCGCCATTGGCGGTCGGTCTCGGAATTTATCTGCCGACTCAAAGCACGCTGATGATCGTCGTGGGCGCGATTGTGGGCTGGTTTTACGATCGACGTGCCGATCGCACTCCGAAGCCGGAGGCAACAAAGCAGCTTGGCGTGTTGCTCGCATCAGGCTTGATCGTTGGTGAGGGGATTCTCGGCGTCGTTATCTCAGCAATTGTGGTGTTTTCTGGCAAGGACGCCCCGCTCTCGGTCGTGGGCCCGGCCTATGAAACCGCTGGAGTCATTATCGGCGGCGCGGCGTTCGTGATCATCGCCTTCGTACTCTACCGTTGGATCCTGCGAATGGCGTCGGCTCGCCACGGGACGAGTCCGTCCTAATGGCGGACAAGATCGACATGAAGCGGAGATGGAATTGGCCGCTCTGGGTCGGATTCGTTGTCGCTACGGGCGGCTTGTTCAGCTACGAATTTTTCGCGCAGTTCCCGATCACACGCGATTTTCCGTGGGCGAATCTTTTGCTCTTTGGGATCGGCGCAGCTCTGCTGCTGGTCGGTCTGTTCCGAGCGTTTGGGCGACCGCAGCTTTATCGTGGTAAAGTTTTCGGATCGAGCTTCGCGGCCGTCAGCCTCTTTCTCTTTGCTTTTTTTGCTTACGAGACTTTTTATGTGCTTCGGCAAGTCCCGCTTTCAGCTCAAGCGCCGCGCGTCGGCGAAAAAGCGCCGCAATTCTCGTTGCCCGATCAAAATGGAAAGCAAGTTGCGCTGACCGATCTGCTCTCGCCCAACGGTGCGGTCCTGATTTTTTATCGCGGGCATTGGTGACCGCTTTGTAACTCCGAGTTGCGGAGTTTTCAGAAGCGTTTTTCCGAATTTACCGCACGCGGCGTTCATATCGCGGCTATCAGCGTTGATTCTGTTGAAATCAATCGCGGATATGCGCAGAAGATGGGTTTCACATTCCCGCTTCTTTCGGACGCCGGCGCCGGAGTCATTCGCCGTTACGATGTTCTTCATCGTGGCGCCGGACCTAAAAACACCGACATCGCAAGACCGGCTGAGTTTTATGTCGATGCAAACGGAACGGCGCTTCTGCGACTTAATAACTTCAGCGCACGTGCAGGCAGAACTGGAACAACTCCTCATCCTTCAAGATCGACAACAAAAGATCCGGCAGATCGAGAACGAGATAAGAAATCTGCCGCTGCAACGAAAGCATCTCGAATCGCAGCTCGCAGAAAGCGCTGCCCACCTGGAGGCTCTGAAGCAGAAAGCGAGGCTGGTCGAGGTTGATCGCAAAAAACTTGAGCTCGACGTCGGCACGCGCACCGAGAGCATCTCGCGCCTCAAGACTCAGCAATATCAAACGCGCAAGAACGACGAATTCCAGGCGATGGGTCACGAGATCGAACGTTACGAAGACGAAATTCGGAAACTGGAGGACCAGGAACTCGAGCTAATGGAGCAGGGGGATAAGCTGAAGGTCGAGGTCACGGCCGAGGAAAAAAAAGCTGCCGCGACCAAGGATTCAATCTCACGACAAATGAACGACCTCGGCGAAAAATCAAAGACCCTTGAAACCCGGCTGCAAGAATTAGCAAGGGAGCGAAAAGAATTGGCGGAGAAGATGGACGAGGATTTGTTGAATCGGTTTGAGCGACTGTTCACGAGCAAAGGCGATTCGGCCATCGTCGCTGTCGAGCATGGCGTTTGCACTGGTTGCCATATGAAATTGACGACCGCGACGGTGAAAGCTGCGGAAGCCGGCAAGGAAATAGTCAATTGCGAGCAGTGCGGCCGAATTCTTTACATCGCTCAATAAAACTTAGACGTTAAATCGAAACGTGATTACGTCGCCGTCGCGGACTTCGTAATCTTTGCCTTCGATCCGAAGCTTGCCGGCCTCCCGCGCTTTCGCGAACGAACCGAGCGCAACCAAATCGTCGTAGGCGATCGTTTCGGCAGCGATAAAGCCGCGTTCGAAGTCGGAGTGGATCGCGCCTGCTGCAGCCGGCGCCTTTTCGCCGGCATGAATGGTCCAGGCACGCGATTCCTTTTCACCGGTCGTTAAAAACGTGCGCAGACCCAGCAAATGATAGACCGCGCGAATCAGCGCGTGGACGCCGCTGTCTTCCACGCCGAGGTTGCGCAAGTATTCGAGCGTTTCTTCCTCGCTAAGATCAACCAGTTCGCTTTCGATCTTGGCGCTAATTACGAACGCTTCCGTTCCGAAATGATGTTGGGCGTAATCCTGAACGAGATCGACATACTTCGCGGCGGCATTTGCTTGATCATCTTTTGCAACTGGGGCCAGATCCGCCTCGGCGACGTTACAGGCAAAAAGGGTCGGTTTTGAAGTCAGTAGAAAGAAATTGCGCGCAACGATTTTTTCCTCGGGTTCAAGCGGCGCCGTAATCGCCGGTTTTCCGGAATCGAGATGTGGCAAAAGTTTTTCAACGACCGCGTTTTCCATCTTCGCGTTCTTTTCGTCGGCCCGGACTTCTTTTTGCAATCGGTCGTGCCGCTTCTGGAGCGACCCGAGATCGGCCAGCACCAGCTCGGTGTTGATCACTTCGATGTCGCGAACCGGATCGATCGTCGCGCTGACGTGATGGACATCCGTGTCCGCAAAGCAGCGTACCACCTGGACAATCGCGTCTACTTCGCGGATGTGATGGAGAAACTGGTTGCCGAGTCCTTCGCCCGCGCTCGCGCCTTTGACCAGACCGGCGATATCCACAAATTGGATCGCAGTCGGCACAATTTTTTTCGAGCGCGACATCTGGCCGAGTTTTTCCAACCGCGGATCGGGCACGCTAACTACGCCAATGTTGGGATCGATTGTGCAAAAGGGATAATTTTCCGCCGGCGCGTTGTGCGTCCGCGTAACCGCATTGAACAACGTCGATTTGCCGACGTTCGGAAGTCCAACAATTCCAGCGCTGAGCATCCTTTCCTTTAGCGGCGGTCTAAGACGGTCGCAAAACTTCCTGCAAAGATATTTTGCCCAGCGATGGCGATTTCCACCTAGTTAGTAGATAGTTGCCATTCTTGATCGGGCTGTAGTTCAGCTTGGTAGAACGCTTGAATGGGGTTCAAGAGGTCGTGGGTTCAAATCCCGCCAGCCCGAGATCACAATTTTGACCTTCCAGAATGAACGAGACCAGAATTGCCATTCTCATTGCGGCTTTGATCTCCTGCGGTGGGAGCGTCGCCTTCGCCAGAACTCCGGCAGAACGCCATCCGATCACACTTAATCGTGCTGCTTTCGATTACGCCCGCGAACTGATCGCACACGGTCGCTTGGTTGCCGATAAGAAAGGCAGCTGGCGCAAACATCATCCTTCACGCTCGGAGGAAAACGAATTTATCCACAACCACGGCTTTCAAGAATACGCGAAATGGCATCTTGGGGTCGACCGCAGACACGGCGAAGAAACAAAAGAGCATTACAAATTCCCGTTTGGCGATTTCGCAGCACTCCACCGTTGTGGCTTGCTCGCGGTTAAAGCTCGCGCGCATCAGTATGGCTACGCCGAGATCGAAGCTGCTGCGGATCAGTTACTGAGTCGGATTGAACTCAGGCAACCCACGCGGTGAGAAACGCATCGATCAATTCCGGCAAATCGTTGCTGTAGCCGCCTTCGGCGACGGCGGCTGTCGGGATGTCGATCTTGTGCAACCACTGACCGAAGCTCGCGAAGTCTTCTTGTTCAAGGGTCATCTGCACGAGCGGATCGCGCGCGTAAGCGTCGAATCCGGCCGAGACGAGAATTAATTCTGGTTTGAAGCAAAACAATTTATCGAGCGCGCGTTTTACAACATCGACATGTTCTTTCCGCGGCGTTTCGGGCGCGACTGGATAATTGTCGATGTTAGCAAACGATTTCGCACCGGTTCCGGGGTAGGCGGGGAATTGATGGATCGATGCGAATTGGATCCGGGGATTGTTCGCGACAATGGCTTCGGTCCCGTTCCCGTGATGCGCATCGAAATCCCAAATCGCCACGCGCTCAGCGCCGTGCTCGAGCGCGTCAAGCGCCGCGATGGCGACATTGCTGAAGTAACAAAAACCCATCGCGCGATTGCGCGTGGCGTGATGTCCCGGCGGCCGCATTAAGACAAAAGAGCGTTCTCCGGCAAGGGCAGCGCATGCGGCTTCGATGCTGGCGCCGGCAGATTTGAGTGCGTGATCGTAAATTTTTGGAATCGCCGGGGTATCGGGATCGAAATCGCCGGTCGGATTTTTTACATGCTCGATATGTTCGCGTGAATGCGCGCGTAGCAGTTCATCGATTGTGGCTGCTCGCGGCTCGCGCCACTCCCAGGGTAGATGTCGATCTTTCAATATCGGCACCGTTTGGACGATCCGCTCTGGTCGTTCGGGATGGCCGGGGCTCGAATATTCGACGCAATCCGGATCGTGAA
The DNA here is from genome assembly GCA_003219215.1 of Verrucomicrobiota bacterium. Taxonomy (GTDB): domain Bacteria; phylum Verrucomicrobiota; class Verrucomicrobiia; order Chthoniobacterales; family UBA10450; genus AV40. The sequence continues at coordinate 2,771 of QHPY01000179.1, read as the reverse complement.
AAATGATCATAGAAAAAATTGGGAATTCACGGACGCAACCGTACTTCGGCGTGGTGGTTGCTGCATTTCCAACATTGAATCCACCGGAGATTAAAATGAAACATCACATTGCAAAAATTGCTGTTGTGATTTTGTCGGGGTTTGCCGTCGCTACCGGACTGCGAGCCGGTCCAAGCGCCGACGACGTGGGCGACGCCGAGACATTCGGCCACGCGGCACTTTACATGGGCGCGGCGAGTGGGTTCGTCACACTGTCAACCGATCCATGTCCTTCACCCAGGCCCACGCCATCGCCGCCCTCCACCGTGAATAACGATCAGTGTTTCCAGATTGTGGCCGCTCCGGGGACAACAAACCTTGACGCGCAAGATATTGCTCGGATCAAACTGCCGAAGAAAGCCACGAGAAATGTCAACTACCCAGTCCTGAACATCTTCCTCGACTATCAACTGGAGAACTCGACCGGGGCTTCGGTACCTAACGCGCTGTTTCGCTTTACCGCCGGCATGTCGATCGAGAGCGACGCGTTACTGGATCCAAGCGTCATAGATCCCGGAACCGGCCTGCCAGCTGCGGCAAGGTAACATTCGTGTTCAACTACAATTTTCGGGACGATCGCAGCATGAAGGATGGCGATCGGCAGAGAATACGTGAGACCCTGGTGCGAGCGGGGAACACGGCCTTACCAGGCGCCAATTCATTGAGAGCTTCGGCTTATCGCCAGCTGTGGTTGATGCGATGTTTACCGGTCCGATGACGACCCGCCTGAATGTCGTCGGCAGCGCTCGATACCTTACAGACGCGAGCATTACTGGGAACATGCGCCTGTTTGGCGACTAAAAACCGCCTCGAAAATTATATCGCCGCTTCGGAGCAATTCGAAGCGGCGATTTTTTTTGATGCGATTCAGACTTGATGAACGGAACGCGAATGCGGATGGTGCGCGTCGTTCGGTCAACCGATTAAAATGTTAAGCGGCCAAAAGATCGTCGTTGTGATGCCGGCTTATAATGCCGCGCGAACACTGCAAAGAACGTACGACGAAGTAATGGAGCAGGGGATTGTCGATCTTGTCATCGTGGTAGATGACGCCAGTCACGACGAAACGGTTGCGATTGCGCGCACGCTCAAGGACGTGCAGGTGGAAGTGCATCCGGAAAATCGCGGTTACGGCGGCAACCAAAAGACCTGTTATCGGCTCGCGCTCGCCGCGGGCGCCGACATCGTGGTGATGATTCACCCGGATTATCAGTACACTCCGCAACTTCTTCCCGCGATGGCGTCGATGGTGGAGAGCGGTCTTTATCCATGCGTTCTCGCCTCGCGCATCCTCGGCGGCGGCGCGCTCGATGGCGGGATGCCGTGGTGGAAATATATCGCGAACCGCTTCCTCACTTTGGTCGAAAATTTTTTGATCGGCGCGAAGCTTTCAGAATATCACACCGGTTATCGCGCGTTCGCGCGGAGTTTGCTCGAGCGCGTGCCAATCGAACAAAACTCCGATGATTTCGTATTCGACAATCAGATGCTCGCCCAAGTCGTCTGGCTCGGCTGCAAAATTGGAGAGGTCACCTGTCCGGCGAAATATTTGCCCGAAGGCTCTTCGATTAACTTTCGCCGCAGCGTGCGCTATGGCCTCGGTTGTCTTGGGACGGCGTTGCGTTTCCGGCTGGCCCGGTGGCGGCTGCTCCCGCCGCCGGTTTAACGATGCCGACAGTGCTGGCGCAAGCCAACTCGCGAAACGATCGCCGAATCACGATCGCGGTCTGCATTTTTCTGACCGCGATCGTCTGGGTCGTCTTCGGCCAAACACTCGGTCACGATTTCGTCAATTTCGATGACGACCGGTATGTTTACGAAAACCCAGAGGTCAGTCGTGGACTCACTATCGACGGATTGAAATGGCTTCTAACTCATAGTCACGCCAGTCTCTGGCATCCGCTCACGACCCTGAGTCACATGACGGATTGCCAGATTTATGGCTTGAAGGCTGGCGGCCATCATTTCACCAACGTCGTTTTGCATAATATCGGAGCGGTCCTCCTCTTTTTGGTTTTCCGAGGAATGACCGGCTGCATTTGGCGAAGCGCATCTATCGCGGCGATTTTTGCGATTCATCCCATGCGGGTGGAATCCGTCGCATGGGTTGCGGAGCGCAAAGATGTGCTCAGCGGTGTTTTCTTTATGCTGACGCTCGGCGCGTACCTGCATTACACACGCGTGCCGAGTCTCTCGCGCTACGTGACGATGTCGATCTTTCTCGCGTGCGGATTAATGTCGAAGGCGACTTTTGTGACTGTGCCATTCGTGCTGTTGTTACTGGATTACTGGCCGTTGCAGCGCGCGAACAATTTTCGTGCGTGGCAAGGACTCGCGATCGAGAAAATTCCATTATTTGTTCTTTCGGCTGCCGCGTCGCTCGCAACCCTGTTCGCGCAGACGGTCACGATGGCTTCGCTGGATCAGTTGCCGGTTTTGCCCCGGCTCAAAAACGCGGTCGTCAGTTTGATCGCGTATATCCGGCAAATCTTCTGGCCCACGGACCTGGCCGTGTTCTATCCCCATCCGCACGATCAATTAAACATTTGGATCGTCGTCACGGCTGCGGCGTTGGTCATCGCGATTACGCTCGTCGCGATCTTCGTTCGCCAGAAACATCCTTACGTCTTCGTCGGATGGTTCTGGTATTTACTTCTGCTCGTCCCAGTGCTTGGCATCGTTCAAGCCGGTCTGCAGGCGCGGGCCGATCGATTCACTTATTTACCGCATAT
>QHPY01000084.1 GCA_003219215.1 Verrucomicrobiota bacterium | reverse complement strand
CTGACGTAAGCGATCGGCGCAAAATCGTAAAGGTCGACGTATCGCTGGATGGCTGATTCCAGTTCGGTCTTGGGATGGCGCAGCCCATGAATGGACGATCCTCGGTCACGCCTGCTGTTTGAATTGGGCTCGGCACCGTTACGGGTCGATCGTTTTTCCTTCCGGGCGGGCTGTGGCTGCTTTTTCATCGTTGCTCGGCTACTGCCTTTTTCGCCGCGAACCGCGTTCGCTGTTTCCATCGATGTCTGCTCAACGTCTCGATCACTTCGCGTAAAATATTTTCCAGGTCGGGCACGTCAATGTTCGGCCGCAGTTCGCTCAATGGGCGCCCGATATCGGTCGGCAAAATATTAAAAGCGCCACGCGCCGCCGGCGTTGCCCGCCGCACCGTCAACGCATTGTCCACCATCACGATTGGCATTTGAATGCTGGCCAGCAAATTGTTTAGCTCGCCCGTCAGTTGCATCATCTCGAGATTTCGATTGCTCAGCTCTTCGTTCAACGTGGTCAGCTCTTCATTGGTCGATTGCAATTCTTCCTTGGCCGTTTCCAGTTCTTCGTTGGTCGATTGCAGCTCCTCGTTGCTCGACTCGATTTCTTCGTTGGCCGACTTCAATTCTTCATTGGTCCCCTCCTGTTCTTCGATGATGGCTTGGAGCGATTCCTTCGAAACGGCCAATTCCCGCCGCAATTCGCCCACTTCACGCTCCGTCCCCGTTTTTCCCAGAGCGCGTGGCAGCTTTTCACGTTTAGTCCCTTTGGTGGTCTCATCAAAAATAACCAGCAGCCACGATTTGTCGGTGCCGGGGATTTTGAATGGCACCGCCTGAATATTTATTTCGTAGGTTCGGCCGCTCAGCTTAACTTTCGCCCGCTCTTTCCGGGCAGGCTGGTTCGTTTTGATCGCGCGATGAATTGTGGCGCGCAGGTCTGGCACCAGGGTCGGCCGCGCCAGTCGCAGGAGATTGAATGTGGCCGGACCTGGTGCGTGTTCGAGAAACAACTCGGTCCGGCCGCGGAATTGTTGCACGTGCATGTCTTGGTCGATTACGACCGCTGCCGGCGAGTAGGCACCGAGCATAATGCGGTCGGCCACTTTCAAAAGATCGCCCCCGAAATCTGCGCCAGCGCCGGCTGTCGATCTTTCCCCGAGATGCGAAAGTCCAAGGCCACGCTGCGGGATGAGGTCTGCCATGCGCGGCGTAGTAACGACAGTCTTCGCGTAAATTTTGTTTTTTTTGTCCGCCAATTTGAAAAGCTCGTCGTACAAGCCCACCGATTCGGCCGGTCCCAGAATCAAGTAGCCGCCGGGATTGAGGGCGTAATGAAACTGCGGGATGCAGCGCTTGTGCAGTTCCGCGCTCAAGTAAATGAGCACGTTGCGGCAACTGATCAGGTCGAGGCGTGAAAATGGCGGATCGGCCGTGATATTTTGACGGGCAAACGTGCAGATGTCGCGCACGTTGCGATGGATTTGATAAGTGCCGTCCCGCTTCACAAAAAAACGTTTCAGTCGCGCCGGCGAAACATCTTTTTCGATAGCGCTGGAATAAATTCCAAGCCGCGCATGTTCGATCACCGATTCGCTCAGATCGGTGCCGAAAATCTGGATGCGTATTTTGGAAGGACCGCGGCCGAGCGTTTCCAAAATACATATCGCGAGCGAATAAACTTCTTCGCCGGTGGCGCAACCCGGCACCCACGCGCGCAGCTCAGGTTGTCGATCGTTGCTTTTATTTTTGAGCAGCGCCGGCAAGAAACGTTTCTTCAAGGCGCGGAAGAGGGCTTCGTCCCGGAAAAACCGAGTCACGCTGATAAGCAGATCATCAAAGAGCGCTTCGATTTCTCTTTTGTTGTCGCGCATAAACCGCGCGTATTGACTCATCTTGTCGATCCGGTGCAGCGCCATCCGCCGCTGGATCCGTCGAATCAGCGTGCTTTCCTTGTAGGCACTGAAATCGACGCCCATTTGCTTTTTCAGAGACAGAAAAATGCGGCCCAGATCGTCCGCCTGTTTGTAGGCGGCCTTTTCGATTTCTTCCGGATCGCTCAGCGGCCGGCGGATATAGGGATGATTGGAAATGCGCTCGATTTCCCGTGCGATTTCTCGCGGCGTCAGAACAAGATCGACGAACCCCGCGCGAATCGCGCTCCGCGGCATCGCGTCGAACTTGGCGCTCTCCTCATTTTGGGCGAACGTCAAACCCCCGGCCGCTTTGATCGCGCGCAAACCGGCCGTGCCGTCGCTGCCGGTTCCGGAGAGCACGACGCCGATGGCGCGCGATCCACATTCTTCGGCGAGCGATTCAAAAAAGTGGTCGATCGCAACGTTGAGCCGTTCTTCACGTCGAACCAATGTGAGCGCGCCATTTTTGGCGATGACGCATTTGTTCGGCGGTTGCACATAAACGGTGTTTGGTCTTGGTGTCGTTGTTCCTGTAACCTCGCTGACTGGCATCGCCGTGACTTTGCCGAGCAAATTGGAAAGCCGGCTGGCGTGATGCGGATCGAGATGTTGCACGATCACAAAAGCCATCCCCGTTTTCGATGGCAACTGGCGCAAGAATTCCATTGCTGCTTCAAATCCGCCGGCCGAACCGCCAATTCCCACAATCGGGCAAAGTGCCGATGATTTCTCTTTTTCTGTAGCGCCATCGGCGCCGAACTGCGGTTTGGGGTTGCGCTTAACGGATGGGCGCTTCGCACCCGAGCTTTTCGTCTTTCTGTTCGCGGGCATGGCCCTCATTTATTAATGATGCGCGGCTTCGGCGGCCCCAAGCCGCGCCTTTACTCTAGCCTGAACTCTCTCAGATGCCTAGGCGCAACATCACCGCAAGCCCAAACGCGGGGAAAGAAACCCAGCTAACGACCGCGTCGTTTCAACGTTATCCTTTCGTCGCGTAGGGATTTTAAGGATAAGAAGGCCAGATAGTTGTCCGATTGCGGCATCGACGGCTGAGCGTAGCGTCACGCAGGCGGACGGAAATGCCAACGGCAAAGGTACTGACGCTTGATGGTGAAATCGATTTCCACCTCTCGCCAGAGGTCGCTGCATCGCTTCGTGCGATTGTTGCGAACAAACCCAAACGCGTGGTCGTCGATCTTTCCAAGGTCACCTATTTGGACAGCTCCGGCCTGGCCGTTCTTATCGACGGAATGCAGAATACTCAGGAATACGGTGGCGAATTTTCGCTCGCCGCGATGCAGGAAAATCTCCGGCCCATCTTTGAAACCGCCTGCCTCGACCAGGTCTTCAAGGTTTTTCCCGATGTTGAGTGCGCTCTGGCCGCCGACGCAATAGCTGTTCGCGGAAACGGTTCCCGAACCGCTAAGAATTTTGCGTTCAGCCAGAATTGAGCGCGCTTGCGCAACGACGATCGCAGTTTCGTTGATGACCGGGCTGGCGCTCAACGCCTGGATCGCGCGATAAAAATTCGGCAAATCGGAAGGGCTCGCCGGATTCTTGCGCGAATCAAACCCAGATCTACCAGCACACGTTGTCATTGATCGTGTTGGCCGGCATCGTTTTGTCCGGATCGTCGCTTATTGCGCCGCAAGTGACCGAGAATCAGGCCCTGGTCAGTCTTGAATTATAGAGTCCGCGGCGGAGCGCTTCGACCGGTGGACGTAGACCGGCGAGATATTGGGCGTCAAAGGCCCGAAGCGCCGCTTCGACCGTTGCGCCGATGCCAACAATTCCTTCCTCCACGCTCGGACCCAGGAGCGCGATCCAAAGGTGACTGCGAAGGAACAGCTGCGGTCGGCGCGCCGCTGACGGACTGCCCGGATGCGCAGCACAGTAAAGGTCCATCCGTTCCATCGCCCCCATCGTTGAATCAACGGCATGCCTTCCATTTGAACTGAACCCTTTAGCCTTTTTCATCCACCCTCAAAACGCGCACCTCGCCTCGACTGGATGTGGGTTTTATGAAGAAAAGTGCGCGCCGCCTGGGGCTGGACCTCCCGACGACATGATTTGCCCGGTAGTCAGCGAGCGGGCGGCTTCGATTATCAGATTTTCACCTATAATTGAATGTGCCGTTCGTCTGATTGCGTAGCGGCTCGCTCATCTGCGATTCTCCATCGCGATGCAACTGCTCGCTCCCATCGTACTCTCCGGCACGGAGAAATTGGAGATTCTGCAGCGACTCGATCGCTTCCGGAAATGGCACTCGCTCGACGACAAGCGTTACTGCCTTGCCTGTGGTCAGATCATTGAAGGACGCGATGTTGTCGTTGTCGGCGGCACGCGCGGCACCGGACCGCTACGCTTGATCTGCCCAACTCGGAATTGCCATTCGATTCCAATGGATTGGGTGATTCCGACCGATGAAGTGCTGACACGGATGTCGACGTTGCCAGAGGAAGAGACTTTGCCGCGAAAAACGACCGCTCGACCGCGGGAAAAGTTTTCCACGCGATTTCGCAAGTTCGCGATGCAATTTCGTCCGGCCGCTTGATCGACGCTTTCCAAACCCAACGCGTCTAAGGATTTGACCTACTGCCGAACCGGTGTGCAGCCCGATTGCGCATCCGCTCTGGGTTTCTCATCGTTGGAGTTACGCAAACAAGCGCGATGAAAGGAACGACAAAAACTCGTTAGGGAAGGACTTATGTTGAATCCAACTTTGCAGTACAGCACCGCAAACGGCGCAATGGTTTCCGATGAAGCACTCATGGAAGCCATCACTGACCATCGACCCGAAGCGTTGCACGAATTTTATTCGCGCCACGGCGGCAGACTGAAATCGGTCATCGGCAATGTCGTGCATGAGGAAGGGGACGCTGACGATGTATTGCAGGACATCCTGCTGCAGATCTGGCACGAGGCCGACCATTATTCGCCCAACGCCGGCAAGTTACTTGGCTGGGTTGTCACACTCGCGCGCCGGCGTGCGATCGATCGGCTTCGCCGGAAGCAGGCTTATTGTCGCGCAAAAGAACGTTACCAGGAGCATCTCAACGAACAGCCGGCCTCGGGCCCGGACAATCATTCGTTCGGCGACAACATCTCGCGCTCCGACTTGCGGCATTTTCTCCATCGTCGGCTCAATGTGCTGCCGCGTCATCAGCGCGAAGCGCTCGAGCTGGCGTTCTTTGCCGGAATGAGTCACCGCGAAATTGCGGCCGTCACTCGCGCCCCGCTCGGCACGGTTAAGACGCGCCTCGAACTTGGTTTACAAAAGTTGACCCAATCGCTCAGGCCGATCCGGCACAAAATTTAGAATTTAGGGCGCCGGGAGCTCCGCCAAACACGGCCTCAGGGAAAATCGGAGCTCCCGGCAGGGCTTTTAGTCAAGTCGCCGGCGTCTTGTCGATCTTATATTCGTAAAAAAAGCGATCTGGATGTGTTGGGGCTGAAATTTCCGGTCGCTGTGTTATGTTCGTGACAAATGGATACGCCCCAAATCATTGCTTACCTGAAAACCTATTGTGGCTGGAGCGCTGGAGTTCGTGCCGTGCTCGCCAAGTATAATTTGCCTTACACGGAAAAGGACATCATCCAAAACCCAGCCTTTCGTTGGGAGATGGAAACGAAGAGCGGCCAGCCGCTTTCACCCTGCGTTGAAATCAACGGCAAAATGTTGGCCGATGCCAGTGGTGAAGAAGTCGAGAAATACTTGATCGACAATCAGCTGGTTCAGGCGAGCGCAGCGCAAACCGATGTGCCGTTGAATGCGCCCTGTCCGACCGAGCAGCACGAAAGCGAAGTAAAACTGCGCTTCTGATCGGCAAACCCGCCAAAAGGCTAGTCTTCGGACTCGGTTTCGGGATCCGGCTTGAGCCCTTCTTCCTCCATTTTGCGGAGGACGTCGCTCATGTCATCGACTTCATCCCAAACTTCCTGGCTGACGTAAATCGGCGCTTTCTGTTGGGTGGCGATAGCGATGCAATCGCTTGGCCGCGCGTCCAGCTCGATGATCTTTTTCTGCTGCAATTCGTTTTCCGCCCGAATAATCGCTCGCGCATAGTAGGTCGCGTTTTTCAGGTCGTTAATGATCACGCGCTCGACTTTCGCGCCGAGCGCCGTCATCAGGTGCGCCATCAGGTCGTGCGTGAGCGGGCGTTCCTTGGTGATGTCGCGCATGAACATGGTGATGGCGCTCCCGACCGTTTGATCGACATAGATAATAAAAACCTTGTCGTTGTTCCCAATGAAAACCGCGCACCCGCCACTTGTCGGCAACACCGCGCGGACCTGCACTTCGATCACCGTTTTATTCATCCCCGGCGAACGTTATCCGCGCGGCCCGGAAAAACAAGCTGCCGTCAAAATTGTGAATAAGTTGGCAAAATTTTTGCACGCTTTTCTTGCATGTTGGGCGCGCTGAATCATTATTCGTCTGCGGTTTGGCGCCGCGCGCTAAAGAAGAGATGAAAGACTGGGACGTCGAGTCCGCAATCGCGACTTACAATGTTGATGGCTGGGGTAGCGGTTATTTCACCGTCAACGCCGAAGGCAACGTTGTTGCCAAACCGCTTCAGGAAAACGGCGGCAGCATAAATATTCTCGAAGTTGTAAATGAAGCCCGCACCCGCGGTCTCAGTTTTCCGCTCGTCATTCGCTTTCAGGATCTGCTCCGTCACCGCGTCGAATCGGTCAACCTCGCTTTCCAAAACGCGATCACGGAATTCGACTATCGCGGTCAGTATCGGGGCGTCTTCCCGATCAAGGTCAACCAACTGCGCGAAGTCATCGAAGAGATTGTCGATGCCGGCCAGCAATTTCATTTTGGACTCGAAGCGGGTAGCAAGCCGGAATTGGTTGCCGCGCTCGCAATGCACAAGGACGCGGAGAGTCTGATCATTTGCAACGGTTACAAGGACCAGGCTTTCATTCGCATCGCGCTTCTCGGTCGCAAACTTGGAAAGTTAGTCGTTATCGTCGTCGAGAAACTCGAAGAACTTGAGCAAACCATTCGCGCCGCAAAAGAAGTTGGTGTCGAGCCGGTCATCGGGATTCGGGTGCGGCTGCACAGCAAAGGTTCCGGCAAATGGTCACCGAGCGGCGGCGAGAACGCCAAGTTCGGTCTCGACACGACCAATCTCGTCGCCGCCAGCCAAATGTTGAAAGAGGCGGGCTTCGCGCAGTGCCTCAAGCTGATTCATTTTCACGTCGGCTCACAAGTTCCCGACATTTCCACAATCAAACGCGCGGTGCGCGAAGCCGCCCGGTATTACGCAAAACTTTCGAAGCTCGGCCACGAGCTCGGATATCTCGATGTTGGCGGCGGTCTCGGCGTTGATTACGACGGTTCGGGCAGCGATTTCGACAGCTCCGCCAATTATTCGCTTCAGGAATATGCCAATGACGTCGTCTGGAACATCATGGACGTGTGCGATTCCGAAGGCGTCCCGCATCCGGCCATCGTCAATGAAGGCGGACGCGCCGTCGTCGCGCATCATTCGGTGCTGGTGGTCGAGGCATTCAGTTCTATCGAGAAGACCGCGCCGAAGATCAGAGTCGAAGGGACTGAGAAAGATCACAAACTCGTTCACGACATTCTCGATGTGAAACAGCGGCTCAAGCGCGGCAATCGCATTGAGAGTTTGCACGACATTCAACAAATCAAGGAAGAATCGCAGGAGACGTTCAATCTCGGTCTGCTCGATCTCGAATCGAAGGCGAAAATCGACACCGTTTACTGGCAGCTTGCCCAACAGATCGCGAACATGCACCGCGGCCTGAAGTTTGTACCCGAGGAAGTGAAGGAATTGGAGACAACGCTGAGTGATCAATACATCTGCAACTTTTCCGTCTTCCAATCGCTCCTCGATCACTGGGCGCTCGGTCAGCTTTTTCCAATCATGCCGATCCATCGCCTGACGACTCCGCCGGATCGACAGGGCACCATCGTTGACATTACCTGCGATTCAGACGGCAAGGTTTCCAAGTTCACCGATTTGCAGGATGTGCGCGAGACGCTCCCGCTTCATCGCGTCATTCCCGGCGAAATCTATTATCTCGGCGTCTTCATGGTCGGCGCGTACCAGGACATCATGGGCGACCTTCACAATTTGTTCGGCCGCGTTACCGAAGCGCACGTCTTTCTCGATCCCGATGAAGAATCCGGCTGGTACATTGAAGAGGTCATTGAAGGCAGCACCATCGGCGAAGTGCTCGCGATGACGCAGTGGGACAAAGTCGAATTGATGCGATTGCTCAAATCGCAAGTCGATGTCGCGATCAAGACCGATTTTCTGAAGCCGAACGACGCGATGAAGCTTCTCTCCGATTACGAACGGCTGTTGCAGGAATACACGTATCTCTCCCTCAACGGCACGAAGCTCGTGCCGCAACCGGGCAACTGGCTCCCGCTAAGTTAGCTAGAGATTGTCATTTCAAGCGAAGTCGAGAAATCTCTTACTGTTGTCTTTGCTTGCTGACTTCGTTCGCGAAGGTTGCAATCGCACCTAGAATTCGTTGATCGACATCGTTCTGCGTCTCTTTCGCCAAATCCTTTTTGCGGACGAGGAGGGAATGATCGCCGCCTTCGACGACGTGAATAAAATTCGGCGCGGTCATCTTTGATCGAACGGATTCGAGCAAATCCAAAGGACAAAGCGGGTCGCGTGTGCCCTGGACAAAAAGAATTGGCGTGCGCAAATCTCGCAAGACCTGATCGCGCAATTTCGAACGGTCGCCACCGCCGCAGAGTGGATAACTGAGGCACACAACGCCATTCACGTTCTCTCCCAAAGCGACATGACAACCAATGCGTCCGCCCATGCTCTTGCCGATCAGAATGATTGACCCGGATGTTTTCGCGCGCACTTTGGCGAAAGCTGCGCGATGCGCTGCGATTAATTGCGGCAAGCGATCGGGACGTTTTCGTGCCGCGCGCATGTAATCATAATCGAACGTCTCGACGTCACCAATTTGGATAAGCCTTTGTTTCCAGCGCTGCATCCACGGATGTGTTGACGGCGCGCCCGCGCCCGGCGCAAAAAGGAAAACGAGTTCCATCAGACATAAACCCTCACCTGCCGCTTCGCGACTTCCTCTCCCTCAATCAGGGAGAGGATTGAGGTGAGGGTCGCCGCCATATTCAAGGGTCGACTGCGATTTGTCGATCTTGCAGGATGTCGCGATAGCCGCTACAAATTTCGCTCAATATGGCTGACCTAAATCGGCTGCTCGTCTCGGCAGTGTAATTCGGTCGGACTTTCGCCATGCTTTTTAACTCGCTCACTTTCGTCGTCTTCTTCGTGATCGTCGTCACGCTTTACTGGAGCATCGGTTCTTGGACGGCGCGGAAAAATCTGCTGGTTGTTGCCAGCTACATTTTTTACGGCGCCTGGAATCCGCCGTTCGCTGCCCTTTTGTTTTCCACCACGGCAATGGATTTCTGGCTCGGCCGGCAAATTGGCAAAGCCAAAGATCGACATAAAAGGCGCGTTTGGCTGGTCGCGAGCGTCTGCATGAACCTGAGCATGCTCGGGTTCTTCAAATATGGAAATTTCTTGCTCCAAAATTTCCAATGGCTGCTCGCGCACATTGGAATCATCTATCAGCCGCCGCACCTCGATATTCTTTTACCGGTCGGCATTTCGTTCTATACCTTCCATTCACTTTCTTACACGCTCGACATTTATCGCGGCGTTTTGCAGCCAACGAGATCGCTGCGCGATTTTATTCTCGCCGTTTCATTTTTTCCGCAGCTTGTTGCCGGTCCAATCGTGCGCGCCGGAGATTTTCTCCCGCAACTGGTCAGACCACAGCCTCTGCGCGCCGGTCAATTTCTTTGGGGAGTTGCGATGATGACCCTCGGGTTATTCGAGAAAATTGTGCTCGCCGACACTTTGCTGTCCGGTTCGGCCGATCGCGTCTTCGGTTATGCCGGCCCGCTTGTAGCGCTCGATTCCTGGGCGGGCGTGATCGCGTTTGCCGGACAAATCTTTTTCGATTTCGCCGGTTATTCGACTTGCGCGATCGGCGCTGCTTTGACTCTTGGTTTTCATTTGAAGGACAACTTCCGTTTTCCTTACGCCGCGATCGGTTTCTCCGATTTCTGGCGGCGCTGGCACATTTCGCTTTCCACTTTTCTGCGCGATTATCTTTACATTCCACTCGGCGGCAATCAGGTCCGCCCATTTCGAGCCGCGTTAAATCTCGTCATTGTCATGTTTCTCGGTGGGCTCTGGCACGGCGCGGCCTGGACTTTTGTCGTCTGGGGTTTGTTGCACGGCTCTTATCTGGTGATCGAGCGCGTCTCTCGCATTTTGTTCGAAGACAAAGCCTGGGCGAACAATCTCGCCACGCGCATTCTCGCCGGCGCCGCGACTTACGCAGCGGTTTGCATCGCGTGGGTTTATTTTCGCGCGTCTGATTTCACGATCGCGAGTAGAATGCTCGGCGGAATGTTCGGCCAGCACACCCATGGAGATGCCATTCTCTCCACCCGCGAAATGCTTCAGGTCGCGCTCGTCACGATTGGCATGATCAGCGTCCACTGCTCGCTGCGTGACAGTAACATCGAAACAGCGGTGACACGTTTGCCGCGCTGGATCGTGACTGCCGCCTGGGCGCTGATGGCCTGCGCAATCATTCTCACTCAAGGAACCAGCAATGCGTTCATTTATTTCCAATTTTAAGGAAAGACTTCGCCTTCCACGGTTGTTTTTCCGAAAACCGTCGCGCGCCGAGCAAATTCACGGCGGTCCTCCACTTGAATTCGAGCGGCCGATTCCGCCGGTCCCGTGGCGAGGCATGGCCGTTGTCGTCGTTCTCGTTGTCATTACCGCGAGCGTGGGGTGGGAATTGTACTGCCGTGCGATTGGTTATGGTCCGACTCTTAATGATAATGAAGACCTTTGGACTTTAAGGCGGCGCGCCGTCACGCCCGAGTCGATCGTGATCATCGGCGATTCGCGCGGCTGGTTCGATCTCGATCTTGATGAATTGCAAAAAGGACTGGGCAAACGCCCGGTGCAACTGGCGATGGGCGGCGGCTGCGGTTACCCCCTGCTCGCGAACCTGGCGAAGGATGAAAGCTTCCACGGCACCATTATTTGTAGTGTCGTTCCGCGTTTATTTTTTGCTCCGCCCGGCACGCCGCCGATGGAGCGCGCCGAAAAAGCGGTGAAACGGTTTCATTCCCAAACACCGGCCCAACGCGCGAGCCAGTATCTCGCTTTTCCGTTGGAAGAACAGGTCGCCTTCCTAAAACAGGAAGAACTGACGCTCGACGATCTGCTGAAGCGCCTCCCGATTCCAAATCGCCCTGGTGCGCTTGTCCCGCCGCGGCTTCCGCCCTATTTCGGGACGCTCGATTGCGAGCGGCGCGCCCGGATGATCGAAGCATGCGCCCGCCCCGGCAGCGAATTGGCGCAGCGTATTCAGCAAATCTGGATCCCACTTTTCACCCCGCCGCCGCCCCCAACTTACATTCCAAAGGAACAGTTCGTGGCGAAAATTGGGGAGGCGATCGGAAATCGTTTTCGCGATATTACGATCGCGGTGGAGAAGATTCGCTCCCGCGGCGGCAAAATTGTTTTCGTCCGATTTCCACATAGCGGCGGATTGAAAGAACTCGAAGATCGCGAAACGCCGCGCGCAAAAACTTGGGATCCGCTGTTAAAAATGACCGGCGCGCCCGGCATTTACTATTCCGACTTTCCGGAACTGGCCGGATTCAATTGTCCGGAATGGTCGCACTTGTCCGCCGGCGATTCGGTCGAATTCAGCAAACGTCTCATCCCGCATCTGCGCACCGCGCTGAAGATGTAAATGTAACCGGCTCGATCTCAGTCACCCTGCCGGACAGCCTCGGCAAAAGCGACGTCGCCGGATTTCAAATCCAGTTCTGCTTCCTGCAGCGTTCCGAAAACGCGCGCCCGATTTTCGTCGAATTCTTTTTCCCAGCGCGCCACTACGACGGTGGCCAGACAATTCCCGATCACGTTCACGCAGGTGCGACCCATGTCCATCAGCTCATCGACGCCGAAAATAATCGCCACGCCGATGGGACCAAGGCCGGCCGGCACAAACGTATTTAGCGTTGCCAGCAAAATGACGAGTGATGCGCGTGGGACTGCGGCAACACCTTTGGAAGTGAGCATTAACGTCAGCATCATCGTGATTTGCTGGCCGAGTCCCATGTGCCAGCCCATCGTCGTCTCGGCAGCCTGCGCGACAAACACGGACGCCATCGCCAGATACAGCGTCGACCCGTCGAGATTAAACGAATAGCCCGTCGGCATGACAAAGCCAACGATATGACGCGGCACACCAAATCGTTCCATCGCCTGCATCGCCTTCGGCAACGCCGATTCGCTGCTTGTAGTCGCAAAGGCCAGCGCCGCTGGTTCGCGGACCGCGCGGAAAAATTGCCGGATCGGTAGGCGCACGATGAACGCCACGATTCCAAAAACCAGTACGACGAAAATGATCAGCGCTAGATAAAGTGAAAGAATCAGTTTT
>QHPY01000083.1 GCA_003219215.1 Verrucomicrobiota bacterium | reverse complement strand
GAAACAACGCCGCGAGTAGCGTTAACTTTTCAGCATTCCGACTGCGGCGCCCACGATCATGAGCACGGCACTCGTCAGCCAGAGCCAATAACCCGCCGCGTAGCCGGTGACCTTCGCATACGTCGGCGCTTCGCTGGCCATGATCGTGTGACGGAAAAGAAACGCGGCCATTAATGCTGAAGCCGCAATTCCGAGAAGCAGCGCGATTTTATTTTTTCCCAGGAAAGAAAATATCCACGCGGCGAGTAACACCGGATTTGCCAGCCACTCGTAGATTCCGTACAAGACACCGATCGGTCCGATCAACAGCAAATAGAACCCTGGAGACGACGCGTTCGGATCGTGCGCCTCGATGGAGTAACAACTCCGGGTCAGCGCCGCCCCAAAAACGATTACGCTGACGAGGGCGATGATTTTCGGAAGTCGCATCACAAATTTTTCTACTTTCTACTTTCTACTTCCTACTTTCTTTAGCCGCGTAATGCTCGGCGCCGAGAAAGTGCAGCGACACATACGGCTCATCGCCGATGACCCAGCTGTCGTGTGGAATTGGCGGAATGTGAAAAAGTTCGCCCGCGTGTAGTTCGACAACGCGGCCATCATCGAAGGCGGCGGTTGCCGCGCCGGAAAGCACTAGTCCAACGTGTTCAACATGGCAACGTGTCGCGCCGACGGTTGGACCGACATGCTCGCTCCATTTCCAACCCGGCTCGTAATTCGCGCGCCCAATCGTCATTCCGCCGATGTGCACCAATTCAAATTTCCCTTTTTGCATTACCCGCACTTCATCCGGCGACTCGAACCGTTTTAATATTACGCCGAGTTGTTTGCTGCTCATAGGCTCTGCAGAGTTTGGTTTACGTGAGCGGCTTACGCAGCCGCTGAAATATCTCCTGCCGCTCGCGAGGCGAGACGAACCGGATGCCGGAAGTGTCTATTAACCAATCTCCGCTCTTCAGTCTCGATCTTACACGCACAGACCGGATCTGTTTTTTACTAAAGTGGCGCACTTCGCGGGATGGCAATCTCACCTTAACGTGGAGCAGCTCGCCGTCGAATCCAGCGCTCTGGGAAGGATCAAGTGGCATGTCCCGCCACTCGTTGCCGCGCGTAGTATCAATGTCTACCCAAATGCGATCATAAGTAGCGTTCAAGAAAGAATACTTTCCTTCTTCGACTGCTTGCGTGCGCAACGAGCCAAATATGAGAAACGCGCTCGAAACGAAAATTGCGGCTGCGCGCATTAATTCTGAGGGGAATTAGACGAAAAAGTTTCGTCTAACACTGCGAACCTACGCCGGTGCACCGCCGAGAGCGCCGGGGAGGGGCGGGGCCTCGGGACCGATGACGACCTGACGTGGCGGTTTTTCGGGCGGCATTTTTTCACCGGAAGTCGGTGTCACCGTCGGCGGCGGATTTCGCAATTCGCCGTACTCGATCAATTCCTTAATCTGCGAGCCGTCGAGCGTTTCGTATTCGAGCAACGTTTTGGCGATCGCGTCGAGGTGATCGCGATTGGCGATGAGCGCTTGTTTGGCGGTCTGGTACGCGTCATCGAGCAAGCGGCGCACTTCGCGATCGATCTCTTCGGCGGTGGCTTCGCTATAATCGCGATTGCGGGTCAGTTCGCGGCCGAGGAAAACGTAATCTTCATGCTCGCCGTACTCGACCATGCCGAGCTTTTCGCTCATGCCCCATTCGCAAACCATCTTGCGGGCCATGGCGGTCGCCATCTTGATGTCACCGGCGGCGCCGGTGGTGACGTCGCCGAAAACAATTTCCTCCGCGACGCGGCCGCCCATTTTCACAGCCAGACTGGCGAGCAATTCGTTTTTGCGATTGGTGTATTTGTCTTCCTCCGGCAACCACATGGTCGATCCAAGCGACGGACCGCGCGGGATGATGGTCACCTTGTGAAGCGGCTCAGTGTGCGGCAGCAGTTCGAGCAACAATGCATGACCGGCTTCGTGATAAGCGGTGTTTTGTTTTTCTTTTTCGCTGAGCGCGAGACTGCGGCGTTCCTTGCCCCAACGGACTTTGTCACGCGCCTCTTCCAGCTCCGCGAGTGTGATTCCTTTTAATCCGCGACGCGCAGCGAGCAATGCTGCTTCGTTGATGACGTTGGCCAGCTCGGCGCCGGAGTAACCGGGCGTGCCGCGCGCGACTACCGCAAGATCGACACCTTCCGCGAGTTTCACTTTCTTCGAGTGCACCCGCAAAATTTCTTCGCGGCCTTTCACGTCGGGAAGATTGACCGTGATTTGTCGATCGAAACGTCCCGGACGCAGCAACGCCGGATCGAGAACATCGGGGCGGTTGGTCGCGGCGATGATGATGACACCTTCCTGCGTGTCGAAGCCGTCCATCTCGACCAGCAATGCATTCAGCGTTTGCTCGCGCTCGTCGTGTCCGCCGCCAACACCGTGACCGCGATGACGGCCGACCGCGTCGATTTCGTCGATGAAAATGATGCAGGGCGCTGATTTCTTGCCCTGCTCGAACATATCGCGGACGCGGCTCGCGCCGACGCCGACAAACATTTCCACGAAATCGGAGCCGCTGATGGAGAAGAACGGAACGTCGGCTTCGCCGGCGATCGCGCGGGCGAGCAAAGTTTTGCCGGTGCCCGGAGGGCCGACTAGCAGTACGCCTTTCGGAATTCGGCCGCCGAGTTTCTGAAATTTTTTCGGGTCGCGCAGAAACTCAACCAGCTCCTGGACTTCATCCTTGGCTTCCTCGACGCCGGCGACGTCCTTGAACGTGATTTTGTTTTTGTCACGCGCCAGCATGCGCGCTTTCGATTTGCCGAAGTTGAGCGCGCCTTTGCCAGCCATGCGGATTTGCTGGCGGAAAAGAAAATAGAGAAGTGCGAGCAGAAACAGCACTGGGCCGAAGCTCAAGAGTGCCTGGCCGAACGGATGCGATTCGGAACGGATGGCCGGTTGAATTCCGGCAGCGGCGAGCTTGTCCTGCAAATTGCTGGTGAAATTGAGATAAACGACGGTGCGAAACGGCAACTCCATGTTTTGCGCGCCGCCGGTGCCCTGCTTGATGTATTTGCCGCGCAGCTGTTGGGTGGGCTGACCTTCCTCGACGTACAAAGTGAGCGGCGCATTTTTGTCGTTCACGATTTGCTTGTTCTCGAGCAGCTCGAGGAAGCGATTGTAGGGAACGTCTTCGAGCTGCGGATAATTCCCGCGCCAGAAGAGCATCGCCAGGGCGAAAAAGCCGAAAGCGACCGCGATCAGGATGACGCCGCGCCAGTTGAAGCTCGGCTCGTTGCCGCGGGGCTTGTTCTCGCGTTGGGAGTTACGATCGGATTGTGGCATAAGGGGTGCGATTACTATCGAAAAGAGAGGCTACCATGAACGTCTGGCATTGCAAAAAAAGCAGGGTGCGGGCCGCACTGGCACTATCGAGCTGGACTGCCATTTTTTAGAAAAAGTGACCAGTGACATGTGACAAGTGACGAGATAAGCAAGGATCAGGCGAGCCGATGCATTGCTTAGTTTCTTAATCGCGGTAAAATTCCCGCTTGCCACGCCGTAGCTTTAAGCAAAGGCGGGTTCCAAATCCCTGCATGACTCAGCTCGTTTCAACGGTCGCGGAAAAACTGGATCGCGCGGTGCAAAAGGTAACGCCGTTCGCGTATCGCGTCCGGCGGCAGGGCCGGCGCTTGATGCGGCGCGCGTTGCGCAAGCCGCGCAGCGTTTCGGAAGGTCCGAACTTGTTGCCGGTGCTGATCCAGGTGTTGGCGAGTTTTTCCAAAGCCGACGGCGTCCTGCTGGAAGAAGAAATTGACTCGAGTCTCGGATTTTTGCGGTACGATTATCCCGAAGCCGTTTATTCAGAGCTCCGCCAACTTTTCCGGCAAGCGCTTTACGAGCAGCAAGATCTGTCGGCGATGGCGCAAAAGCTGGGCATGCAGTTGACGACCGAGCGCAAAATCATGCTCGGCGTCCAACTTTACGATCTCATTTCGCAGGCCGGGCTGAAACAGGAACAGGTGGTCGCGTTTTATTCGTTTATGTCGCAACTCGGCATGGCGGCGCAGGCGATCGACATCGTTTACCAATTGAACGCGTCCGAAGATGCCGACCCGTCGATTTATCAGCGCGGCGCGTCGCCTTTGGAATCGCTCTCGTTTGCGAGCAACGGAAAAGCGGACGTGCGAATGAAAAATCTGGCGGAGAGCGATCGGTTGATGGCGTTTCGCTATCGCGACCTGATCCTGCTCAAGAATTACAGCAGCCAAAATGTTTCCGTGCGCGGCCGGCCGCTGGTGCGCGGCGGATTCTGCCGAATTTATCAGGGGCAGCGAATCTTAGTGGGCGACAACGTGTTGACCTATCAGGAGCTGGCCCAGTATTTCAACGCCAAGAAAAACGTTTCCGTTCCGCAAATTTTCATTCGGGTCAATAAAGACGCGGACGAAGTCGGTCTCGAGCGCGCGCGGACTCGCGAAAGCGCGCTTGAGATCGCGTTCGGATTGAAAGTGCGGGTAAAAGCATTGCGCGACGTCGATGCGGTGCTCAATGGCGTGAAACTCAAATCCGGCGCGCAGGTGGAAGCGGCGCTCGACGACAAAATTCTTTTCCACAACGACAGCGAAATGGATTTGAGCGATCTGCGCCGGCGGGCACGCGCGTTCGGTGGCCGGTTTCAACTCAAGGCCTCGAAATCGGAATATTTGGTTTCGAACGATCCGAGCCGATTGCAGCCCGACGACATTTTGCTGTCGCCCGGAACGAGCGGCGACGTCTTGCTGAAAATTTTCTGCGATTATGACCAACGCGTCGGCCAATTGGAAGTGATCGAAGCGGACCGTCCGATCATGGTCGGCGATGTGGCGGTAAGATCCACATATCCCCTGAAGGATTGCGACACGATCCGGATCGACGTCGGACAATTCCTGCGCTGCAATTTTTCCGAGCGCATCATCGAGGAAGAGCGCAACATCATTCGCACGCTCGAGGTGAGCGAGGTGACGCATCGTTTCAGCAGCGGCGACACCGGTCTGGAAGGAAATTCATTTGCACTGACGCGTGGGGAGCTGGTGTGCGTGATGGGTGCGAGCGGTTCGGGCAAAAGCACGTTGCTCAGAGTGCTCGCCGGACAACTTCAGCCGACGAGCGGGCAGATTTTTCTGAATGGGCGTTCGCTTTATCCGAACGTGGACGATCTCAAAAAATACATCAGCTACATTCCGCAAGAGGACGCGTTCGACGAGCATTTGACGATCGGTGAGAATTTGCAATTCGCAGCCGCGATTCGTTCGCCCCATCTTTCGCGGCGCGATCGAATGCGCCGACTGGAAGCGAAACTGGTCGAGCTTGGGTTGGGCGAACGCCGCGACGCGGTCGTCGGGGCCGCGATCAAAAAGACGTTGAGCGGCGGCGAGCGCAAACGACTCAACATCGGCCTCGATATGATCGGAATGTCGGACGTTTATCTTTTCGACGAGCCGACGTCGGGTCTTTCATCTAAAGATTCCGAACACGTCCTCGAGATCATTCGATCGATGGCGCACAACAAAATCATCATCGTCACCATCCACCAGCCGAGCTCGAAGCTGTTCCAATTATTTCACAAGGCGCTCCTGCTCGACAAAGGCGGCCGGCTGGTCTTTTTCGGGACGCCGACGGAAATGCTTCGCTATTTTGCCGAAGCCGAACACCAGCACCAGTTCGGCGCGGATCTCGGTGCCTGTCCGTCGTGCGGGACGACGCGACCGGAATTTATCTTTGACGTACTGGAAACGCCGCTGCGCGATTTGAGCGGCGACATTATTTACGAGGAGAACAGCCGCGGCCAGTTGGTGGCGGCGCGCCGTTATTCGCCGGAGTTCTGGCGCGACAAGTACGAAGCGTTTCGCCTGATCCAAGACGTCAAACAAGTTTCGTTGCGCCGCGAACAAGCGCCGCTGCTGCCATCGGCACCGGTGCAAAAACGAAAACGCGGGCCGATTCGGTGGCACGACGAGTGGACGCAGTTCCGCGCGCTGATGCGGCGCTCGTTCATCAGTAAGTTGCGTAACCGCGCGAATATTTGGATCACCACCTGCGCCGCGCCGGTGCTGGCGCTTTTGATCGGCTCGCTCCTGCGTTATTCGGAAAGCGGGAAATACGATTTCGCGTCGGCCTTCCACATTCCGACATATCTTTTTCTTGGATTGTTGGTGGCGATGTTTCTTTCGCTGACCAACAGCGCCGACGACATCATCCGCGATCGGCCAACGCTCCAGCGCGAGCGCAATCTCGACGTCCGATTGCCGTATTACATCTTTGCCAAGATGTCTTCATTGTCGGTTTTCGCACTGATCCAATGCGTGCTGTTCGTCTTGATCGGCAATTACGTCCTCGAGGTTCGGGGCATGTTTTGGGTGCATCTGGCGTTGATGTTCATGACCGCAGTCGGCAGTCTTGCGCTCGGCCTTCTCGTTTCGTCGCTCGTTTCTGACGCCAAAACCGCGGCCAACATCGTGCCGCTGGTTTTGATTCCGCAGATTCTAATGAGCGGCGCTCTAATTAAATACGAAGACATGAACCGTAACCTCAGCCTGGTTTATTCGCTGACGCGCTGGTTTCAGGAACATCCGACCAAAGACCGCAGCAAAAAAATGGACAGCAAATTGCAGGTGCCGTTCGTCTGTCAGTTTATTCCGATGCGCTGGTCGTACGAAGAGGTGATCGTAGCGCAATCGAAACTTAATCCACTGACTTCCCGACAGGAGCGCTCGCAGCGCGAAATCGATTCCATCGTCGCGAAACATCGACAGGACGTGGCCGAAGGGAAGCGGCTCGATGAGCTGAAAGAAGTTCTGGCGTTTTTGTCCGGGCTCGAAGCGAAGTCGCCCGACGAGCTCGATCATTATCTCAAGCAGGTTGATCAAGTGCTCGATCGAAAACGGTCGTTTGATTCGGCCGCCTTTAAGAACGCGAAGGGAACGATCACCGCCGAGCAGGTTTACGTGAACCAAAAAGTTTCCGATCTGATTTCAAATGCGGAGATGGAGCAAAGTGATTATCGCCGCGGCAGCCGGCCAAATGTTTTCTTCGGCGCGGAAAAACGTTACCTCGGAGTCAAGGTCAGTGTCTTTGTTTTCAACACG
The DNA here is from genome assembly GCA_003219215.1 of Verrucomicrobiota bacterium. Classification (GTDB taxonomy): domain Bacteria; phylum Verrucomicrobiota; class Verrucomicrobiia; order Chthoniobacterales; family UBA10450; genus AV40. Next base: position 34,220 of record QHPY01000083.1, on the reverse strand, counting down.
ATTGTGCTGATTGGATCCACGTTTGGCCTGCTCGGTTTGCTCTATTTGATCCTGCGCCGGCAGCTCGAAGTGCGACGAACGTAGTTCTGTCATTTCGAGCGGAGCGAGAAATCTCTCACAGACTCGTTGATCACGCTCACTAGCTTGTGTGATCCAGGCTCCGATTAGGAGATCCCTCGCTTGCGCTCGGGACGACACGTCCGTGGTAACGATTCGCTGTTTTAGTTGGCAAGCGGTGCGCTTGCCCTACAATTGCACAGCAGTATGGCGAAAACGAATAACGAAACGCGACTCATTGTCGCGCCAAGCGACATCGATGCGGACATGCTTTACGCGACGAAATTCTTGGCGGGCGATCCGTTCATTTTTCTCGAGCAAAATGGAAAGCGCACAATCGTTTTGAGCGATCTCGAGATGGATCGCGGCCGAAGGACGGCCAAGGTCGACGAGTTTGTTTCGTTCAACCAACTCGAGCGAGAAGTGCAGGGCAAAGCAAGACAAGCGCCGCCTTATGAAAAAGTGCTGGCGCATTTTCTCCGTAAGCGCGGCGTAAAAAGCGCCGTGGTTCCGGCAAATTTTCCGCTCGGCTACGCCCGCGCGCTCGCGAAGGACGATGTCGATCTTGCGACGACCAACGGCCTGTTCTGGCCAGAGCGCGAAGCGAAAACGGATGATGAGCTGAAGTTAATCGGCCGCGCGTTACGCATCACTGGAGCTGGACTTGCGCGCGCGATGGAAGTTTTGAAAGCGTCGAAACCGTCTGGAAAAAAATTGCGCTGGTCAGGCAAGACGCTCACCTCCGAAATGCTGCGCGCGGAAATCGATTCCGCAATGCTACGTGCCGGTGGAACGCCGACGAACACCATCGTGGCCGGCGGCGATCAAGCTTGCGATCCGCACGAGCGCGGGTTCGGTCCGCTCTACTCTAATTCTTTGATCATCCTCGATATTTTCCCGCGCGACGCGAAGACCGGTTACTGGGGCGATTTGACGCGCACCGTCGTGCGCGGACGCGCTAGTGAAGCGCAACGCAAGCTCTGGGAGACCGTGAAGGAAGGGCAGGAGCTCGCGCTCCGGGAAATCAAAGCCGGGATCGACGGAATGAAAATTCACAAGGCGATCCAGCAGCTTTTCAAGAAGCGCGGCTATCCCACCGAAGTTCGCAAAGGGAAACACGTTGGATTTTTCCACGGCACCGGCCACGGGCTCGGCCTGGAGATCCATGAATATCCGCGGCTGCAAAAGGTGACCCTGAAAGATCGACAAGTGCTGACGGTCGAGCCGGGACTTTATTATCCCGGACTCGGCGGAGTCCGGCATGAAGACGTGGTCGTAGTGACGAAGACCGGCTGCAAGATTCTCTCGCGTTTTCCGAAGCAGTTGGAAATCTGAACCCGCGCTTTTCCGCGTGTCGTCATTCCGAGCGAGCGCGAGGAATCTCCTAAGCGGAGGATGTGGTATTCTTGTTCGCGAATGAGCATCATCGGCGATCGGCGTCACGCGCGTATTTCTGTGCGATGCCTCACTCCGTTCGGAATGACAACGCATCTGCCGAAAGCCCTGGGGAATGAACGAAGCTCACAGTTGAGCGTCTAAATTAACCAATTAGATTACCACAGGCATGTTCTACCCAATTGGCTTCGGCGGTCAGCACTGGTTTCTCTACCTGATTGTTCCGGCAATTCTGGGAATCTGGGCGCAGATTCGGGTGACCGGGGCGTTCAATCGCTGGGGAAAAGTCCGGGCCAGCTCGAACATTACAGGGGCCGAATGCGCGCGCGAGATTTTGCAGGCCGCGCAAATCCACGATGTCGATGTTGTCGAAACAAACGATTTCCTCGGCGACCACTACGATCCGACAAAGAAGAAGCTTTGTCTTTCGACCAACGTTTACAACACACCATCGGTTGCTGCTCTCGGGATCGCGGCGCACGAGACCGGGCATGCGATTCAGCACTCGAAAGCGTACGCACCGCTGAAAGCGCGAATGGCGATTGTGCCGGTGACAATGGTTGCTTCACAGATGCTGCCATTCATTATCATCGGCGGCTTTTGGTTCCGCATTGCGGGCCTGATCACGCTCGGAATTTATTGTTATCTCATCCTCGCCATCTTCCAATTGATCACGTTGCCGGTGGAATTTGACGCTTCGCGGCGCGCGAAAATTATTCTGCAACAAATGCACATCGTGCAGCCCGGCGAAGAAGTCGCCGGGGTGAACAACGTGCTCAACGCCGCCGCGCTGACCTACGTCGCCGCCTTCATCGCCGCGCTGGGCAACTTGCTTTGGTTGATGTCGATGCGCGACCGGCGCGATTGATCGCGCGGCTTGAAGAAGATGAATCCTGCGATCGCGTTACCGCCAGCTCGACGCCTGACCGATTTGTTGTCGTCCGGGTCGGATGCCGGTGTTAAGTCTAAAAGAAACGCGATGGACCAGCCTCGGACCGACGAAGACCAGCAATTGGTGGCGCGCACGCAAGAAGGCGACGCGAGCGCCTTCGATCAGCTGGTGGTGAAATACACGCCGCGTCTTTACGGCTTGGTCTACAACATGACCTCGAACCACGAGGACACCAACGACCTGTTGCAGGACATTTTCGCCAAGGCTTACAAGGCAATCCGTGGTTTTCGCGGAAAGTCTTCCTTTTACACCTGGATCCATTCGATCGCGGTGAACATGACGCTGAATTTCCTCAAAAAGCGCGGCCGTCGTTTTCAGCTCAGCCTGGACGATGTCGATACCAGCATTCAAAACGACAAGGAATTTCTCGAGGCCACCGCCTCCACCAGTCCGGTGCGGGAAGCCGACCTCTCCGAGCTGCAAAAAAGGTTGAACGAGGCGATGATGAAATTGTCTGATGAACACAGAGCAGTGGTCACCATGTTCCATATTCAGGGGATGCCCCACGCAGAAATCAGTAAAATCTTGCGTGTTTCAGAAGGCACAGTACGATCCAGGCTATTCTACGCCAACCGGCAACTGCAAAATTATCTAGACGAGTTTCGAAAAAATCCGGTCACCTGATCAACGCCAATGGACGAATTCAACGACAACCAAATAACGAAGCTGCTTCGGTTGAAACGCTACGAACAACCGCCGCCCGGTTACTTCGACAATTTCCTGCACGAATTTCATCGCCGGCAACGCGATGAACTTTTGCGGCAGCCGCTCTGGCGTATTTGTGTCGATCGGGCCCGCGATTTCGCGTTCTCCTTCAACCTCTCAACCCTTACTTCTTATCCAGTTGCGGTTACAGCTGTGCTCGTTTGTGCGGCAGTCATTTCACTCAAGATTTATCAGACGCCACAGCCGGCGACGGTTGCCGTCAAAGATCAACAGGTGTTGGTCGTGCCTGCCAGCGCTGAACCAGAGTGGACTCTGGCATCGCCCGCGGCGACACGGGTCTTTAACACGCGGTCGCTTCGCAATATGACGGAAAGCGCCCAAACTCACCGGAGCGGCACACCTCGCTACGTGCTCGACAGCGTGCCTGTGAGTTATGAGACGACTTTCAAGTTCTAGTTCGGTCGAAGGGTTTCGTTTGCTGGCAAAACTTGCGTTTTTCGCCGCGGCGGCTTCGCTTTCTGCGCAGCCAGGACCGGACTCGGCGACCACCATTAGTCGCGAAGTCAAAGACGTTTTCGAACACTGCGCCAAGGCTGTCGTCAAAATCGAGGCGACCGATCAACACGGCGAACTTTCCGGCACTGGGTTCTTTGTCGATCCGACCGGCACGCTTTACACCGCCTATTCGGTCGGCGGCGAAGCGGAGAACGTGACGGTTGAGTTCAAAGGAAAAAAATATCCAGCCCGGCAACTCCTGGCTGATCTCCGTAGCGGCATCGCCATGTTAAAAGTGGATTTGGCCAGCCCGGCGCTGCCGATCGGCAGTGCGGAACAACTTGAGATTGCCACGCCCGTCGTTGCGATTGGTTATCCGCTCGATCTCGCTGAGACGCCGAGCTTTGGCATGATCGGGGGATTCGATCGCAAATGCTTCGGCGGATATTTTTCAACCAAGCATTTGCGAGTAAATCTGCCGCCGCAACGCGGCGAAGGCGGCGCTCCCCTTTTGAATTTAAAGGGCGAAGTCGTCGGAATTCTCCTCTACAGTTTCGAAAATAATTCCTCCTGTTACGCGTTGCCGATCGAGGCAGCGGAAAAAATCCGCAACGATTTTGTGCGCTTCGGCGAAGCGCGGCATGGTTGGATCGGCGCCAACGTGACAGAAGCGGCTGAGCCAGTGGAAGGCTCGCGGGCGGTCACCAAAGATGTCGTGAAAGACACGCCGGCGGCTGAATCGGGAATGAAACCGGGCGACGTTGTTCTTCAAATCGGACGGACGAAAGTGCACGAACCCGAAGATATCCTCGACGCCTCATTCTTTCTTACCGCCGGCGAAGTGGTGCCGATCACGGTGATGCGCGGCAATGAGAGACTGACATTCAACGTGCACGCCGATGTTCATCCTGCCATTAGGGGCATGCCGCACCTACCAGGCTTGCCGGCTCTCCCATCATTGATAGCTGCGCCTCCTTCTCAGACGAACCGCGCCATGCCGCTGAATCTGCAATCAGCGCCGGAACGAACGCCGTAGTCCGAGCCGGACGAGCATTTGTAGCGCCGGTCTCTGCCTTCCCATTACGTATGCTGGAGATGCTCCAGCGCGGTTGGAAGAAAAGCGAAACTCGTCGCATCAAACATTCCGTGCGCGATTACCGCTGGCCAAATGGACTGGTGCACGACCATGATGATGCCTAGAAGGAATCCAAGAACAGCCGCCATTGCTGCGGCTAGCAGCCCAAGTCTAAGGTGAGCAAATCCGAACACGATCGCAATGAGTGCTACGCCTGCAATCTGACCATCCTGTCCTTCAAATAGATTCGGCCAAAGCGCGCGCAATGCCGCGAGAGTTCCGGAACGCCACAACTCTTCGCGAAGTCCAGCGACCACAAAACTCGCGATCGTAACTGTTAGTCAAAAATAAGTTCGGTTGTGCTGTATCGCCGAGATATCGACAATTCTTTCAGCGGCCGTTCGGCTGTCAGCAGCAAATCCTGGGACGGATTCTCGGGCAAGCAGCCCTGTTCCTATCAAAATCGCGACGATTACGAACAGGACGAGTGCTACTATTAATCGAATTGCGATCGAATAACTAATTCCTAGTGGAATAACCCACCATTTTGGCCGCCACTTCAAAAGTAGTTCCTCAGCTGATGCTCTGGAAGCGAGCCAACCGAGCCCGAACACGATAGAAAAGAGCGCGATTTGGATGGCGCATACAATTAACAAGCCTCGTGGGCTGCTGAGCAATGCCGGTCGACGGGGAGTTTGCGATAGCGCGAAAGGAATTGCGGCAGCGAAATATCCGCCGATCAGAATTAAATGGATCCACCAGCGACGGCGACTGATCCGTTTTGCGGGGGCAGTGTCTTCCAGGTTCACAACATTTTGCGAAACTCCTTTTCGTCGATGACCCGGACGCCGAGTTCTTTCGCGTTATCCAGTTTGCTGCCGGCTTCTGCGCCGGCCAAGACGTAATCCGTTTTCTTACTCACGCTGCCGCTAACGTGACCGCCCAGCGCTTCAATTTTTTCGGTTGCTTCTTCGCGCGTCATCGACGGCAATGTGCCGGTAAGGACAAATGTCGTTCCTGCGAGCGGCAACTCCGCCATTTTTTTGGCGGACACTTTTTCGGTTCTTGGATGAATCCGTAATTGCTTCATCCGCTGAAGGATTTTCTTTCCCTCGGCTGACCCGAAAAAATCGAGAACGCTTTTCGCTACTACTGGTCCGACTTCGGTTACGATGCCGCCGTGCTTGTCGATCTTGCTCTTTGATGGCTCGGCAAAACCGGATTTGATCAATCGCTCAGCAATTTCTTTCGCCGCCTGCTTGTCGCCTTTGCTTTCGTGGTAAGCGATCACGTCGCGGAGAAGTTTCGAATTCGCCACGCCTTCGATTGTTTCGTGAAAACGCGCTAGGTCGGTTGCGGTTGTCTTGCCCACGTCGGGAATCGCCAGCGCAAAAAGCCAGCGCGAAAGCGGGAAACTCCGCGCGCGTTCGATCGATTGGATCGCTTTGGTGGCATTTTTCTCCCCGAAGACGCGCGGATTTTCTTCAGTGCCGAGATTCAACTTGGCAAGTTGCGCTGCTTTCAGTTCGAACAGATCGAGCGGCTCGCGCACGAGGCCGCGCTCAACCAGTTTGTCGGCGACGATCCCGCCGACACTTTCAATATCGAGTGCACTGCGCGCGGCGAAAAATTCCAATCGGCGGGTGGCTTGGGCAGGACAACGAATGTTCTCGCACCGCCAGGCTACGAATTCGGGATCGCGGCGAACTTCTCCGCCGCAAACTGGACATTTCCCGTGAATGTGTTTGAGAAAATCGAACGGCTTGGCGTTGCGCGGCCGTTTCGACCTTACAACTTCGACGACGGCCGGAATGACTTCGCCGGCTTTTTCGATCACGACGGTGTCGCCGATGCGAATGTCCTTGCGCTTGATCTCGTCTTCGTTGTGCAGGGTCGCGCGCGAAACGGTGCTGCCACTGACAAGCGCCGGTTCGAGCACGGCCACTGGCGTGAGAATCCCCGTTCGTCCGACTTGAACTTTGATGTCGAGCAACTTCGTCTCGACGCGCTCGGCGGCGTATTTGTAAGCGATCGCCCACCGCGGTGATTTCGCGGTGAATCCGAGCCTCTCACGTTGCTCGAGGGCATCGACCTTAATGACGGCGCCATCGGTCTCGTACGGAAAATCATGTCGGATGCGGTCGAGCTTGCGAATGGCATCCAGAATTTTCTCAGTCGAATCGGCCAGCCACCAATTCTCGTGGGTCGGCAGTCCAAGCTTTTTGAACAACGGAAAAACTTCGGAGTGAAGATCGACATCTACCCCTTCGGTTGCGCCGGTTCCGTAAAAAACGATGCCGAGTGGTCGCTGCGCCGCGATTTTGGGATCGAGATGCTTGAGCGAACCGGCGGCGGCATTTCGGGGATTGGCAAACAACGGTAATCCGGCAGCTTCTCGCTGTTTGTTCAGCTTCTTGAAACCGTCTCTGTCGAGGTAGGCTTCGCCGCGAACTTCGAAAAGCTTTGGGGCAGCGCCGCGCAATTGGTGCGGCACCGAGCGAATCGTTTTGATGTTTTGGGTGATGTCGTCTCCGACCAAACCGTCACCGCGGGTGGCTGCGTATTTGAGCCGGCCGGTTTCGTACATCACCGACACAGCCACGCCGTCCACTTTCGGTTCGATCACGACCGGAATCTTTTCGTCAGGCAAAAGACGCGTGATGCGTTTGTAGAAGTTAGCGACCTCATCCTCGGAATAAGTGTTGTCGAGACTAAGCATCGGGACCCGATGCTGGATTTGGGCGAATGCCTGAAGCGGTTTGCCGCCGACGCGTTGAGTGGGTGAATCAGACGTTACCAAGTCGGGAAATTTCGCTTCCAGATCGACAAGCTCTTTGTAAAGCCGGTCGTATTCGCGATCGCTGATCGTCGGCGCAGCTTCTTCGTAATAACGTCGATCGTGCTTCCTAATCTCGTCTCGGAGTTGTGCGATTCGCTTCGCCGCTTGAGCCTCGTCTTTGGCCATGAAGCATGATACAAACAGGGCAAAGATCGACAATGAACGGCGGCGAAAAAATCTTGGGCGTGGAGGGCGGTGGGACCAAGACATCGTGGGTTCTGGTCCAGCGAGCGGAGAATGAGCTCCGCGTTTTGGACCAGGGAAAGTTGCCGCCGGCGAACTTTCGCCTCGCCACCGCGGATCAGTTGCGCGCGATGTTTAATGAGCTGCCGAAAGAAATCAATCGTGCCGGAATTTTCCTGGCTGGTTGTGGCACCGAAGGAGATCGACAATCGCTCACCCGGCTTTGCGCCGAAGTTTGGCCGCAGGCGAAAATTGTGGTCGGGAGCGATCGCGATTCCGGTTTGGCCGCAGCGCTGGGGCATGGCGACGGAATTGTTGTTAACGCCGGAAGCGGCTCGTCCATTACTGGTCGTCGCGACAAGCGAATCGAAAATGCGGGTGGGTGGGGACACATTCTGGGCGATGCCGGCGGCGGTTATTTTCTCAGCTTGCAAGCCCTGCGCTTGATCCTCCGCGAATACGATCTCCGCCGCGGCGAAGTCCAGTTCACTACCAAAATTTTGCGCGCATTGGCGCTGAGCAATCTGAACGAACTGGTGCGCTGGGCGCAGACCGCCGACAAGATGGAGGTGGCAATGCTGGCCCCTGTCGTGTTTGAAGCAGCGGCTGCCGGCGACTCACGCGTCATGGAAATTATCGAAGAAGGCGCGCGCTTTCTTTGCGAATACACGGAAGCAGTCGCGACCAGACTCCAAGTGCTGGCGCCGAAGGTCGTGCTGCTCGGGGGATTGTTTCACCGGGACTCGATTTATAACCACGCATTTCGACGGCGTTTGAAAAAAACGCTGCCCGATGCGCGGGTGGCGAATTCCGAGCGAGCACCCGAATTTGGCGCGGCCTGGTTGGCCGCGGAAATGCAAAGCTGGCCTGAAATTCATTCCCAGCCTGCGGCGGACAAAATCGACAACCTGGCAGCGGCATTGACCGAGCAACGCAATCCGCGTTCGGAAAATCTCGAGAAAGTGAGCGCGCAGGATTTTGTGAAGCTCTTTGTCGATGAAGAAAAATTTGTCGGAGAAGCGTTGCACGCGGCGATTGTCGATCTTGCCCGCGCGATTGAGCTAGTTACTGAGTCGCTGCGCAAAGGCGGACGATTGTTTTATGTCGGTGCCGGCAGCAGTGGCCGTCTTGGCGTGCTCGATGCCAGTGAAATTCCGCCCACCTTCGGCGCGTCGCCCGAACTCGTCCAAGGCATCATTGCCGGCGGCGCCACCGCTCTGCATCGGAGCGTGGAAGGCGCGGAAGATGAGGGAGGCAACGGCGCGTTGGCAATTGATCGACGCGGCGTGAAAGATGTCGACGTCGTCATCGGCATCACGGCGAGCGGTCGCACCCCTTTCGTGCTCGGCGCGCTAGCGCGAGCAAAATCGTTGAGCGCGAAGACCATTTTGCTGAGCTGCAATCCGGCTCGTGAACGAAAAGCAGTTGTCGATCTTGCAATTGATCTGGCGGTCGGTCCCGAGATTTTGACCGGATCAACGCGCTTGAAAGCTGGAACCGCCACCAAGGTCGCGCTCAATATCATCAGCACCGGTGCGATGGTCGCGCTCGGCAAAGTCCGCGGCAATTTGATGATCGACCTGAACGCGTCTAGCACGAAATTGCGCGACCGCGCGACACGCATGGTCGCTGAGCTCGCGCAGTGCGACTACGATTCGGCGCGCATGCAACTGGAAGAGAGCGGTTGGGACTTGCGCGCCGTCCTCAAGAAAACCGGCCAATAGTAAAATCGATCCGTCACCGGTCCGCCACGGGACGGATTCGCCCGACCGGCGAAACGGATTCGCCGTGGCAAACAATCCTCCGTGCAATTTTCGGTAAGCGCGACCGCGAACGTTGAAGCGAACCATTGACAACAACCGCAAACGAAAGGTTTTTTATGCTTTGGACTATCTTTGTTATTCTGCTGATTCTCTGGCTTCTCGGTTTTGTCGGCTTCCATGTTCTCGGTGCTTACATTCATTTGCTGCTCCTCATCGCGCTGGTCGTGCTCATTATCCAATTGATTAGCGGTCGCCGGCCGCTGTAGCATCGGCACTGTGAAACCAGCTGGAATTGTCGGCATTATTCTCATCATCGTTGGCATTATCGGCTTCGCCTACGGCGGCTTAGGTTGGAGAGAGGAAAAAAAAGACGCCCAACTAGGACCTCTCGAAATCAAGCACACCGAAGGTCACGGAATCAGTTTTCCTCCGGTCGTGAGCGGCATCTGTCTCGTCGGCGGAATCGTCCTGGTCGCTCTCGGTAGCCGAAAAACTTAGCGGTCGCTCGGCGGTTCGCCACCACCAGCTTTGAGCACGGCGAAGGTTTTGCTGCCTTTGCGGTCGAGGTAAAGCAGGACGCCGCGTTTTGGGTCGGCTTTGTTTAACGCTTCCCGAAATGTTTTCACGTCAGTGACCGGTTTGCCGTCGACTTCGGTGATTACGTCTTCGCGTTCGATTCCTTGCTGCGCGGCCAGACTGTTCTCGGTCACGTCGGTCACGATCACGCCGCGCTGGACGCCGAGTTTGAAACGTTGCGCCATTTCCTTGGTCAACTCCTGCACTTGGAGACCAAATTTCCCGACTTCTTCTTCCTCTCGATTCTGCGGCGGCCGCGCTGGCTCGTTTGAAGCACGCGAAATTTCATTCGGTAACTCGCCAGTCGTGACCGGGACCCTGAGCGTTTGTCCTTTTCGCCAAACGGTCAGCTCGACCTTTTGGCCGATTTTCTTTTTCAAAATCTCGTGCTGCAGCTGCGAATCGGTCGCAACTGCGTTTGCATCAACATGGGTGATGACGTCGAAGGGCCGAAGGTCGCTTTTGTAAGCGGGCGCGTCGGCTTCGATCGTCCGGACGACCACGCCTTTGTCGACCCCTTTGAAAAGTTCGCGGATGGCCGGATCGTCGCCGAGCGTCTCGATTCGGATCCCGAGCCACGGGCGCATGATTTTGCGCCCGGCGATCAGTTCGTCGCCGATCTCTTTGGCCATGTTGATCGGAATGGCGAAGCCGAGACCGCGATTGATTCCGTTGATCAGCGTGTTCATGCCGATCACTTTGCCGTCGATGTCGCAGAGCGGGCCGCCGCTATTGCCCGGATTAATCGACGCGTCCGTTTGCAAGTAATCCGAGATCGAATAGCCGCTGGTCGTGAGCAATTTGCTGCGGCCTTTCCCGCTAACCACGCCGTAGGTGAACGTGTAATCGAGTTTGAACGGCGCGCCGATCGCGAATGCGAATTGCCCAACTCTCACCGCGTCGCTGTCGGCCAATTGCACGACTGGCAAATCTTTGGCCTCGATTTTGATGACAGCGATGTCCGTTTTCTCGTCAGTGCCGACGACCTTCGCCGAAAATTCGCGGCCGTCTTTGAGTTTCACGTCGATCTTATCAGCGGCCTCGACCACGTGAAAGTTCGTGAAAATGTAGCCATCGGGCCGAACGACAAATCCGGAACCTTCGCTTTGGATCGGCTGAAGATTTCTCGGGTTTCGGCGCGGATTACTTTCGTCCGGCGGGCCTTGAAAGAACAGGTCCTCGAACGCGGAGGTTTCGTTATCGTTCTTCTTTGAAATTTCGATGATGACAACGCTCGGTGCAACCGTCTCGAAAACCTTGGCGAATGCATTGTTCAACTGATGAACGACATCTTTGCCCTGCTCGGCCGCGGCCGCTGGAACGGTCGGCGTCGGCGCGATCTCGGGCGTGGCGGCCAGGATCGATCCAGCAAAGGACGGATTCGCGGCGGCGAACATCGTGCTGAGCGCCGCGATAAAAAATGAAATTGAGGTCAAACGCATTTGTTCGAAGTTGGACAGCATCAAACATGCAATGTTCAAGAGATGGAGTCCACTCGCGGGTCGCGCCTAGCAGCGCGCGAATTGCACCGGCACGCCGCTTGACTAATGGTATATTATCGGTCGGTCTCTCTCCGGATATGCGTTCATTCAAGTTGAATCGGGTTTCGGTTGGCACGTTGGCCGCCCTCTTTCTGGTTGCCGCTGTCTGGCTTGCGTTTGAGCGTCAAGCCCCCAAGCCCATTCCCGCGGATGAATTCGTTCGCGCGATGGAGACGCAGCAAACTTCATTGATCGATCGTTACTTTCGCGAGCACCAGAATCCAAACGCGCGAACTGCGAATGATCGGTCTTTGCTTTTCGCGGCGATTTTGCGGGAGGAACGGATTATCGCCCGGAGACTGCTCGATGCTGGAGCGAGCGGCGACTTGTCGGACGACGCGGGGGTAACGCCCCTGATGGTAGCGGCGATGCATGGCGACCTGGAATTGGTTCGCGCGATGGCTGGACATGTGACTGACATTGCGGCCAGAGACCGTGCAGGTCATTCCGCGCTCTATTACGCTGTTAACGGCCAGAAACTCGAAATCGTCGAGCTCCTCTTGAGCCTTACGCCGAATTTGGAATTGGCTTATGGTGACAGTGCCGGACTGTTGACGCTCGCTATCGGCAGCCCGAACACAAAAATTACCCAGGAAATTCTTGCGCGACTGCCGCGACTTGAACAATGGAGCGCCGGCGCGTTGCGCGCTTTGGACAATGTTCTGCGCGCGGGGGATCGCGAATCAGTGCGGTTGCTGCTTTCGAAACATATTCCTCCGCCTACGCCGGAAGGGAAACGCGTTCCGCTGCTTGCCTACGCGATTGCTACCGATAACGCGCCCCTGTTTACGACCCTGCTGGACTGCGGCGCAGACGTGAACACGACTCTGCCGCCAAAATACGACAAGGAATTTCTGGACGCACTTCCGTCGAAGTCGTTTCGCAATTACATTGAGGACGATCGCGACGTTACCTGCCTGATGCTCTCGGCCGGACTGGGTCGCACCGATTACGTCCGCACGCTGTTGCAAGCCGGCGCCGATCGCAACCGTGCCACCGGCCGTTATAAAATGATCGCGCTTTATTTCGCGGCCGAGCTCGGAAACTGGCGGGCTTCGCAGATTCTCCTCGGCAGCGGACCGCCGCCCGACCATCTGCGCATAGAAATTTCGCTCGCTTCGCAACACATGGCGCTCATCAGAGATGGCGTGCCAATTTTGAATTCGACCTGTTCGACCGGTCGGGACGGGTATTCCACCAAGCGTGGCTATTACGTCATTACCGATAAGGATCGCTACCATTGGTCGACCATTTACAAGGTTGAGATGCCTTATTTCATGCGGTTGAGCTGTCTCGACTTCGGAATGCACGAAGGCGTCGTGCCGAATTACCCCGCGTCCCACGGCTGTATTCGTTTGCCCGGCGAAACGGCGCGAAAACTCTTTGCTGAAATCCCAATCGGCACCGTCGTCGCCGTTCAGTAGGACAAAATCCGGCCTCGATTGAAGTGCGCGGCGCACTTAGCGGTGCGCGCGTTGACATGGTTCTGACCGGTCTTAGCGTTTTCGTCCTACTCAAAATGCAAACACTTCGGAATGGTGATGGAAGAGAGTTCGTCTCGCATGCGCTGGGCTATTGGTCCCGCGACGGCGGGATTGCGCCCGAACTTTGGAATGATTGGAAATGGCAGCTCAAGAACCGGGTCACTTCACTCGCTCAGCTCGAGTCCCGCGACCGCGGGATCGATCTTAGCGACGAAGAACGCAGCGGGGTGCTTCTTTCCGGCGACAAACTTGCGCTCGCGGTGACTCCGCACTTCTTCAATCTAATTCCGCGAGAAAAAAATCCGGATGATCCGATCCGCCGTCAGGTCATTCCGCGGCTCGAAGAAACGTGGTCGTCGCCCTACGACATGGCCGACCCATGTGGCGAAGACTCGCACATGCCGGTGCCGGGTTTAGTGCATCGCTATCCGGATCGCGTTCTGTTTTTGGTAACGGATCGCTGTGCCGCATATTGCCGTTACTGCACTCGCAGTCGTGTGGTCAGTGGCGTAGGCGAACAGGAATTGCACACCGATTTCGAGGAAGCGTTCCGCTATCTCGAACAACACACCGAAGTGCGTGATGTGCTCCTGAGCGGCGGCGACGCACTGATTTTTTCTGACGACAAGCTCGACAAGTTGCTGACGCGGCTGCGCGCAATCAAACACATCGAATTCCTCCGCATCGGTACGCGCGTACCGATTTTCCTGCCGCAACGGATCACGCCCGAGCTGTGCGCGATTCTCGCCAAACACCACCCGCTTTGGATGAGCGTGCACGTGAACCATCCGCGTGAGCTCACGATTGAAGTGAAAGAAGCGCTCGAGCGTTTGGCCAACGCCGGCATTCCGCTCGGCAATCAAAGCGTGCTCCTCGCGGGCGTGAACGACGATCTCGAGACTATGAAAACGCTCGTGCACAAGCTGCTCATGTGCCGTGTCCGTCCGTATTACATCTACCAGTGCGACCTGATTAACGGTTCATCGCATTTGCGCACGTCGGTCGCGAAAGGAATCGAGATCATCGAAGGATTGCGCGGCCATACCACCGGTTACGCCGTCCCTCAATACGTCATCGACGCGCCCGGTGGCGGCGGCAAAGTGCCGATCAATCCCGGCTACGTTCTCTATCACGACAACGAAAAAATCGTGATCCGTAATTACGAAGGAAAAATCTTCGAGTATCCCGAAACCGGCGGCGACCAAACCGTCCAGTTCGCTCCCCAGCGCGAGTATCACGACGAATATTTGTATTCGTAGCGCTTTGTCATTCCCAGCGCAGTCGAGGAATCTCTTGCTATTTCCGTTCAGAAATATTTAGAGATGTCTCCACTTCGGTCGACATGACAATATGCTGACGTCTAGCGCGCTGTATTTACTTCAACTTCTTGTCTCGGCATTTCTCGCGATTTTGTTTTTGCAGTCAGGCATCGACAAGATCGTAGATCGACAAGGAAATCTGAGTTGGCTGAGCGGCCATTTTTCGAAAAGTCCGCTCGCAGGACTTGTGCCGCTGTTGTTCACGATTCTCACGATCATTGAAGTCGCGTCCGGTGTCTTGAGTGGGATCGGATTTCTGGCGCTGATTTTTTCGCGCAATCCAACGATCGCGTTTTACGGCGCAATAGTTTCCGCGATCGCGATCCTTTGTTTATTTTTTGGTCAACGAATGGCCAAGGAATACGCTGGAGCGGCGATCCTGGTCCCGTATTTTTTGCTGACGCTGGTGGCGATTTATCTACTCGGTACCTGAGCAGAACCACGGATTAGGCGGACAACGCAGATTTTTGAGAGGGGACAGAATTGACAGAATCGACAAAATTCTGATTCTACAGACAAGCCATTCTGAAAATTTTGTTCATTCTGTCTGCTTCTTGGTCGCGTCGTGAACAATGTCGCCGCCAATGATCGTCATCTCGGCGCGAGTTTTGAGAATTTTCGGCTCGGGAATTTTCATGATGTCCTGCGAGAGCACCGTGAAATCAGCGAGCTTGCCGACTTCGATTGAGCCTTTCTCGTTCTCTTCGAAGGCCGCGTAGGCCGGCCAAATCGTGAACATACTCAGTGCCTGCTCGCGCGAGACGGCTTGTTCCGGGTGCCAGCCGTCGCCGGATTCGCCTTTGATGCTTTTGCGCGCGACCGCCGCGTAAAATTCGATCATCGGTTCGCCGCGCTCGACCGGCGCATCGGAGCCACCGCAGATGATTGCTCCTGATTTGAGAAAAGATTGCCACGCGTAGGCGCCGGCGAGTCGATCCATTCCAAGCCGCGCCGGCGCGAAAAATAGATCGCTGATTGCGTGGGAAGGCTGCATCGAAGGAATCACGCCGAGTTTGGCGAACCGCGGAATGTCGGCAAGATCGACAATCTGTGCGTGCTCAACCCGCCAACGCGGCTCGCCAATTTTGCGTTCGTTAGGCGGGACCGCTTTGAATGCGGCTTCGTAAAGATCGAGGATCATTCGGTTCGCGCGATCGCCAATCGCGTGTGTTTCGACTTGAATTCCGCGGCCCAGCGCTTCTTCGAACATCGGGCGCAACTCTTCCGGTTTCTCGGTGAGATAACCGGAAGTCTCAGGCGCATCGTTGTACGGTTTAAGTAACGCCGCGCCACGGGAACCGAGCGCGCCGTCGAAAATCACTTTGATTGTGCGCTGGGTGAAATGGTGATTGAACGCGTTGAGGGTCGCTCCTTCTTTCAAGAAATTCTGCGCATCTTCACCCGGGCCAAAGACGCAATTAATAAATCGAATTTTGATTTTGCCGGACTCAAACCCCTTCTTAATAAGATCGACATCTTCCTTGTGGCTGCCGGCGTTTTGAATTTCGCACCAGCCAAGCCCGATCTCGCGATTGATTCCGGTAAGCAGCGCTTGCTCGCGCTCCGCCTCGGTTGGCTTCGGAATATTTTTTGCGACTAGCTCCTGGGCGTTATCGAGAAGCATGCCGTTCGGTTCGCTCGTCGCTTTGTCTTTTAGAATTTCGCCGCCGAACGGGTTTGGCGTGTTCTTATCGATCTTGGCAATTTTCAACGCCGCAGAATTCACGATGGCGGCGTGGCCGTCCGCGCGGGTGAGAAAAAGCGGATGATCCGCTGCAACTGAATCCAAGTCTTGGCGGGTAGGGAACCTAGGCGGCTTCCAGAAGGTTTCGATCCAACCGCGGCCGGTCATCCATTTGTCGCGCGGCGTCTGCGCGCCACGCGCTTTCACTTTGGCGAGAAAATCCTCGAGCGTGTTTGTGCCCTCGAGGTTCAATGTTAGCTCGCGTTCGCCGATCCCAAAGATGTGGCAATGGGAATCGGTCAGGCCGGGAACGACGGTGTAACCGTGCAAATCGATTGCGCGCGGGGCGCGAAATTTCCTGGCGTCGTCGTTCGACCCAACGAAAACGATCCGGTCCTTTTTGACCGCGATCGCTTCCGCCTTCGGCAGTTTTTCGTTAACCGTGTAAACATTTCCGTTGAAGAGGAGAAGATCGACATCCTCGGCGGCGCGGATTTGTAAAACTGGGCCGCCGAACATTGCCAAACCACAGGCCAAAGAAATGCGCGCTTTCACTTGACGCTTCCCCGAAGTTTTGACGTGATCATTTTGCGAAACGGCGCCTTTTCCGTATCGGAAGAGTTACCGGGAATTTAGATCGACATGCTACCTACGAGTTTTCTTTTGCCGAGTGAATTTCGATTTATAGAATGATGGCTTCGATGTGTGCACATCCTGAGACCGATTTGAATTCGTTTCTAAAGTGGCGGCTGTGTTGGTCCGGACAGGGCTTCCGCTGATTATGGCGAACTTCTTTCCCCGCTGGTGCAACTGGTTGCCGCTGCAAATGGCAGTCGCCGGCATTTTGATCGCGTGCGGATTGACCGCGGCGACGTGGTATTACGTCACGCCAAAATATACCAAGGTAGGCTATCAACCGATCCAGCCGGTGCCGTTCCCGCACGACATTCACGTGACCCAACTCGGAATGGATTGCCGCTACTGCCATAGCTTTGTCGAAGTTGCGGCGCAGTCTAATGTGCCGAACACACAGACCTGCATGAACTGCCACTCGCAGGTGCAAAAGGACAATCCGAAGCTCGAGCCGGTTCGAGAAAGCTGGAAGACCGGCAAACCGATTGAATGGGTGTGGCTCCATCGCACCGTCGATTACGTCTTTTATAACCACGCGGCGCATGTGAATCGCGGCATCAGTTGTTTCAGTTGTCATGGCCCGGTCAATCACATGGCGACGGTGTCAATAGCCGAACCGCATAGCATGGCGTGGTGTCTCGAGTGCCATCGACACCCCGAAAATTTTCTCCGGCCCGACGATCAGATCTTTAATCTCGATTGGAAACCAGACGATGTGAAGCCGGCGGAGTTCGTAGCGAAGTACGGACAGCCAAAAAGCGCGACTGAGGATTGGGCGAAGAAGAAGCATCTGACGCAGCACGAGATCGGTCAGACACTGAAGGAACGCTGGGACATCGCTCCGAGCACAAATTGCCAAACCTGCCACCGATGAAACGCGTTTTCCAACATCCGCCTGAGCCGCTGACCGGAAAGAAATACTGGCGGAGTCTCGGCGAATACAGCAATAGCCCGGAGTTTCGCGAGTGGCTGGAGCGCGAATTTCCGGCCGGCGCTTCCGAAATTAGCGAAGACGAATGGTCGCGGCGCGATTTCATGAAGTTGATGGGCGCCTCAATGGCATTGGCCGGTCTTGGTCTAACGAGTTGCCGCCGTCCGGAAATGCACCTCGTTCCGTTCACTAAGAGCGCCGAGTGGACGATTCCCGGAAAATTTCTTTACTACGCCACGGCGATGCCGCGCCGCACCGGCGCAATTCCGCTGATCGCAACCACCGTTGACGGCCGGCCGATCAAGGTGGAGGGCAATCCGCTTCATCCCGCCAGCGCCGGCGCCACCGACACGTTCGCGCAAGCCTCCGTTCTCGATCTTTACGATCCGGCGCGGTCGCGGCGCTTCGTGAATCGCGGCAAGGATTCCAATCGCGGTGAGTTTGACGCCTACATCGACAAATTGCGGGGCCAGCTTGGATCGAACGGTGGCGATGGTCTGGCTTTCCTGGTTGAAGAATTGCATTCGCCGACTCGAGAAAGATTGCGAGCCGAATTGGAAAAGGCGTTCCCGAAAATGATGTGGTGCGTCTACGACGCGGCGCTGAGCGAGGCGCAAGATGACGCGACCCGGACCAGCTTCGGCGAAAATGTGCGATTGATTCCGCGATTTGACCGCGCCGACGTTGTGCTCGCGCTCGACAGCGATTTTCTTGACTGCGGCGAAGGCGATCTCGCTTCCGCCCGCGCATTCACGCAGCGACGCCGCGTGAAATCGTCGAAAGACACGATGAACCGGCTCTATGTCGTTGAGAACAGGTTCACCATCACTGGCGCGATGGCCGATCATCGGCTGCGCTGCGCCGCCAGTCAGATCCCGCTGTTCACTCATGTGCTCGCCGGCAAAATCGCCACTCTGACCAAAGACTCCGCTCTGCTGTCGTTGCTCGCTACCCTGGCCACGCCTGCCGAGACGCTGCCGTTCGATGAGAAATGGCTGATTGAATTGGCGAACGATCTGGTCTCGAAATCGGGCGTGAGCATCGTTCTCGCCGGCCAACAGCAATCGGTTGTTGTTCAACTGCTCGCGTACGCGATGAACTCCGCGCTGAAGAATATCGGACGCACAGTGGTGGTCCGGGAATTTCCGCGCAATCGGAACACGAAAAACATTTTGCAGCTGGCCGACCGGATGCATCGCGGCGAAATAAAAGCGCTTTTCATCTTCGGTGGCGACCCGGTTTACAACGCGCCGCGCGCAGTCGGGCAGGATCCGGACAAAAAGACGCCGCTCGATTGGGCCGATCTGCAAAAGAAAGTGCCGGAAGTGGTGCGAGTTGGTTATCACGAGGACGCAACATCGACAATCAGCCAGTGGCACGTGCCGTTGGCGCATTATTTGGAATCGTGGGGCGACGCGCTCACCTCGGACGGCGCGTATTTATCGATCCAACCGATGATCCTGCCGCTTTTCGGCGGGCTGAGCGAAATCGAAATCATGAATGGGCTCCTTGGCCGGCCGAAAGTCGAAGGACCCGAGCTCGTTCAGGAAACTTTTCGCGCGACCAAACCTCCCGGTGATCTTCCGACCGCGTGGTCGAAATTCTTGCGGGACGGATTTGCCGCGCATGTTCCGTTGCGCGATCGACCGGTCACATTCAACGACGGCGCCGCTGCCCAGCTGACGCACCAGCTTTGGACCACAACGCCCGCGCCGACGTCGGAATCTCCTGAAATCGTTTTTGTTCGCAGTTACGCGATGGACGATGGCCGTTACGCCAACAACGGCTGGCTCCAGGAATTGCCCGATCCAATAACAAAACTTACTTGGGACAACGCGGCGATCATGAGCCCGAACTTCGCCAAGTCACTCAACGTCGAGACCGGCGATCTGATTCAAATTTCAATTAACGACACGGCGAGAGACGCGAATGATCGACCGATTCGACGCGAACTGGTGATCGCGGCGTACGTTTTGCCCGGTCACGCCGAGAATTCGGTCACGATTCCGATCGGCTACGGACGGAAAAAGACTGGCCCAATCGCCGACGAATCCGGGTTTAATACCTACCTTTTGCGCACGGCGAGCAATCTGCATTTCGCAGTCGCCGATGGCAAGAATATCGAGAGCGTGCGCGTGACGAAGGTCGGAAAGAAATATCCACTCGCGAACACGCAGGAACATTGGAGCATCGAAGGCCGCGGCGTCGTGCGCGAAGCAACGCTGGATAAATACCGCGAAGACAATGAGTTCGTGAAAAAGTGCGGTGGGATGGACGAACCGCAGTCGTATTTGCCATCGCTTTACAGCCACCCGCCAATGGACGCGCCGCAGCAATGGGGAATGACGGTCGATCTCAATGTTTGCACCGGTTGCAGCGCCTGCGTCATCGCGTGCCAGGCCGAGAACAACGTTCCGATAGTCGGCAAATTACAAGTTGCGCACGGACGCGCGATGCACTGGCTCCGAATCGATCGCTATTACGCGAGCGCGAAACCATTCGACGAAGATAACGGCGAGTTTCCCCAGGATCCGGAGATGGTGCACCAACCGATGATGTGTCAGCACTGCGAGAACGCGCCGTGCGAAACCGTTTGCCCGGTCAACGCCACCATTCACAGCGAGGACGGACTCAACGTCATGGCCTACAACCGCTGCGTCGGCACGCGTTATTGCGCCAACAATTGTCCGTTCAAGGTGCGCCGATTCAATTTCTTCGATTACAACCAGCGGCCGATCGGGAAAAAGAAAATTGCGGGAGAGTTTGGGATTTATCGCGAGTACGTCGCGCCGTTCACCGAAAAAGGCGCGCCTGACATCACGAAGATGCAAAAAAATCCGAACGTCACAGTCCGGATGCGCGGGGTGATGGAGAAATGCACTTTTTGCGTGCAGCGAATCGAGGAAGCGAAGATCGCGGCCCACGTCCATGCCGGCGCGTCGAGCGACATTCGCATTCCGCGGGATTCGTTCACGAGCGCGTGCGCGCAAGCCTGCCCGCACGAAGCAATCACTTTTGGCGACATCAAAGATCCGGAAAGCAAAGTTTCGAAGATGAAACAGCAGGACCGCAATTACCGGCTGCTCGATTATTTGAACGTGAAAGCGCGCACGAGTTATCTGGGGCGGATCCGCAATCCAAATCCGAAAATGCCGGACGCAGACAACATTGGCGTCGCCTGTCCGGGGGAGAAGGCGTGAGGATGTCGATCTTGGCTAACTGATGAACGCCGCACCAACAGATGTGATTGAGAGCGAGGCCGCATCGACGGCGGAATCCCGGATCAAGCGCGCGCCGCTGGTGTTGAACAAACGCAACTTCAGCTGGATCACGGAACGCATTTCCGGCGTGGTAGAACAACCGGCGCCGCGTTGGTGGTGGGTTTGTTTCAGCATCACCGGCTCGATCGCGATGTTCGGTCTGTTCTGTCTCGGGTACCAAATTTCCACCGGCGTCGGCACTTGGGGACTCAATCATCCGGTCGGTTGGGCGTGGGACATTACCAACTTCGTTTTCTGGATCGGTATCGGACACGCCGGCACCTTGATCTCCGCCATTTTGTATTTGCTCCGGCAAAGATGGCGGACGTCGATCAACCGTTCGGCCGAAGCGATGACGCTGTTCGCGGTCATGTGCGCAGCGATTTTTCCGGGCGTGCACGTCGGCCGTGTTTGGATGGCGTGGTATCTCGCGCCGGTTTGGAACAACTACGGCATTTGGCCGAACTTCCGCAGCCCGCTGATGTGGGATGTGTTTGCAGTCTCGACCTATTTCACGGTCTCGGTTTTGTTTTGGTACACCGGATTGATCCCCGACCTGGCAACGCTGCGCGATCGCGCCACAACCAAGATCAAAAAATTTCTCTTCGGCGTGTTCGCCTGCGGCTGGCGCGGGTCGAACCGCAACTGGCGGCATTACGAAATGGCGTATCTGCTGTTGGCCGGACTTTCCACGCCGCTGGTGCTCTCGGTTCACAGCGTCGTGTCGTTCGACTTCGCGACGTCGATCTTGCCGACGTGGCACACCACAATTTTCCCGCCTTACTTTGTCGCGGGGGCCATTTTCGGCGGGTTCGCCATGGTGCTGACGTTGCTCATTCCGGCGCGGGCCATTTTCAAACTGCACGACATCATCACGCCGCAGCACATCGACAAAATGGCGAAGATCATTTTGTTGACCGGCTCATTCGTTAGTTACGCCTACACCATGGAATTTTTCGTGGCCTGGTACAGCGGCAACGCTTACGAGCGGTTCGCGTTTTGGAACCGCGTGCTCGGCCCGTATTGGTGGTACTGGTGGACGGGCATGTTGTTCTGCAACGTGCTTTCGCCGCAGCTCTTTTGGTTCCGCTGGTGCCGGCGTAACATTCTCGTCGTTTACTTCGTTTGCATGTGCGTAAACGCCGGGATGTGGTTCGAGCGTTTCATCATCATCGTTGGCGGATTGCATCGCGATTTCATTCCGTCGGCATGGGGTATTTTTATTCCAACCTGGGTCGACATCTGGACGTTCATCGGCACACTCGGGATTTTCACTTCGCTGTTCCTCCTCTTCATCCGGTTCCTACCGATGATCGCGATGTCGGAAGTGAAAATCGTTTTGCCAGAAGCGGACGCCCACGCCGCGTCGCCTAACGGACATCATCCCGTCGCAGCGGATGGAAGGGAGCGGACATGAGAACGCCGACCGGTCATGAAGTTTATGGGATGGGGGCGGAATATCCGAGCGCGGCCTCCCTTTATGAAGCGGCGAAAATAGTGCGAGATGCCGGCTTCAAACGCTGGGACGTGCATTCGCCATTTCCAATTCACGGCATGGACGAAGCGATGGGACTCGGCAAATCCTGGCTGAGCGCGGTCGTGTTGGCGGGCGGCATTTCGGGATTGCTCACCGCCATTCTCGTTGAATTTGGTCCGTCATGGGGGCTCTACCGATTGGTGGTGCACGGCAAACCGTACGATTGGAAAACGGTGCCGGCGTTTTTCCCGATCATGTTCGAGATGACCGTTCTCTTTTCCGCCTTTGCCGCTTTTTTCGCAGTCCTGATCATGAACGGCCTGCCGCGGCCGCATCATCCGATTTTCAACTGGGACCGATTCAGCCGCGCGACCAATGACGGATTTTTTCTCGTGATCGAAGCGCGCGACCCGCGTTTCACCGAACTGGAAGCTCGCGAATTACTGGAGCGCAGCGGCGGCCAACACATCACGATCGTGCACGAGGACTGATTTATGTTGCGCGGCTTCCTTTTAATTTCTCTCTTGCTCACGATTGCGGCCGTGGCCGTGCTCGGGTTCCGCGGAGAAAAGACCACCAATGAGCCGTGGGAAATTTTTCCCGACATGGTGCGCCAGATAAAAGTGCGCGCGCAATCGCCGCTGAATTTTTTTGCGGACGGTCGCGGTCCTCGCATGCCGGTCAACGGAACGGTGCCGATCGGTTATGAAATGCCAAAACCTCAACCGCTCGGCGCGCCCGAGTCTCACCCCGTTGCCGGGTTTAGCGTCGGCACCGATTATATTGACACCGGAAAAATGGTCGACCGTTGGGGAACTGGAATCCCGGTCCCGGTCACGGCGCAATTGCTTCAGCGCGGGCGCGAGCGTTTCAACATTACCTGCGCGATGTGTCATGGCGCGACCGCGGCCGGGAATGGAATCACCAAGCAGTACGGCCTCAACACGGTCGTTACTTTGCAAGACGATCGCATTCGCAAAATGGCCGACGGCGAAATTTTCAACACGATCACAAACGGCAAAAACACAATGATGGCTTACGGGCCAAACATCATGGTCGCAGATCGTTGGGCGATCATCGCTTATCTTCGCGCGCTGCAACGAAGTCAGAACGCGGGGATTGTCGATGTCCCGCCGGAACATCGGGCTGATTTGGAAAAGCCAGCCGAGAACAAGCCGGCGGAGGCGAAACCTGGAGAAGCGAAACCGGCCGAGACCAAATCGCCAGCAAAACCGGAGGCGCCAAAGAAATGAGCGATCGCCTGCATAACGGGTCGACGCCGGAAGGCGAGTATTTCGAGAGCGGCCGCTTTGCCGGCCTGTCTGTTTTGCTCGGCGTTGTGGCGTTTGTTGCACTCGCGCTCTGCGGCGCTGGCGCCGCAATTGATCCGAAGCAGCTCAGTTTCTCCTGGCTGTTTGCCTTTGGATTCTTCTTCACCTTGTGCGCCGGCTGCTTTTTCTGGACGATCGTGCATTACGCTACGGACGCGGAATGGACGGTGGTCGTCAGGCGGCAACTGGAAAACATCGCCGTCTTGGTTGCAGTCCTCGCGATCTTTTTCATCCCGATCCTGCTCTTGCGGCAACATCTCTACGCCTGGATGAACATCGCGCCGGGGAAAGAAGCGAACCTCGATTCCAAGCGCGCCTATCTAAATCTCAATTTCTTTGTGCTTCGCGCGGCGTTTTTCCTCGGTTTCTTCATCATCGCGTCCCAATTGTTGCGCCGCTTTTCGGTCCGGCAAGACAAGGACGGCAATCCGCGATTCACCATTCGTCTGCGCAAAGTCGCGTTCGCCAGTCTGCCACTGTTCGCCCTTTGTCTGACCTTCGGCGCGTTCGATTGGCTGATGAGCCTCAACTACCGCTGGTTCTCGACCATGTTCGGCGTTTACATTTTCGCCGGCGCGGCCGGCAGTTCGATGTCGCTGCTTGTGCTCGTGATCACCGCGCTCCAGCGCGCCGGTTATCTCAAGAACGTGGTCACGCTCGAGCATTACCACATCATGGGAAAGTGGATGTTCGCCTTCTGTGTTTTCTGGGCCTACATCGGCTTCGGCCAATACATGCTGATTTGGTACGCGAACATTCCGGAAGAGATCCAATATTTTCTGACTCGAAACACGGAGTCGTGGTGGGGATTGAGCATGCTGCTGGTGTTCGGCCGTTTCTTCGGACCATTCGCCATTTTGCTGTTGCGCTCGATCAAGAAACATCCGCGCCAGCTCTGTTACGTGGCTGCGTGGATTTTGTTGATGCAAATGCTCGACATCTACCTCGTCGTTCTTCCAGCGCTCCATGGGACCGGCGTGCACGTGAGTTTGTGGGATTTTGCCGCGCTCATCGCCATCGGCGCGACTTTGGCTTTCGTTTATTTGCGCATCGTTGCAAAAACTTCGCTCTTCCCGGTGCGCGATCCTCACTTGGTCGAATCTTTAAAACTGGTGAACTGACATGGCCGATACCGAGCAAATTCGAACGCAATCGCCTGCGCCATTTTCGACATGGGTCGGCGTTGTGCTCTTGTTTGCGCTTTTCGGCGCCATTGTTGTGGCCGTGGTTGGTCCTTCGCCGCGCGGCGACACTTACGAACAAATGCGCGCCGAGGCTCGTGCCAAAAAACTCAAGGACGCGCGCGATGAAGACGCGAAGGCGCTCACGATTTATGCCTGGGTCGATAAAAACAAAGGCACGGTGCGTTTGCCGATCGATCGCGCGATGGAATTAACTGTTGCCGATCTGGCGAACAAAAACCCCGCGCCCGCATACGCGATCACCGCCCCGGAATCTTCTGCGGCACCCGGCGGGGCAGCGGCCGCCACGCCCGCGCCATCCGCCTCGCCGCAGGCAAGCGGGACACCGAAACCCACTTCAGTTGCCGGTCAAAATTCGGAAGCGCGCGGGCAACCCGCCGCGGGCGTAAATCCGCCGGCAGTGCAGCCATCGACGCAACCCGGCGCTTCGGCGTCTCCGGCTGCTTCGCCGCAATCGCCGGCCGTAGCGCCGGCCGCGTCACCTTCAGTATCTCCGGGACAATTGTGAACGTGTCGCTCTTGCCTAACGAATGACTCCAACCGCTGACATTCCATTAAAAGAACCGGTCATTTCGGCTGCCGCTAGCGACGCAGAACAGCTCGAGCGTGCGCGCATCGATGCTTCGACGCGCGTGCCGGTGCTGATGTTTTACGCGTCAGCGATGGTTTGGTTACTAATCGGAACGCTGCTGGCCGGATTCGTTTCGTTCAAATTGCATTCACCCGACTGGCTCTCCGATGTCAGCTTTTTGACGTGGGGCCGACTGCGTCCGGTGCACATGAACGTGATGGTTTACGGCTGGGCGTCGATGGCCGCAATGGGAACGGCGATCTGGCTGATGGCGCGATTGTGCCGGACGACTTTACGACATCCGCTGCTGATTGTGGCGGGGATTTGGTTTTGGAACATCGGTGTGCTGATTGGTGTAATCGGAATTCTCATGGGCTACAGCACCGGTTACGACTGGCTCGAGTTTCCGTCTTATGCCGCGGTTGTTCTTTTTGTTGCTTATGCGCTGATTATGTCGTGGGCGGTGTTGATGTTCCGCTTTCGTCGCGGCGACCAGATTTACATCACCCAATGGTATTTGCTGGGCGCGTTTCTCTGGTTTCCATGGCTCTACGCCGCCGCCCAAGCAATGCTCTTCGTCGTCCCGGTCCAAGGCGTGATGCAGGCGGCGGTCGGCTGGTGGTACGCGAATAATCTGCTCTTTCTTTGGCTCGGCGCGATCGCGCTCGGCACCGCTTATTACATGATCCCGAAAGTGATCGGGCGCCCGGTTTACAGTTATCATCTCGCGACGATTGGATTTTGGACCTACGCGCTGTTCTCGAGTTGGACTGGGATGCAGCGCCTTGTCGATGGACCATTCCCGGCATGGATGATTACAGCGAGCATCGCCGCAACGATCCTGACCATCATTCCGGTCGCGACCGTCGGACTCAATCATCACATGACGATGCAGGGATATTTTCCGGTGATGCGTTACAGCCCGACGCTGCGGTTCACCGTCTTCGGCGCGATGTCGTATACGGTCTTTAGCATCATCGGTATCCTGATCTCGCTCCGCTCAACCGC
Source organism: Verrucomicrobiota bacterium (assembly GCA_003219215.1). Classification (GTDB taxonomy): domain Bacteria; phylum Verrucomicrobiota; class Verrucomicrobiia; order Chthoniobacterales; family UBA10450; genus AV40. The sequence continues at coordinate 7,778 of QHPY01000083.1, read as the reverse complement.
GCGCTACTTGCATTTTACGGAGGCCAGCATCGCCTACTCACATCTCGGACTGTACGCGTTTTTTACGATGGTCATGTTCGGTTCGATGTACTACACCGTGCCGCGCCTGGTCGGTCGTGAATGGCGTTACGCTACGCTCATCAAACTCCATTTCTGGGCATCGGCCTACGGCGTTGGATTGATGTCGTTGATGTTGTTGGTCGGTGGGTTTGCTCAGGGCGCGACCCAAGATGATCCCTCAATGTCGTTCATTCAAAGCGTGGCAAGCGCGTTGCCATATTTACGAGGTCGCACGGTTGCAGCGCTGTTATTGACGATTTCGCATTTCATTTTCGCGTTCCATTTTGGCCTGATGTTGTTCGGCCTTGGCCGCACTTCAACCGTCCCGACATTTTTGAATCCAGTCGAAGCCGAGGGATCGGAGACGCACTTGTGAAAGGATTGGTCCCGCTTTTCCTCGGAGTTTTCGGAACGTTCGCGTTCTCGTGGGTCGGCTTGACTGTAATCCCGAACCTGCAAATTGGCGCGCTCAACCCGCAGATGGATGAAGAAGGCACCGACATTTATCCCGCTCCGAAATCGGGCATGGCCGACCGCGGCCGGCGGATTTACGCGGCGAACGGGTGCATCTATTGCCACAGTCAGCAAATCCGGCCCGGTTACGCCTACGCGGATGTCGATCGTCTCCGCGACGCAGGGCCATCACCTCGCCCGAAATGGGCTGAGCGCCGCAGCGCACCGCGCGATTATATTTTTGATCGGCCGGTAGTGCTCGGACAGGAACGAATGGGCCCCGATCTGTCCAATATTGGTAAACGCGCGCCGACTGAAGAAGAAAAACCGGCTGCGGCGCCAGGCGCAAACCCTCCGGCAGCTTCGCCCGCAGCTGCGCAACCGCCACCATCGCCAAATTCTGCCCCGCCAAAACCGCCGAATGCCAATGCGCCTGCAGCGCCAGCGGGTTCGCCTCCTCCGCCAGCAGGTTCTTCTTCTGCTCCACCTACGAATGCCGCTCCGCCGAAACCGGGCGCTGGCGCGCCGCCACAATCGGCATCTCCGCCTGCGCCACCAGCAGGTTCTTCTCCAGCATCGGCTGCCGCTGCGAATCCATCGCCGGCTCCGTCGGCGTCGCCCAATCCAAACGGAATGCCGCCGGTTTATTCTGCCGCCTGGCATCACCGACATCTTTATTCGCCACGAAGCATGAGTCCAGATAATCGAGATTCGACCATGCCGGCCTACAAATTTCTTTACGAGAAACATCAGATCGGCGCCGAACGTTCAGCCGACGCGCTCCAGCTTACTGGCGCTGATGCGCCGCCAACGGGTTGGGAAATTGTTCCAACCTACGACGCCAGCTGTCTCGTTGCTTATTTGATGTCGCTCGATCAATCGCATCCGCTGAAAGAGGTGAAGACCGCAGAGGGCGCGGCACCGCCCGCCGCATCGCCTCCGGCTGTACCGGCCGGATCACCAGCACCGCCGCCAGCCGGATCGCCACCTCCAGCGCCACCGAAGAAATGAACGATCAAACTCCAGATCCCTCATCTTTAACGCGGCAGGGAATGGATTACGGCGAAACTGCCGACGTTCATGAAGTGCACGCCGCGATCCAACGCGAGAAACGCGAACCGCGCGTCGGACTTGAGCCGCTCTCGATTTGGTTGATCGCCGTTTACGGCCTCGCGATTTTCACCGGCGGCGCTTACCTCGGTCGTTACTCTGGAAATTTTTCCGGTGATGGTCTCGATCCGTTAGGCGGACCGCCGCCGGCGAAAAAAGGTAGTGCGGCTGGACCGGGAGGTCCGATACAAGAATTAACGCCGCGCGATCGCGGAAAAAAGATTTTCGCGGCCAACTGTCAGACGTGTCACCAAGCGAACGGTCTGGGCGTTCCCAGTCAATATCCGCCGCTGGCAGGCTCGGAATTCACCACGGGCGGTTCGAAACGACCAGCCATGATTGTTCTCAAAGGTTTGCAGGGACCGGTCACGGTGAAAGGCCAAAAATTCGGCAGCGCCGTCATGCAACCGTGGGACAAGACGTTGACCGACCAAAAAATCGCCGACGTTCTGACCTACGAGCGAAGCGAGTGGGGAAACAATGCCAGTCCGGTGACTGCGGAACAAATTGCGGCGTTACGCAAAGAATTGGCAAGTCATCCTGAATCGTACACCGAGCCAGATGTGCTCGCTGTTCCGGCCGAAACCGAACTTCCCGGAGGCGCACCTGCGGGAGCTGCTCCACCAAAACCGGGCGAAGCCGCGAAACCCGCGCCTCCGGCTCCGCCCAAACCGCAGAGTTAAGTTTTACGCGAGTGCGTCCGCGAGCAGCTCGGCCATGTGCTTCGGCCAGACGCTGCTAAGATCGACAATTTGATGCCGACAACTCGTGCCGGACGCAATCACGACGTCCGGTTGTTGATTGTCGATCTTGCGCAGTAAATCGGCCGCGACCTGTTTCGAAAGCTCGTATTTCTCGACGAGCGCGCCAAACGCGCCGGCCATTCCGCAGCAGGCAGTATCGAGCAAGTTTGCTTTGCGACCCGGCAACCGTTCCACTAGCGTGGCCATGAACGCCGGATTGATTATCGACTTTGCGTGACAGTGCGGATGGATCGCAACGCTAACCTCTCGCTCTTTGAATCGAAGGGCATCTGGTTCGCGCTCCAACAAATCGTCCACAAATTTTTCGAAAAGAAAACAGCGCGCTGCGATTTTCTCGGCGTTGTCGATCTCCAGTTCGCGATAATCTTCGACGAACATTGACCAGCACGACGGCTCGAGGAAAACAATCGGCGTTTCGGCGGTGGCGTTCACAAGATCGACATTGTGGCGTCCGACTTCGCCCGCGGCGTCGAGATTTCCCTGACTGAACGCCGGCCGGCCGCAACATTTTCGATTTTGCAATAGCTCAACCTCGAAACCAAGCGCGCCGAGGACCTTCACCGCCGCGATGCCAATATTTGGCTCGTGATAGCGGACAAACGTGTCGTCCCAGAGAATTACTTTGCCGCGCGGACGATCCGCCCCGGTTGGTTGCGCATTTCTGCCAAACCAGCGATCAAATCGCTTGTCCGTGTAGTGCGGCAGCGAACGCTTCGCTGAGATTCCGAGCGTTTTCTCCATCAACCCGCGCATCGGCGCATGATCGAGAATTGAATTGGCGAGCCATGGCATCGTGCATCCGATTCGGCCGAGCAGATCGACGTTGCTGAAGAACCGTTCGCGTAATGGCAAACCGTCGCGTTGGTAGCGGGCATAAAGCATGTTGGCTTTGAGCAGCGCGAGATTGACGTTGGACGGGCATTCCGGCGTGCAACCTTTACAGGAGAGGCAATTGCTGAGCGCGGCATCGAGTTCGGCCGATTTCAACGGATCGTGACCACTGCCGCGCAGTTCGAGCGATCGCCGGATGATGTTGGCGCGACCGCGGGTGGACATGACTTCGTCGTGCGTCGCCATGAACGTCGGGCACATAATGCCGGTCTGTTTGAGACAACCGCCACAACCGTTGCATTGCTCGAGATTGCCGATGAACGAGCGGTCCTTGAACGCGAACGCGAGGCGCGGCTCGAACGGCAGCTCGAGCGACTTCGTGAAATTATGGCGGAGATGATTGTCGATCTTGTGGGCGAAGCCGAAAATTTTTCCTGGATTGAAAATATTTTTTGGATCGAATGTGCGCTTGATCTCGCGCATGACATTGAGCAACGCGTCGCCAAGTTGATCGCGCATGTACTCGGTGCGCGCGATGCCGACTCCGTGCTCGGCCGAAATTGAACCTTTGAATTGCCTAACGAGCGCGGAAGTTTGATCGGCTACCAGCCTGAACTTTCGCAAATCGTCCGCACTATGGAGATCGAGAACGGGCCGGACATGGAGCAAGCCGCTCGCGGCATGTCCGTAGTAGCTCGCTTCCAGTCCGAGGGATTTCATGATCGACTGCAACCCGCGGACGTAATCGGGCAGTTGCGCGGGACGAACCGCTGCGTCTTCAATGAACGCGACCGGTTTCGATGAACCGACGCAGCCGGTCAAAAGTGAAAGGCCGGCTTTGCGCACCGACCAAACGAGATTCATCTCGTTCGGGTCGCGGCAAATTCTCGTCCGCAAACCGAGGTAGCGCGACTGCAAGATCGACAAGCGCTCGGCCGCATCGTCGTAGAATTCGACGATCAAGATTGCTTCACACGGTTGTGCCTCGAGCTCGAGCAGATCGCGCGCGGCTTGGAAATGGAGCTGCCCTTTTGTTTGATCGAGCAACGGGCGGTCGATGTGTTCAATAGCGGCGGGTTTGAGATCGAGAAGCGCGACGGTTGCTTGCATCGCGTCGGCGACGGATGCAAAGAAGATCAGGCCGAGTCCTTTGTCGCGCGGAAGCGGCGAGATCTTTAGCTCGGCTGAAAAAATCGCGGCGAGCGTTCCTTCGCTCCCGGCGAGAATCTCATTGAGGTTGTTCGGCGTGCGCGAGAAACGTTCGATGCCGTAGCCCGGCCAACGTTTGAGTAAACCGGGCGGCCAGCGCTCGGCCATTTCTGCCGCGTGCGCGCGAACGAGATTGTCGATCTTGCGTTGTTCGTCGCGCAAAGATTCACTTGCCGGACCGACAATGACGATCCGACCGTCGGCCAAAACGATTTCCGTCGAAAGAACGTGATCGGCAGTCGTGCCGTAGACTGGAACGTGCGCGCCGGAAGAATTGTTCGCGATCATGCCGCCGATGGTGGCGCGCGAGCTGGTAGCGACGTCGGGGCCAAAACAAAATCCGTGCGGCTCAAGAAACACGTTCAACTGATCGAGGACGACACCGGCGCCGGCGCGCACGCTGCGCTTGTCGATGTTGAGGTTGTCGATCTTGCGATTGTGGCGCGAGAAATCGACGATCAATCCTTCGCCGACCGCGTTTCCAACCAGGCTGGTACCGGCGCCGCGCGGCGTGACCGGAACGTTTTCATCGGCTGCGGCTTTAATGACCGCGCTCGCGTCCTGCGCGCTGGTTGGGAAGGCGACGCCAAGCGGCTCGATTTGGTAAATCGAAGCGTCAGTGGCGTAAAGCTGGCGGGTGAGATTATCGAAACGCACGTCGCAGCCTGAAGCGCGGATCTTTTGTTGAGCGGCGGCACTGATCACTTGGCGCTAATTTATCACAAGAACGAGAGCGCGAGAGCCGATGGCAGGTGAATTGCTGTGATTTCCGCCAGGCAGTGAGCATTACCCTGAAAACGAAGATTCGTTACAACGGGCAGGAATACGCCAGTCCGGCCGATTTGCCTCCCGACGTCCGCGTGGCTTACCAAAAAGCGCTGCATGACGGTGGGGTGAAGAAAAAATTTGTGTTTAACGGTGAGCAGTTCGCGAGTGAAGAAGCAATGCCGGCGGATGTCCGAAAGCTGTACGATGATGTGTTGGGCGTGATCGAGAACAATGGCGAGGTCACCATTCCAAATGGAAAACCCGAGCCGCTGTTAACGAAACGAGAGATCGTAGTCGTCGCGCTGTTTGCCGGTGGGATTGTCGCGCTTGTCCTGGTGCGATTAGTCATGGGTTAATTCGGCGCACCGGAAAACAGCGGCATTTGCATTTCCTCGGGCGCGCTTTCGGCGAAACGCACACCAACTCCGATCAGACGCACTTTTTTGCCGGTGCGGGCAAAAGCTTCCGCCAGCAAACTGCGGAATGCAGACAGCGATGGTTCTAAACCGGCGCGTTCGGTAGTGGTCCGGGTGAAATCCGCAAATTTAAGCTTCACAAAGATTTTTGTGACACGCCGGGTCGTTTCTTTCTGGGCCAAATCGGCCATGAGTTCTTGAAAAAGTTCTCCGAGGCGTTCCTCGCATTGTTCCAGCGTCTCCAGATCGGTCGGAAAAGTCTCTTCGGTACTAAGCGACTTACGCGGCCGGTCCGGCTCGACCGGGCGATCGTCGATTCCGCGGCAAAGATCGAAGAGCTCGCCGCCGAATTTTCCGAAAAGATCCACAAGTTCCGGACGCGAGAACCGCTGAAGATCACTGCACGTTTTGACTCCGAGCTCCTGCAATCTTCGTTCGGTCTTTTCGCCGATCCCCCAGATTTCGCGCACGGGCAGGTTCTCCATAAATCCAGGAACCTCAGCCATGCTGACTTCCAATTGCCCGTCCGGCTTTCGCGTCGAGCTGGCGATTTTTGCGATCAACTTGTTGGGCCCGATGCCGGCGGACGAAGTCAGTTTAGTCTTTTGAAAAATTAAATCGCGAATCACCTGGGCGAGCGGTCCGGGCGCGTCGGGATGCGCTGTCACGTCGAGATATGCTTCATCGAGCGAAAGCGGTTCCACTAACGGACTGAAGCGGTGCAAGATTTCCCGAACGACCGCTGCTTCGCGGCGATAAACATCAAATCGCGTCGGGAGGACGATTAGATTTGGACAGCGCTGCAGTGCCATGAACGTCGGCATGGCGGAATGAACGCCGAACGCGCGCGCTTCGTAATTGCACGTGGTCAGCACGCCGCGGCGATCCCGTGCGCCGCCGACACCGACTGGCTTTCCGCGCAAAGCCGGCCGGTCCCGCACTTCGATGGCCGCGTAAAAGCAATCCATGTCGAGGTGAATGATGGCGCGCGGCGTTGCATCGCTTGTCATTCGCCAATGTAACTTCAAAAGATGTCAATCTCATCTGGTGCTCCTAGTGATGTTTGGATTGACCGGAAAAATTGGAATCGCTAAACATATGGCTCCCACCCGCAGGCCATGTCTCTCATCCCGAGCGAGTCGTACAGTTTTCCCGATCATTTCATGCGTACGGTCACTCCTTCACCCAAGCCGACGAACGAGGAGCCCGAGGCGCCAGTCAGGAAGATTCCGTTTCAGCCCACTTTGAAACCAAAATTCCGCTGGAACATGCGCACATCGGCGATGGATCCGGCTCCAGTCGCCAACAACGATGCAGAGCAACCTTCCAACGAAGCGCTGCGGCCGGCTGCCCAAAATGTAATTCAAATGAAGCCCGCCCGACCCGCGCATCCGCCGCGGATGATGCCTCCGCCGGAAAGTCTGGTCTCGCAGAATCCGGCTGCTGAAAGTCCACGCCTGGTCGCCGTCTCCAATCTGCAAGCGGACTTTTTTGAAAAGTTCCCGCGAAGCGACGAAACTCCTCTGTCGAAGCGGCGTCGCAAAGCAAAAATGCGTCGATTCATTGCTTGCGAAAGCGCGATATTGGCCGTTCTGCTGCCGCTTGCGATCCTGGGGCTGTCGTGGCCTCCGGACAATGTCGGGGTGGTTTGGATCATAAACGTTTTAACGATTGCGTCCGCGGTTGCTGCCGCCCTCATTCCGATCCTTTTCTTCGCCCTCACGCCTACGCTGCCTGGAATCGAGCGTTAAGATCGATTCGGCGTGGCAAGATCGACATCGCACCGGCAGGATTGCGTTTTCGCGGAATTTACGCGATGACGATCGACGATTATGAAGCCGGCGGTCACGCGAGTGTTCATGGTGCGTCACGGCGCGACGGTATTGAGCGCTGAAGATCGCTTTGCCGGCGCGACCGACGTCGCTCTGTCCGATGAAGGTCGCGAACAAACGCGGCGCCTGGCCGATCGCTTGAGTCACGAAAAAATCATGGCGGTCTATGCGTCGCCTTTGGGTCGCACGGTTGAGACGGCGCAAATCTTGGCTGGACCACATAAACTTGAAGTTCAAGCGCGCGACGGGTTTCGTGAAATTAACCACGGACGCTGGGAACAAATGACGCGGCGTGAAGTTGAAGAAAAATTTCCGGAAGAAGCCGCGGAATGGGA
>QHPY01000191.1 GCA_003219215.1 Verrucomicrobiota bacterium | reverse complement strand
TTGCAAGCTTCTGTCCCGCCGCTGGTGAAAATGATTTCGTTCGGCTTGGCGTGAAGCAGCGCGGCGATTTTATCGCGCGCGTTATCGACCGCGGCGCGCGCGTTTCGTCCAGCTCGGTGAATACTGGATGGATTACCGAAATGCTGACTGAAGTACGGCAGCATCGCTTCTCGGGCAGCTTCGCAAAGCGGGGTAGTCGCGTTGTAATCCAAATAAATCATTTCGGCCTTAATCGTAATCCCTTGGACAGAATGAGCCAAAAAGTTTTAGAATGAATTCCTATGAAAATGCCAGCGTTTTTCCGAGTTTGCCTATTGATCCAATTTGCCGTTGCGCTGCCGATTTGCGCGGTCGCCGACAGCAAGACGCATAACCCGACCTGGTGGGACAAATATCAGTACATCGCGAACAACGGCCCGGCCGACGGCGGCGGACCGAGCGCCTCTCTGAATTTTAAAGGCAACGTCGACGTTTCGAACGAGTGCGGTCCGCAAAGTGAGACCTTCATCACGTTGAATCCGCTGCAGTCGAAAAACATGGCCGCTGGTTCGAATGAAATCTTTCGGCTGCCGATGCGCGGTTATTTTTCATCCGACAGCGGAACGAATTGGGGCGGAGTCGATCTTCCATTGCCGCCGACGCAGGGAAGTAACGGAATCGATTTTGGTTCCGATCCGACGCTGGCATTCGATACTCGCAGCAGCGTTTTCTACGGCTACATCGTTATCTTCTTTGGCAATGGTAACGGAGTTAACGCAACCGAAATGGCAGTCGCGCGCTCGACTGACGGCGGCCAGACATATCCAAACGTGACTTTTTTTGGCCTTGAAGGCGGAAGCAATCACTTCAACGACAAGCCGATGATCACGACTGATACGAATCTCAACAGTTCATTCCGCGACAATGTCTACATTGCGTGGGACGCTGCGGCCGGCGGATCGACCGGCGGCGGGATTCGTGTTGCGACCTCGACCGATCATGGCGCGAGCTTCACGATCACGCGCGCCGACGATCCGTCTGGACCGGGGAGATCAATTGGCGCGTCGCCAGCGGTTGGACCGAATGGCGAAGTTTATGTCGCATGGAACGATTACGTGGCGAATGCGATCGCGTTCAATCGTTCGTTCGATGGCGGCAAGACCTGGGACGCGCAAAACATTGTTTCATCCAAGAGTATTCCATTCGACATTGCAATTCCGGCGGAATCGTTTCGCGGCGCGCTGATTTATCCGGTGCTTGATGTCGATCGTTCGAGCGGTCCGCATCGCGGGCGTTTGTATTGCTCGTGGATAGACAAAACATCAGCGGGCACGACCGACATTTATCTTTCATTCTCGGACGACAAAGGCGCGCATTGGTCGCCGCGCGCGACAGTGGCCGATCAATTGTCGATCCTGGTCGACCGATTCAATCACTGGATGTCGGTCGATCCGATCACTGGTGATGTGAACATTTCGTTTTACGACACGCGTAACGATACCACCGGCTCGCGCTACATGACTGATGTTTATTTTACGCAATCGACGAACGGCGGCGCGTCCTGGTCTTCGCCGAACACGCGCGTGACGAACACGAGCTCAAATGAGCACGATTGCGGCGGCATTTTTCCGTGTTCGGGAATCAATTATGGAAATCAGTATGGCGATTACGAGGGACTCGTTTCATTCAATGGCACGTCGTATCCGATTTGGACCGACAGTCGGCGTCAACTCGACGCGATTTCCGGCTGCAGCCGCAATCTGGCGATGGAAGAGGTTTTCACCGCGAAGGTGAAATGATTTTTACTCGCTGCTGAATTCGTCGCGGCTGCTGGTTGGCTTCTTTTTTCGCTTTGGCACAATGCGGAGCTGTTTCTCCTCATAATAGACCAGTGAATCTGCCGGCACGCTTTGCACCAGGAAAACGTTGCCTCCGATTGTCGATCTTGCGCCGATCACGCTTTGGCCGCCGAGAATGGTCGAACCCGGATAAATTGTCACGTCATCCTCGACGGTCGGATGGCGTTTGCCGCCTTTTTTGATTTTGCCGTGCTCGTCCTTTTGAAAACTGCGCGCGCCGAGGGTGACGCTATGATAAAGCTTCACCCGTTTACCGATCTCGGACGTTTCACCAATGACAACGCCAGTGCCGTGGTCGATGAAAAAGTGGGAACCGATTTTCGCGCCGGGATGAATATCGATCCCAGTGCGGCTGTGCGCCCACTCCGTCATAATCCGTGGAATCAGCGGCAGATTCATTTCGTAAAGAACGTGCGCCATTCGCTGGATCGCGATCGCCTCCAGCGACGGATAGGCGAGAATAATTTCCTCGTAGCTTCTCGCCGCCGGATCGCCTTCAAATGCAGCGTCGATGTCTGTCCAAAGGAGTCGGCGGACATTTGGCAGTTCGGCGAAGAAATCAGATAAGCATTTATCTGCCTGCAGTTCGGTCGCTTCGTTCGGCGGGATTTTTCCCAGGCTTCGGCAAATTTCAGTTTTCAGGCGCGCACGCAGATTTCGCACGCGGACGCGCGTGATCTCGGCCAAATCTTCCGAGCTCACGACCTGTTCGCTGCGAAATCCGGGAAACATCAGGCTCATCAGATCGGTGCAGGCCGTTTCAATGGAGAGGCGCGAGGGAAGCGTGGCGGCAGCATCGAGATAATTAATGCCCCCGGTCTCGCCGTAGGTTTGCAGCAGCTCGTCGACTGCGTCGTCCTCGCTCTTGTGCATTGCAATCAAAGTATGCGCCGCCTTCGGGCGGGATCAAAATACAAACTCGATGAAGGGTTGAACCGATAAAGAGTTGAAGCGATAGAGATTTGTCCGCTTTAACGTTTCAACGCTTCAACGAATAATCATGAAACCTTTCGCTGTCGCCGGTTTGCCGCCGGATGAGCTAAACAGTTTTCTTTCCGGCACGCACTCCGATCCGTTCCGAATTTTGGGTCCGCATCGGATGGGAGACGATCTCGCCATTCGCGCCTTTCGACGCGACCCGGGATCTCGATTATCATCTGCGTCTGACCAGTTGGGACGGGTCCGAGTCGGTGATGCGTGATCCGTATCAGTACGGACCGATCATGGGCGAGGTTGATCTGCATTTGTTTAGCGAAGGCAAGCATTGGCAGCTCTACGAAAAATTCGGCGCGCATTTACGCACAATCGGCGACACCGGCGGTGTTTACTTCGCGGTTTGGGCGCCAAACGCGCAGCGCGTGAGTGTGGTTGGCGATTTCAATGGCTGGGACGGACGCGTCAATCCGATGCGCAAACTTCTCGGGAGCGGCGTGTGGGAATTATTTTTGCCGGGGGTTCGCGAAAGCGCGCATTATAAATTTGAAATTCGCGCGCAATCGGGCGCGCTTTTGCTCAAGAGCGATCCATTCGCGTTTTTCAATCAACATGGAACATCGACATCGTCGCTTGTTTACAATCTCGAGCGCTACCGCTGGAGCGACCTGGATTGGATGGAGCAGCGCAAACGCGACTGGCCGAAAAGTCCAATTAGCATTTATGAAGTGCATCTCGGCTCATGGCGGCGGAAGGCCGAAGAAGGAAATCGGCCTCTTAGTTATCTCGAATTAGCCGAGACGCTGCTGCCTTACGTGCTCGAAATGGGATACACCCACATTGAGCTGCTGCCGATCGCAGAACATCCGTTCGAAGGTTCGTGGGGCTATCAGGTCACAAATTATTTCGCACCGACGAGCCGTCATGGAAATCCGGACGAACTGCGCCACTTCATCGACAAGTGTCATCAGGCCGGCATCGGCGTGATCATGGATTGGGTGCCGGCCCATTTTCCAAAAGACGCGCACGCGCTGGCCGAGTTCGACGGGACCGATCTTTACGAACACATAGACCCGCGCCAGGGCGAGCATCAGGACTGGGGCACGCTCATTTTCAACTATGGCCGCAACGAAGTGCGCAATTTCCTGATCGCGAACGCGCTCTTCTGGCTGGACAAATATCACATCGACGGACTGCGGGTGGATGCGGTCGCCTCGATGCTCTACCTCGATTATTCGCGCAAAGAAGGTCAATGGATCCCGAACGTTTTTGGAGGCCGCGAAAATCTCGATGCGATTTATTTTTTGAAACGTTGCAACGAAGTTTGTTACGAGCGCTTTCCGGGAATTGTCACGATCGCTGAGGAATCAACCGCCTGGCCCGGCGTTTCGCGACCGACGTATCTCGGCGGACTCGGGTTCGGGTTCAAATGGAACATGGGTTGGATGCACGACTTTCTTGAATACATGAGTCTCGATCCGATCTATCGCCGTTTTCATCACGGCAACATCACGTTTTCGTTGCTCTATGCATTCACCGAACATTTCATTTTGGTGTTGAGCCACGATGAAGTGGTGCACGGCAAACGTTCGTTGCTGTCGAAGATGCCGGGCGACGAATGGCAGAAGTTCGCCAACCTGCGAATGTTTTACGCCTGGATGTACGGCCATCCCGGCAAAAAATTGCTCTTCATGGGCGGTGAATTCGGCCAATGGCGCGAATGGAACCACGACTCGAGCCTCGA
>QHPY01000147.1 GCA_003219215.1 Verrucomicrobiota bacterium | reverse complement strand
TCGATCGGACGGGGCCTATCTGGATCACCGTCACCCGGTCGATGTCCGATTTTCGTCGCCGGAAGAAGATGCGAAGCGGCGCGATTTTACCATCAACGGAATGTTCTTCGATCCGGAGAAGAACGAAGTGATCGATTTCGTCGGTGGCCGCGCTGACTTGGAAGCAAAACTTGTTCGAGCAATCGGCGATCCCGCCGCGCGTTTTGCCGAAGATCGGCTGCGCATGTTACGCGCAGTTCGTTTCGCGACCGTGCTCGATTACAAGATCGACAATCGAACATGGGACGCGCTCGTTGCGAATGCGGCATCGATCAATGAGATCAGCGCTGAGCGAATTCGCGAAGAGCTGGTCCGAATTTTCCTGTCTGCCAACCGCGTGCGCGGCTGGGACTTGCTCGACGAAAGTGGATTGCTGCGCACGATTCTACCCGAACTGGACGCGATGAAAGGTTGTTTGCAGCCGGAGCAATTTCATCCTGAAGGCGATGTTTTTCAGCACACGCGACTGATGCTGGAATTGTTGCCGGAAGAAGTTTCGGCGCCTCTCGTGTTCGCCGTTTTACTTCACGACGTCGCGAAACCGGTAACGGCGCATGTCGATGAAACCGGCAGGATCCGTTTCAACGAGCACGACCGCATTGGCGCGGCGATGACGGAATCGATCATGGAACGGTTGCGATTTTCGCGCGCGGAGATCGACGCCGCGGTCGAGATGGTGCGACAACACATGGTCTTCAAGGACGTGCCGAGGATGCGGGTGGCAAAACTGAAGCGATTCATGGCGCGACCGACGTTTGAAGAGGAGCTCGAGCTGCATCGAGTCGACTGTGCAAGCAGCCATCAGATAATGGACAATTACGAGTTCCTCCTGCGCAAACGCGAGGAGTTCGCAAACGAACCGATCATCCCGCCGCCACTCGTCCGCGGCGACGATTTGATCGCACTCGGAATGAAGCCGGGTCCGAAGTTCGGGGAGATCCTTGAAGCGGTCGAAACGCTACAACTTGAAGGCGCGTTGAAAGATCGGGAAGAAGCGCTCGATTGGGTAAAGCGCGAATACTCGCTAGGCCAAAAAGCTTAAGAGAAACATCCGGCGGCGCAACGTTGGAAGTTGGACGCCGAATGAAATTGCAACGCCGGGAACTGCTAACCGTGTGGCGGATGAGTTGGCTTCGGCTTCGGCGTCGGAGTCGGACTTACTGTGGGAGTCGGCTTCGGCTTGCCGTGCGGCTTTGGAGTAGGAGTAGGAGTAGGTGTAGGAGTTGGAGTTGGAGCGGAAGAAACCATGATGGTCACCTCCGCGGTGTTCGTGCTCGTTGCGCCGCGCGAATCGGTGACCCTGAGTGTTGCCGCATAATTACCGGCCGCATTGTAAGTGTGCGAAATGGTCGGCGTGGATTGCGTTACCGCGGCTGAGCCATCGCCGAAATTAAAGGTGTAGGAGGCGATGGTGTCTGGCGGCGGCGCAGTGTCCGGGTCGTATGAGCCTGAGCCGTCGAAGTTGACCGTCAGCGGAGTAGTACCCGAAGTTGGGGTTGCCGTTAGAACCGCTGTAGGTGCGGTGTTGGGCCGGCAGAACTGATTATCATTAACGGTGTAACTGCCGGTGAATGCCAGACTATCTGGCATCTGATCATACAGGCCAGTTATAACACCGCCCGCAGTCTGAGATACGCCCGAGACGAACCCAGCGATCGTATCGCCTGGGTTCAAACCGAGATCGCTGGCCTTGACCACAATGACGACCTTATTGAATGGGCGCGCATAACCGCTGCTTGGGTCGGCGGGTATCTGACTGCCAGCTTTCACAAAGCGGCCGTCAACGCCACCAGAACCGTTGGGACTTGGAGTATAGGATTCGAAGGTCGGCGTCGTGCCGTTCCATGTCATGTGCACACCACGATAATGGAAGGTCGTCGCTGGAGCTGGGTCAGGAATCTTCATTGCAACATACCAGGACGAGCCTATTGGCTGCGGCGATTCGCCGTTATCCGTGTTGATGGTGAAGGCTAATCTGATAACCCCATCTCCGGCATACGGCTGCGCGATCTGGAAGGAAAGCAGATCGGATCCAGGCGGAGCCGGAGTCGGTACAATCCCGAGGATCGCACTAGTGTCCCCGGATGAGTCAGTGAGTTTGGTGAGGCCGGGCAGCGCGCAGACATTTTCTGGCGGCGGCGGCACGACAACGGCTAAGTCAATCTCGTTGCTCTGAGGTCCGGTGCCGATCGCATTGATAGCCTTCACCACATAGAAGTAGTGCGGGACAGAAGGATCGGCAGTGGTGTCGTCGAACGTGGTCTTGGCATTGCCGGTGTTGGCGACGATCACCGATTCAGTGCCGAACGTGGTTCCGCGTAAGATTTGGTAACCAACTATGTCGGATCCGCCGTTGTCCGGTGCCTTCCAAGTCAGATGCGAAGCAGCGGGATCGCGTGTTCCAGACAGGCAGGGAACTTTGGGAACCATGAACGCGACAAAGTCATTGGCTGCCGTGCCGGCAATGCAGCCTTCGGTCACGCAACCGTCACTGTAGCCAAAGAGCACGCGGCCTTTGTCGTCCACAGTGATTTCGTTGAAGTCGAGAAGGTTGCGGTCCTGATGGCTGCCACCTTGCTGCCAGATGCCAGTCATGCTCTGAACTGGGTCATTAGGTGTGGAATTCACTGTCGTCCAGGTCGCGCCGCCATCGTAGGTGGTGGCGATGAATGCGTACCATTTGCCGGGGAAACTTATCGCCTGGTAGTCGCCTGCGATGTCAGTGCCGGGGAAGCCCACTGCCGCTCGCCCGGAGCTGCCACCTACCGCTTCAATTTCGGCTGCGTTCTTGATGCCATGGGACGCCCCGATATCAAAGTCGTTAGTCCAGGTGACAGTGTTATTCGGATTGCG
This sequence comes from Verrucomicrobiota bacterium, assembly GCA_003219215.1. Taxonomy (GTDB): domain Bacteria; phylum Verrucomicrobiota; class Verrucomicrobiia; order Chthoniobacterales; family UBA10450; genus AV40. The sequence continues at coordinate 3,958 of QHPY01000147.1, read as the reverse complement.
GTGACCGACCGCCACGCGCGCATGTCCTTCGGGCGGATTGCCCGCGGCTACAGGCTCATTGTTGACGTAGGCGTAGTAAACGGTGCTATCGCTATCGATCGCAATAGAAGGATCCGCGCCTTGTATCTGCGAAATGGCATTCGGCACGATGAATTCCTTCCAGGTTACGCCGCCGTCCGTACTCATCGCGCCACCTTGGTGGCCACCACAGTGACTTACCGGCAACCAGACGGTGCCATCCGGAGCCACATGAACGTGGCCGTGCAAACCATGGCATTGAGTAATACCGTTGCCTTCATATGCTAGAACACCGGGTCCGTAGCTCGCGCCGAGATCATCGCTGCGTTGGCATGTCGCCGGCCCTAAAGGCCACGTTTGAGAACAATAGTAGACCGCCTGACCTTGATTTACCGGGGTTCCCAGCAAACTAAGGGAAGCAGGATAAGGTCCCGTGCCGATAGTTTCATGATCTGTTCCGCCACTGGCCGGCGACGCAGCAAGCGGCACCCATAGGTCGCCGTCATTATCGCTGTAGCCGTAAACAGCATTGGCGCCGGCGGTAGAGTTAGAGACAAAGGTCCGACCTGTCTTCTGGTCTGTCCAAAGAATTGGATCGAGACCTGTGTTAGTAGTAGGATTACTGACATCTTCCCAAAGACCTTCGCAACACTCGGGCTTGGCCGGCGAGAGAAGCTCGGGCGGAGTGATGCGCCAGACCGGGCCAAGGTTCATAGTCATAATCCGGCCGCTGTGCGGATTGAAACCGATATTAAATTCACCCGCGCTGCTTTGGGCAGACGTGCCCGCCGGCGCGTAAAAATTCTGATAACGCGGGACGCCCGGCTGAGTCGGATCCGGGCCGCCGAATCCAGGAGTGCCGCCGCCACTACCGGAGCCCGGCGCCAATTCGATACTCACATTCACGCTTTCGCCACCCGGCGTGTAAGGCACGACTACCAGCGTATATTTCTGAGTACCGTCACTGAGGGGACTGATAGTAGCGATCTCAGGGTTGCTGCTGCTGGCGGATTGATAATTAGCCGCCTGTGAACCGTCTGTGCTGGTGCAATCGTTAGGGTTGCAATCACTGCGCGGAATCTTGTAGATGTAAAGGTCGTAGTCGGAGGCGCCGCTGCCGTTATCGGTCCAGCTCATCGCGACTTTAATGGAAGCGTTTGGATGCGCGGCGGCGTAACCGGACGGCAGGGTCACAGTCAGCGCATAATCATCGCAGGGCTGTTCTGAGCCGAAGCATTCGGGGCCCGTATCCAGAAAAAGTATCGGGGTCGGATTCGCGACAAAAAACGGTCCTGCTGTGTATGTCAGAGGGCCAGAGGTGTCGGTCAGGGTTCCACTGGAAGGGGTTGCCGCAAAGCTGAGCATGGCGAGCATGGCTGCGGCCGAACAAAGGAGGAAAGCTGCGAACACACGTGGGTTGAAAACGCCTGATTCAAAGCCGAGATTCTTTTTCATAGCTATTTAAGAATCGCGCCTCGACAAAAAATGGCCGCATGCAGGAGGACGTTTTGCCGGGCGTTTCCGGTAAGTGAGAGTCTGAGCGTTGTATCGGAAAAAACCTCAGATAGTTCGACCGGCCCTAAAATAACTCGGCGTCCAACGCGCCTCGCGTTGAACGCCCGATGAAATTGCAACGCCGGGAACTACTAACCGTGCGGCGGGTGAGTTGGCTTAGGCTTTGGCGTCGGGGTCGGTGTAGGTCCCGCGCAAGCAACATTGCCGACCAACATGTACGTGGCAGCCGGATGGCCATTGTCCCTCTGCGCTTTAACGAACGTATGGTCTACCAGCAACGTGGAGCGCTCCAGGTTCTGGGTTTCGCTGGTGTCACCGGTGAATGTTCTTCCATTCACAGCTCCTAGCAGATCACCCGGCTGTGGATTTCCGACGGCGCCTTTCGGTACGATGAGTGTAATCGTTCCGTCAGCGTTAAAGCTGCTCCCAGGCAGGGCGCCGATTGGAGTCTCTGTCGGGACGCCAATAACCAAGCCAACGACTGCGGTAGCAACAGTCCCATACTCAAAGGTAACAGCTCCGTTCTGGTCAGTCCTCATGCCGGCATAAAATTGCTCGGCTGCTTGATTGTACGTTTGTGCCGAATAGGAGTTCCACACGATCCTCCATCGGCTGTTGGTTGGCAGGGAACTCAGACTGGTTACTTTCATCGTGAACAACAGGTTGTTCGTGCCAGGAGGCTCGCCAGCTGCAATGTAGTCGATGGCAAGCGAGGCCGGCGCTAGTCCTTGCGAGCTCTGTTCCGGATGGCCTGGCGGTGTCCGTTGCAGAATCAAGCCGGTGCAGGTGTCACCGAGATAACGTGCGACAATTTCATTGTTTCCGCACGACGTCCCGACGCAATTCACGGCCACCACTTTGTAATAATATGTCTTGCTGGTGTCGGTGGCCGACAGGTCGTCGTATTTTGTCTGCGTTCCCGAAACGGTTGTCAGTAGAGTCTCAGCGTTACTGGTTGTGCCTCGCAATATCTGGTAACTCTTGATTGTAGAATTGCCGGTATCGGCCTCGGACCATGCGAGATGCACCACTGGACCGACTCGTCGCTGGGTGACTGATGGCATGCCAGGCGCCGACTTAGCATGGAGCGGGTTCGGCGGATCGAACTTCGCGATAAGCCGGCGTCCGCTTGACTGCCGCGCGATTACACCTCTGGCCGTGTAGGCATTGCCCTTTGCGGTGAGCGCTGCCTGAGCGCAGGTGCCATCGGTGCACCCGTCAACATATCCAACTTCGACCCGGCCCTGCTTGTCCACCGTCATGTCGAAGAAGTCGAGCAGGTTGCGGCAGATATCGGCGCCACCGTGCGCCCATATGCAACCGCGTTGCATCGGATCGTTTGGAGTTACATCGGTTGTTGTCCATGTCTGTCCTCCATCAAACGTATTTGCAACGTAGAGATGCCAGACACCATTGAAACTGTTTGCCGACCCGTCTCCACCCGTCGTGGAGCCGTAGAAGGCGACCGCGGCACGGCCTCCGTCGGCTGCCACTGCCGCAGGATAAAACACGTTCTGCAATTTATAAGCCGCGCCCACGTCATAGACGTTGTTCCAAGTCGCGCCGTGGTCGTCCGATGTAGCGACAACTGCTTGAGAGCCAGTGCCAGTAGCACTGGACATTACAAAATAGACCCGGCCGTTATTATCAATGCCAACCTGCGGGTCTTGCAGCGCAGGGTTAGAGGTAGTGCCGGGGACCGTGCGTATGCTCCATGTGATCCCGTTATCTTGCGACACCAACACAGCGCCCTCGCCACTGCAACTATTGTTTGGAATGAAAACCGTTCCGTCCGGCGCAACCTTGATGTGACCATGCAGGCCGCCGCAGGCCGAGGTTGTTAAGACGGATGGCCCAAACGTCAGTCCACCATCATCGCTCCTGGACGCTTGCGGGACATTGAGCACGACCAGCGACTGGGACGCATAATAGACGGCGTTGGGATAGATCGTGCCCGGAGGACGTGCCGGAATCGGTGCATGATACGGGCCGCCGCCGATCGTTTCATGGTCGACACTTGACGGGATGCCGCTTCCCTCGCTCGGCGTCCAACCGGCGTAGTCCGGTTGCCCCAATGCATCGAGGCCGTCTGTGTCTGTAAATGACACTTTGCACGTTGGTGATAACAAAGTCAGCTCTCCCGCAAATACTCGACCGGTTTGACGGTCGGTGAAGCCGATGGGATCGGAATCGATAAGCTGCGATGTTGGGGCAGGACTGTTGTACCAAGTCGCGCTCTGGCCGCTCGATGGGCAGGAATCATCAAACTTGATGAACAACGTTTGAAGGTCGGACTGAAAATTCGTTACACCAGTGTTCCAGTTATTTCCGACGGAAGGTTCGCCCGCGTCATGCCCCATGTACTCTACCGTGTGTGGCGTTGGGCCCTGACTGCTATCTGTAACTGGGACTAAAATGCCCGGAG
>QHPY01000082.1 GCA_003219215.1 Verrucomicrobiota bacterium | reverse complement strand
TCTCGTGCGGCTTGCCACACACGTAACTTCTCGAACGAATATTCTTGTCTCGAGTTCATTTCTGAACTTCTTCTCAACTTCTCAATGTCTCGCATTCGCCTCCTTCCCGAAACCGTGGCCAGTCAGGTTGCTGCTGGCGAGGTCGTTGAGCGACCCGCGTCGGTTGTGAAAGAGCTGGTCGAGAACAGCATCGACGCCGGTGCCCGGAAGATCGACATCCTGATTCGGCGCGGAGGAATTTCGCTTGTGCGCGTGATCGACGACGGCTGCGGGATGGATCGCGACGACGCCCTACTTTCACTCGAGCGACATGCGACCAGCAAAATCCGATCAGTTTCGGATTTGGAAGCAATCGCCACATTGGGTTTTCGCGGTGAAGCGTTACCGAGTATCGCCAGCGTGTCGCGCTTTCGCCTAACGACCCGCGAACAGGACGCAGTTGTCGGAACTGAAATCGTTGTCAACGGCGGCAAGATCGACATCGTCCGCGATGGCGGAGAAGCGCCCGGTACGCAAGTGGAAGTGCGCTCGCTTTTCTACAACGTTCCAGCCCGCCGCAAATTTCTTCGCGCCGAAAATACCGAGAGCCGCAACATCGAACATCAATTGCATTTGCAGGCGATCGGTCACGCGAAAGTCGCTTTCACTTTCGCGCGCGACGATCGGGTGGTATTTCAACTTCCCGCGACTGCGACGCTCATCGATCGAATTCGTGATCTCTACGGAAACGAATTGTTGGAGAAGTTGCTTCCGCTGAACGGTGTGGGTTCATCTCAAATCCGAATTAGCGGACTGATCGGCCAGGCGGGACTGAGCCGGCAAACGCGCGCGCAGCAGCTCGTTTTTGTGAACGGACGCGCCATCGAAAGCCCGCTGATCACAACGGCGGTGCGCGAAGGCTATCATACGGCGCTGATGAAAGGACAATATCCGGTGACTTTCCTTTTTCTCGAACTCGATCCGGGTGCCGTAGACGTGAATGTGCATCCGGCGAAACGAGAAGTTCGCTTCCGCGATCCGAATGGAGTTCGCGAAGCAATCGTGCGTTGCATTCAGAAAGCCCTTGCGTGCGGTCGCGCCGATTGGCAGGAAAAATTCCGGGCGCCGCCGGCGCAAGTCTCAGCGCAGCCCCTTGTCGATCTAACCCTACGGCCTCAAGTCAGCGTTCCGGAAGTATCGCATCGCGAGTTACCGCAATGTCCGACTGCTGAAATTGTAGGGCAGGCGCACCGCCTGCCAGTTCCCCCGGCCGATTCGGCAAGATCCGATCCGGACTGGCCCTCACTTGCCCAACAAAAGCGTGTGGAGCGAGCCGCAACGGCGCGGTTCCAGATCATTGGCGTGCTTAATAAACTTTACGTGCTGATGGAAAACGTGGACGGACTCGTGCTCGTCGACCAACACGCCGCCCACGAGCGGATTTTGTTTGAAGAACTTCGGCGACGCATGGAAGAGCAGGGGGTCCCGTCGCAAAAGTTGCTCATCACACAAACGTTCGAGCTCCCACCGCGCGATGCCGATTGGATTGAACAGAACATGTCGATCTTGCAGAAAATGGGAATCGGAATCGAAAGTTTCGGACCCAACACATTTAAGATCGACAGTCTGCCGGGATTCTTAAACGTGACCGATGGCGCGCAATTCATGCGCAAAGTAATCGACGATCTCAAGAGCGCGAGCGATCGCAGTTCGCCGCTGCGGTTGGGCGAGGACATGATCGCGAAGAGCGTCTGCCGTCACGCGGTGAAAGCGAACGATCCGTTGCGCTATCTCGAAGTCGAGAAGCTGATTCAGGATCTGCTCGAATGCGATTTGCCCTATTGCTGCCCGCACGGCCGGCCGACGATGATTCAAATTTCTAACGTGGAGCTGGAAAAGAAGTTCGGTCGGAAAGTATAGGGCTACTTAGCTTTCCTTTAATGGAGATTGAAAAGGTAAACGTGCTCGGGTTTAGGATTAGCGTTCTTGCTGTTCATGTGGTGCCGCTCAATCGCCTTGCAAGTTTTCAAATTCGACGAGGGCCCATGCCGACGACTAGGTCCATATTAAATAGGGGTAGTTGGCGATCCGGCCTGTAATATCGGGTAGTTTATCTCTGGCAGATGGCGCGATAGATCTCACCTACCATCCCGGGGAGATCATAGCGAAATTTCCAATTTGGATAATGCTTCTGGAATTTCCGGATATCGCTGATCCACCAGATGTGATCGCCGATTCGGTTTGTTTCTTCGTATTGCCAACCCAATTTACAACCGCTGATTTCCTCGCACAGTTCGATTGCTTCCAAGATCGAACAATTGCAGTGCCTGCTGCCACCGATATTGTAAACTTCGCCGGCCCGCGGCGCACGAATGAACTCCGCAAATGCTTCAACCAGATCAAAGCTGTGAATATTATCGCGCACTTGTTTGCCTTTGTATCCTAACACGCGATACGGGCGTTTGGTAACGGTGCAGATCATCAGGTACGAAAGGAAACCGTGCAGCTCTGTGCCGGCATGTGCTGGACCGGTCAGGCAGCCGCCTCGAAAAGAAACAGTCGGCATTCCGAAATAGCGGCCGTATTCCTGGACGAGAATGTCGGCAGCGGTTTTGGATGCGCCAAAGAGCGAGTGCTTGCTGCAATCGATGCTCATGTTTTCGGAGATTCCGGGCTCGTACTGGTGGCCGGGTTCAATTTCCCAACGTTTCTCCAGCTCGCGCAATGGCAGTCGATTCGGTGTATCGCCGTACACTTTGTTGGTCGATGTGAAGATAAATGGCGCTTCGGGGCAAAAGTTTCTTGCGGCCTCCAGCAAATTCAGGGTGCCGTTAGCATTAACCGTGAAGTCGGTCTGCGGTTCGCGCGCCGCCCAATCGTGCGAAGGTTGTGAAGCAGTATGGACAACGGCATCGATTGTTCCGCGAAGCTGTTTGAATAACTGCGTGACCGCGGTCGCGTCGCGAATGTCGATGTCATGATGCCGATAGCCTCGAACATTCGCAATTAGATCGTCACGCATTTTTCTTGTCGAAGCTTCCGGCCCAAAAAATTGGGCACGCATGTCGTTATCGATGCCAGCGACTTGCGCACCGTCGTTCGCAAATCGCCTTACCGTTTCCGACCCGATCAATCCGGCTGAGCCAGTGACTATGATCGTACGCAGTTTCATTCTCGCAGCTTTAGCTTTTCAAACTCGGCCAGGGGCCGTGCCGAATGAAACGATTTCACTATTTCAGTTTTTCCGAGTTTGTCCCCGAATGCCATTCTACCAGACCGGTTCCGGACCAATGGCCGAACGAGGTCAAATCAAGTTTCGGCCGTGCGATGTCTTGCCAAACGGTGAGCATGTTCCAAAAGCGAATGTCATCAATGACGAGGAGAAGGGGTTTATGAAAGTCAACGGTTTCCAGCTGCTGGAGCAATTTGCATTCGAAGACGCCATCCTTCGGTCCGTCCACGAAGAGCAGTTCCGTTTGTTGAATCAGGCTGCGGTGCAACTCGAACACGGCCGCGTCAGACAGGTCACCGATTTGCTGTCGCAGCCGATTATCCGCGAAATCTTCCGGACGGAGACAAGTATCTGATAATGAGTCCCACGGGACGAGGTCGAAGGTAACGATTTTGCCGGCGGAAGGCAGAAATTTTTTGAGTGCAAGCGCCGACAGCCCGCGAAATGTCCCGATTTCAAGGACGCGTTCAGGTTGCAACAGTTTTACCAAAGCGGCGAGCAACCGGTAGTGTTCTCCAGGCCATACTCGGGTGAAATCATGGCTCTCGGCATCGATGCGTCGACTGAGGTCCGGTAACTCGGTATGCCACGCTTCGTGTGCGGCGCGCAAAGCGAGATCGATCAGATAATCGCTTGGTCCGCCGCAGGTATTGAGCGTGTCGTAAATCATGGAGTATTCGCCATGACCAGGCCGCGGATTCGGAAGGACGAGTTTAACGGCCCGGCGCTGAGTCGACCGAACGGCTCTCTTGAAAAATCTCATGAAACGAACGAACTGATCACGATTTTTGCAACTATGGTCAAGCGCGACAAAAGCAACATTGGATGCGTGAGTCTTCAGCTTTCAGCTTTCAGATTTCTCCCGCTTTCGGCTTTCATTAAAGCAGTTGGGCAGTTGAAAAACTGAAGGCTCAACTATTCGACATTCCTCGGTGCGAGATTGGCGCCCTGGAAGATCATTGGAAGCAAGGAGTGCCTCCGAGTTCCAAATCTAAACTTCACCCGAAGCAATGCCCGCAGTGTGGGAATGGGCCGCTCGAAAAACATTCGAGTGAGTCTTGCGACTGATTCAAACCAGCCGAAGACGCGTCCAATTGGCGATCGGCATTCGAGAATTTTAAGAGGCAAAAGAAGCGCGGCGCGGTCGTTCTGACTTAATAGAATCGGATTGGCGTCGGAAATCCGACGCATCGCGCCCTCGGCTGCCGCTCTTTGCGAACCGGCGCGCGAGAGATCAGGGCGCAGACTCAGTTGATTTCCATGGTAACGCCACATTGCCAATTTTCTGGGGACATGGACCGAGCCGGTCGAGCTTGTGAGTTGAAGTAACCAGCTAAAATCCGCGACGGAGCCAATTGCCGTTTCAAACCGCCCAGCAGCGCGGGCAGCGCTCATTCGGACAACAAGTTGATTTAGTGACAGGTAAACGCTGCGCCCGTTGAAGTGCAGGAGGCAATCATGAGGAACAGGCCGGTAATTAATATTCTGCGCTCTTTCGTCGGGGAATGCGGTGTGGACAATATCCAGGCTCAATAAATTTTTGGTCGCTCGCTTTGTCAGACGGCCAGTCACGTCTTGAGCGGAAAGTTCGTTGCCGTCGCGATTGATGAGCAAAACGTCTGACGCAGCGATGCCGGCTTCCGGGCAACGCGAAAATGCTCGCAGCATTTCCGACAGAAATTCTGGCGCCATAGTATCGTCGCAGGTGGCGATGTGGAGAAATTCGCCGGTGGCCAGATCGAGACCGCGATTGAGCGCGGCATAGAGTCCATCGCGCGGAATTTGATGCAGCCGAAACCGCGAATCAGACGAAGCGATCGATTTAAAAAATTCCCAAGTCCCATCGGTCGATTGGCTATCGAGAACGATCGCTTCCCAATCGGTAAATGTTTGGTTGAACAAAGAATCGATTCGCGGCTGAAGAAATTCCCGCGCGTTGAGAGACGGGAGCAAAATGGAAACTTTCGGCGCTTCAGCCATGGGAAAAGGAGAAGTTGTATTGCCGGCTCTAGATAATGCGGCCGTTAATGACAACCAGGTATTGTCGCTTTAGGAGACGCGCGCAGCCTCGCAACAGGCCATCGGCACTTTTCCTTACGCTCCCAAGCAGAGTCGAACATGATGGTCCAAGCCGTGTCGATTGGGAAAGTAGCTGACGCAGATATGGAGCGAAGATGTTCCGGATGACGATCTTGGATGGGATCACTTTATACTTTGCAAGCTGAGTGTCATAAATCCAGCCGGCCAGTTGTTTGAAACCGTGAAAGTGGAAAAAGATCAATGGTTGATCGTCCACGAAAATGGTCCGATCGCGAACGGACAGTTTGTAGTTTCCGACATTCCAAGGTGCCAGATTTGCTCCTTTATGCTGCAAGACGATAACGTTTTGGAACCGAGTCGGCCAATCATCAAGGTACTTTTGGTCGGCGAATCGATTGTCTTCAATCCGATCGTAACACCATTCAATACATTGCTCCCGCCACCATCGGAGGCAGGATAGTGCATTGTCGTCGCGTCTAAACGTAACCCAGCCGACGTTATAGATTCCGTTCCATTCCCATTTGCGGAAGGCATCGGAAAAGCGGTGGGCAATGATGGCAATCGACTTAGCCTGCATTTCCTCGAACAGCGGCTCAATCGTGGAGAAGAAGAACAGATCCGCATCCAGATAGGTAATTAGATCCACGGTTGGTTCGAGGCGCAGGATGAAGAGGGGCAAGGAAGGCGTGCAGGTAAAATAATATTCGAGAAGCGATCGGTTTGTTTTTGCCTGGCGCAACGGCGGATCATCGCGTTCCAGGTCGCTTAGGGTAAGAAGGCTCACTTCTGGTAATTTGAGCTTTACTAACGTCGCATAGCTCTCCTCATCCATGCATAACATCCATATCTTAAAGTCAGGGCAATGGCGTTTGAGAGACTCGTAGAGCGCCAGGGCTCGGACTAGATAATGACAATCAAAATAAGTGCAGAAATATCGCATCGATCGGTCGAATAGATTTCTCTTCCTGAGAAGCTTGCTCGTTCAAAGATTGGCTTGTGTCTTCGGCTTGATTGCTTCCATGAAAAGAAGATCGGGTTTGTTTATCGTTCCATCAGATTGGACGTCTAAACAAAAGCGACTCCAATCGGGGATAGCGCTTTCTGAAGCGGATCGAACGATCGGTTCGTGAAAGCCCGCCACCATCAGCTCGCGAGCGAGGCTAAAACGATCGTACATCCAGTGATGCACTTCGCCGCTCAAACGAAAACGTCCGATGGCAATGGCTTGAGCAGCCTTTCGCCCCGCCACGACGGTTAGCAAACGATCGCGCAGAGCTTGGGCGATCGCACGCGCGCGCTGATAGAGTAACGCGGTGAGACCCTTGTTTCGCGCCGCCTCTTGGCGCCGAATTTCTTCGATTAACTTGCAACCTTCATGGCCGATCCGCTGGACAATGAACTGTTCGTTAGGCAGGGGCTGGCGGCGAAGATATTTGAGCATCAGGCCACCGCTGCTTTCCCGCACCATTTGATCGAACATCTCAAGTACGATCCAATCGTAGTCGTTGGTCGCTTCTTTGTCTCCCGCCAGGGCGGCTTCAAGTTTCTCAAGATATGTCCGGCAGATCTTTTCCAAATCTGGAACACCGACACGCACGATTCCGCCCGGCTTCAGCACGCGGTGAGTCTCTCGTAAGAAATTCGCAGCATCGCCTCGCCTGATGTGTTCGAACAGGGCGGCGTGATAAACAGCATCAACGCTCTCCGCTGCGAATGGAATCCCTGTGACCAAATCGTGCGAGATAACATTGGACCGGCCCTCCGTCAGATCGACGTTAATCCAATCGGGATGAAATCGTTCTCCGCAGCCAAGATTCAAATACGCCTTCACGCGTTGCGACTCACGATTTCAGCTGATATTGAAAACCCTTAAAGATGGCTTTCCCGTCTTCGATGTGGAAGGCTTCGCCAGCCGGATATTCGCAAACTAATTCGTATTTGTTTTCGAGAATCGTTCGACGAGAGGCCTCGGAGAGGAACCAGGCGGCGGGCATCTCTATAGATAGTTGCAAGCGCGCAATGTATCTCCAGCCTGCGCCAGGAAAGCTGAAAGAACATTCTCCGGCATTTCATCCTTAAAACTGCCAACTTCTCCACGGCGCACAAAAAAACGGGAGCGAGGCCAGGAAGAGTTAGCCCAGCCAGTCTTCTCTTCTTTTTCGCGCATTTTCGAAAAAGAACTATTCCGGCTCACCGTTTCCAGGACTTCGGTGGATCTTTCGATGCCGGCGAAATCGCAGACCCGGTGAAGTTCCTTAACCGGATTTTCGAGGAGGTCTTCATATCGAACGGTCAAAATTTCGGCTCCGAACGGATTGGAGCGCCAAGCATTGACGTGATCATGCCACTTGGACGGCGTCAAATGCCGCCCGGTTCGCACAATCTCGGAAAAATCGACCGCGTCACCGCTGAGGGCGCGAAGATGATGATAATAGGAGACCATCACATCGCGTCCGTCGCGCAAAAGGTTAATTACGCGGCGATAATCGGCGCGGGGCAGATGATGTGTCTTAAAGTACATGGGGGTTTGGTAGCGCCGATAATAACGGCAGAAATGGACGTCCGGAACCAGATCCAAGATCAGCGTATCGGGCAGACACTCCGGATCGAGGCTGTAAACAAGACCCGCGACCAGATTTTGCATCCAGGTGTTCCCACTTTTTGGATAGCCGGCAATAAAAATGTCTGTGGGATCGGTTCGACGTATCGACCAGAGTCCAGTCTCGCGCTGGATTCTCTGGTCGAACCGATTTCGCAGAAGCCGCGCCGGCGTTTTTAGGATCGATTTGATGATTTCAGCGATCGATTGTCTCACAACGTTTCTCGTGTCTTCTGACAAATTCTGCCCAGGCAAAACAGGTTCATGCAACCATCCGATTCATTATACTACCAGCCTTCCTGTCGCTCTAGAACGACAGGTAATCATATTTCGGTAGGAAAAGGCCGTTCGGGTTGGGCGTCTGTTGTCGATAGTGATTGGGGTCCTCGTGAAGAGTTTTCTGCAGCAATCGGAGATCGTCTGGGGAGTGAACTCCGAAAGTTCGCAATCTGGCCAGACCCGCTTGCCGCCTTGCTTCCGGGATCGTCACCGGCCGGTCGAAGAAATCGAAAAGGTATCGCCCATCCCGATCTATTCGGGTGACAGAGTTTTCCTGCATTGATTCGGCTACGTATTTCGAGCGATGGACTCCGCCGACGATTCCGATGGCCAGGCCCAGAATGGCGACACCCAAGATCGTGTAACGTTGCCATTTTCGAAACTCCTCCTGGGACTGCATCTGACTGTAAATCTCACCAATCGCGATTGAGATCGCAGTCATGAAAGCAAGAGTTGGCAGGGCGATCCCAAAGGAACGGGCGATGCCGATGGCGGGCAAAGAGAGAAGCATTCCCAAACAACAAACACCCAAAAACTGATAACGGACACGCGGACTCCCTACTCGGATAAATGACAGGACAATTCCAATCAGGAAGGCGACCCAGGTCATGCCGATGAACTTGTCGGCCGGCCCGATCCATTTGGATCCACCGGGCAACCAAGATGCTGCCATGGCGCCGAGAAATCGCTTCACCGCTGACGCAGTAAATTCAGGCGAGAGCGCATTCGGGACTAAAAAATGCCAGAGCCAGTAATGGAAACAGGCTAAGACGAAAATGCTGAGCGCAGCTATGGCTACCTGGCGCCAGCGGCCAGGATCGAAGGTTGAAATCAACCAAAGAAGGGGCAGGACGACCGGGAGTGTGTATGACTCTTCTCGTGTAAAAGTGGCCAGTGTTGGCTGAGACTTATCCACAGAACCAGCGAGGCGAAGACTCTCGAGGAAACAAATAGGACGAACACGATCATCACTTGAAGAAAGCCAAGTCCGATCTCTAATAACAACATTCCTGTCGCCATCAAGAACGCCCCCATCAGTACAATCATGAAGATTCGCTGCGCGATGACGTTTTCGCCGAACAGCGAACCTTGAAGATTGTAGAGAAGAATGCTGCACGAGCGCAGACCCGGAGTTTCAATTTTATCGGGATCGATCACGCCGTGGAAGGCAGAGAGAATCTCCGGTCCTCGATAAGATCGAATCAGATGAAAGTCGTCCCAAAAAAAGGGATATCGAAAAGTTGAGGCGAAAAGAGCAGACCAGATCAACAAGACAAGCCCCGTTAGGACGGCTATTTTGGCAACTCTTTGCATCAGTCTTAGTTTAGATTAGTTTGTGACTAGATTGCTGGATCGGATGAGTAAGGCGAGGGGCGTTGCCCCTCACTGCACGCGCGGCGTGGGCAGCGGAACAATGTAGCGACCGTTAAAGCCCCGTGAAGTTAGCTTAGGAATAAGTTCGTCTGCGATGTGCCAGGACAGCAAAAGCGCATATTCGGGTTGATCCAGAAAAAGCCGCTCTTCCTCCGCAACTGGAATGATTGTTCCCGGAATGTATTTTCCGATTTTGTAAGAACCCTTGATCTCGAGGACGCAATCAAGGATGCCATTATCCAGGCCAACATAATTAATTAGGGTGCTCGCACGTGACGGAGCGCCGATGCCATAGATGCGGGCTCCGGCGACTTTGATATCCCTAAGTAAAGCGAGCAGATCGAGCTTTGATTGCGCCACGGCGCGCGCGAATTGTGTCAACGTCTCTTCGGTAATTCTTCGCTTTTCGTTATCGAGCAACTGACTCAAGCTTCCCTCTACGGGATAATGGCCTTTTCTGGCCGCATAAATCCGGATCGACCCGCCGTGAGTTGGAATGCGCTTTGCATGAATTATTTCGAAGCCATGCATTTCCAGAAGATGTCTTAGGGCGGTTACGGAGTAGTAGCGCAAATGTTCGTGATAGATCGTGTCGTATTGCAGGGTTTCGATCAAAGAGAGCAGATAATGCGATTCCGAGATGAAGATGCCGTCCTCTAAAAGCAGCCCGTCAATGCAATCCACTATTTCGTGAATGTCTTCAATATGGGCAAAAACGTTGGTAGCCGTCACGATTTTGGCCTTACCCTGCTCGGCCAAAGTCCTTTCGACAGCGCCGCGGTTAAAGAATGAAATCAAAGTCGGGATGCCGCGTTCCAGCGCAAGCTTTCCTGCGTTAGTCGGTTCGATGCCGAAAATCCTTGCCTTCTGACTGAAGTTGCTCAGCAGGGTTCCGTCGTTGGAGCCGATGTCCACGATCAGTTCCGATCGTTTCAACGGATAACGGTTGGTCACTTCTTCGGACAACTCAGTGAAGTTATCTCGAAGCAGCTTCGTTGTTCCGCTGGTATACGGATAGGTTGGTGGAAAGAGAATGCCGGGGTCGACGATCAACCCGATCTGGACAAGTTGACACTGCTTACAATGAAGTAATTCCGCGGGATAAGCCGGTTGTTCGGCAGGACGACTGCCAATTGTCGGCATCGCATTAACTGGCGGCAGATAGCCGATAAAGAGAATGCTCTCGAGTGCAGGAGAATCGCAGACCTGGCAGCGTTCGACTACAATGCTGGAATTACTTCCAGCGGCGAGTTTTCCCTGTCGGATCATTGAACGTTCTGGACTGAAGGTTTGCTTTGCGCGTGTTCGTCATACCATCGAACCGTGACGGCAAGACCTTCCCGCAGTGAAGTGCGCGGTTCGAACCCTAATTGACGCACCTTGGATATGTCGGGGCAGCGTCGCGGCGGGCTGCCAGCGCGCAAGGCGCCGGGCACGACGGCAATATCGAGACCAAAATAACGGCCAATCTCGCGAGCAAGTCTTTCGATCGTGATTTCCTCCGCACTACCAATGTGGTAGACGCCAAGGTGCTCACCTTTTTCCATAACGCGCAGGATTCCGTCGACTGCGTCCTCAAGATATATGAATGAGCGGGTCTCCTGTCCGGTACCTTGAATTTCAAAAGGAACAGCGCCTTGATCGTTTCTGGGCAGCTCTCGCATTCGAAGTGCAAACTGGGGGATGACATGTTCCCGTCCCATCTCCGGTCCATAGACATTATGCGGCCGGATAATTAGAACGCGCTGAAAATGTTTACGACCAAAGTTTAGGGCCAGCAATTCACTTATGATTTTACCTCCGCTATAGGAGTAGCGGGGATTCAAAACATCCGGCACGATGAGCGGCACCGTCTCGTCGGTTGGTACACTCCGCGGTGCGTGATAAACCTCGGAACTCGACGCCAGTACAAGCTCGGGCACGCCGAATTTCACGCACGCATCGATAACGTTCATCATGCCCTTGACTGCGACTTCTAGAACCACCTCCGGCTTGGTGTAGAAAAACTCCGTCCCATTAACGTAGGCGAGGTGACAAACACCGTCGACGCCACGCACGACATTTTCGACGGCATTGCTGTCACGAATGTCGCCGACAATCAGCTCTGCCTGTCCCACTTCGCGGCCGAGCTTCTCTTTGGAACCGCGCGAGTTGTTGTCGAAAGCGCGGACGCTGGCGCCGGCCGCGAGCAAACCCTTTATCAAAGCCGTTCCGATGAAGCCAGTGCCGCCGGTGACGAGATAGCGCTTTCCAGCAAGCCGAGATTCTTTCGAGGATTGCGCCATTAAAAAAACCGCAGTTCGACGAATCAACCGAGCTTTCGAGCAACGGCTCGCTTGACCCCTCGATGGAATTTCGGAATTCGCACAGTCATCACACTGCGTGGCGCATTGCGACTTCTCCGCATCCCCCAGAAAAACCAGCGGGAGTATTCCTTGACCCAGGGACCGACGCGAAAATTGGACTCCCCACCATAGAGGCGATCGATCGAAACGATCGGCACTTCGCCTAACCGCAAACCGGCATGGTGCGCTTTGATCGCCATTTCGAACGCAACCGTCCAGCCCACCGGACGACTTTCCAGTCTGAGCAACGGGAAAATTTCTTTGCGGAACATTTTGATCCCGGTAGTCGCATCTGTGAAAGGTGAAGCGGCTACACGGTGGAACAGCCAGTTTGCCGAAAAGGAAAGAAATGCGCCAACCGGCGATCCGCCGAGTCGCCGACCGCCATGGGCGTAACGAGTGCAACTCACGAAGTCGCATCCCTCTCGAATCAGTGTGATCATATCTTCGATTGCCAATACCGGACCCACTTCATCGGCGGCGAAGATTAGAATCACGTCGCCTTCAGAAGAGGCAACGCCAGAACGGATGGCATTAACAACGCCATTGCCAAGGGTGTTTTGAATACCGCGCAGCTCTGGATAGATTTTATGGACATCGTCCACCACGGCGATGCTGTCGTCGCCTGTGGAATCGTAGACGACCAATACCTCGTGCGGCAAGTCCACCACCGCGCGTAGAACTTTGAGCATCATGCGCAGATTGATGCCCTCGTTACGCACCGGCAATAAAATCGACAACATCTGACACCGATTTGGTACCATTTTCGTCTGGATAGGTGCGATCGCTGCGGCGCTGGTCATTGGCAATAGAAGTTGCTAATCAACCGACAAACGCTACGGACATCATCATCGGTCATTTGAAAAGCGGATGGCAGCCAGATGGCCTCTTTGCCAAGGCGCGTGCTGTTTGGATAATCTGTGTCCTCACGCAAATAAGGTTTCTGGGTGTGCAGTGGAAACCAGAATCGCCGGCAGCCAACACCGTTTCTTGCAAGGAACTCATCGAGTTGGTCGCGACGCTTGGCCAGAGCATCGATCCATTGCGGTTGTTCGCCGGCTTCAATCTTGAACGGAAGGATGCGGATGCCATTGGTTCCGGCTAGTTCATCGCGGTAAATACAATAAGTGCGACGGATGCGCTCCAGTCTGGCTGCCAGTTTTTCCAACTGGCCCAATCCAACTGCCGCCTGAAGATTTGTGAGTTTGAAATTGAAACCGAGAGAGGCATGGACGTCCGCGCCTCCGGTGCCGCGGACTGGACGGCCCTGATCTTTCAACTCGCGAAGTCGATGAAAGATCGCTTCATCGTTAGTAACAATGACGCCGCCCTGCCCGGTCGTGATGATCTTGTTAGGAGAAAATGAGAAACAGCCGGTCTGGCCGAATGTGCCCAAACAGCGATTGTCGTGTCGTGAACGAAATGCCTCGGCCGCGTCCTCGACAACAGTTAGGCCACGTTCCCGGGCTATCCGGACAATGTTTTCGATTTCTGCGGCGCGCCCGCTTACGTGAACGGGCACAACCGCCTTCGTCTTTGAAGTGATCGCTGCTTGCATCGCTTCGACACTGAGGTTCAACGTGCTAGGATCGACATCGGCCAATACCGCAGTTGCACCCGTCATTGAAACTGCATTGGCAGTGGCGATGAAGGTGATGTCGGGAACGATCACTTCGTCGCCGTGAGCAATTCCGAGCGCCATGAGCGAAAGATAAATCGCCGCAGTGCCGCTCGTGACCCCGACACCGAACCGTGCGTCGGTAAGTCTTGCGATTGTGTGCGCGAATTGCTGTGTGACCTCACCGTCATTGATATAATTGCTGGTTAGGACTGCGGCGACGCGCTCGCGCTCCGCCTCCCCGAACTCGGGTTGCCACCACGCGATGCGTCCGCTCATGATTTTTTTGATCTTTCGTTAAGGCGTTGCTGGATCAAAGCAACCTGCGCCAGCACACGGTCGCGATTGCGCGGAGCCACGCGGCGAATGGGCGTGCCCGCATAGACCGTCCAAGGTTCAAATGAGAAATGCGTTGGAACATAACTCAGCGCGCCAATGGTTGTACCTTCGGGGATAATATTATCCGGCATAATTACCGAATTCGCGCCGGCGCCAGTGTAATTTTCAAAAACAACGTCTCCCGTAATCGGATTCTCCCCGATGTCACTCACAGCGGACGGAACGATGGTAATAAGGTCGTTCGTGAAATCGTTGCTTGAGCACCACACTTTAACACCCGCCGAAAGACTGCTGAAATCCCCCAGCGAAAAAAGGCGCTCGGGTCCACCGCCGATCGAACAATTGTTACCGATGTGCGAACAAAAACCGATCTTAACACGCGCCGAAAAATAACAGTAATCATCCACGATGGAGAACTCTCCTACATCAAAGCAATCTGGGTATCGAATGCGAATGTTTGGGGAGATGATCGGCTTCATGCAGTCGGCGACGCTTGGCGGCTGGGAAGCGCAGACCAAAGATCGACAATCTCTTTTTCCCTGGGCACGTGAAGAGAGCGATAGGCGGCATGCGGTACCCCGAGAATGATAACGTCACACTCGCGCACCAGTGTTTCCTTGTCGACGAATGTAGGATCCTTGGCGTACTCGTCGGAATAAGATACGTCCGCACCATGGAAACGAAGTAGCTTCCCGAGCTTGTAGGAGAGCGAATCACGGATGTCGTCACTGTCAGCTTTAAAGGCCATCCCGAGAATGCCCACGCGCTTTGTGCGCAGATCGAATCGCCGCGCCAACTGTTCGACGATAAAGTTCGGCAGACCCTCGTTAATAGTCATAGCCATCTGGCCGAGAACGAAGTTGTGTTTTTGAAAGGCGAAAAGCTGCATCGTGTCTTTCATCAAACACGGCCCGGCGGCAAAACCAGGTCCCGGGATACTGCCCATTCTCGGGTAACCGCGCTTCATCTTCGACAAAAGCTCGCAGTAGTCCAAGCCAGCGCTCTCGACCGCCATGTAGAGCTGATTGGTTGCGGCAAATTGCATGTAACGAAAGGCGTTGCAGACGAGCTTGGCGAACTCAGCCTCTAGTGGACTCATTTCGACGACTTCGGGAGCGATTTTGGAGAAAAGGGTTCTTGCTACCGCGAGCGCTTCCGGCGAGGTTCCGCTCACAAGTTGCGGCAGGGCGCGGATTTCTTCGATAGCTTTTCCCTGCACCACGCGCTCGGGGCAAAATGCCAGGCCAATTTTCTTCCCACGGCTGCGAAGGTAACCGTCAATGTAATTGGTCGTGCCGGGCGCGATTGTGGAGCGGAGAATGATTGTTTGTTCATCGCCAAGGTGAGGTATCAGCCCCTCGAGACAGCGGATCAGGAGGGACAAATTTGGGTTGTGGAACTCGTCTATGGGTGTGCCAACCGTTAAGACCACCACCGCAGCCCGCGTGATGCTGTTAGCCTCGGATGAAAACGTCAATCGGCCTGTTCCGTTGACTTTTTTTAAGAGCGTTTGGCCGCCCTCCTCACGATATGGCATCGCGCCCTGGGCGATTGTTTTCAATGCAGTCTCGTTGATGTCGAGGATCAATGTCTTAAAACCGCTGTCCGCGAGTACCAGCGCCAGCGGTAACCCGACACGGCCTGCGCCCCCCACCACACAAACATCGCAACTGGGCGCAGGATTCTCTTTCATAATCACAACTCGATATGCCCTTCGGCCACCGCGGTCAGGATCGTTGCTCGATTCAGCGCACTGGAAAAAGCCGGCTCGGCCAGGATCAAATTCCGGAGGGATTTATCGTAGACCAAGGGTTCGACCTCAAACGGTGGCCTAAAGTCATTTGGATCCGGGGTGACTTCGGGTGCGAAAAAACACCAAAGACCATTGCTCAGCCGGCCAGTATCCGGCGACAATCTGCCGAGCAGAATCAATTCATTCGCGATGTATCCAGTTTCCTCGTGTAGTTCCCTAGCGGCTGCTTGCTCGGGAGTTTCACCTTCATCGACATGACCACTGGGTAACTCGATAGTGACCTCTTCAATTGCCGGACGGAATTGCCGAACCAGCGGGAACGTTCCCTGTCGCGTTACTGCAAACACCGAAACGTAATCTCGGGTGCTGATAGAATAGTGAAGTGCAGCGCTGTTTCCAATCCTCTTGCCTACCAATTGGAACCACGGCGTTTTGAAAGCCGAACGTCTGCTGGAAATGGTTAACTCGGTCACGTTCATGCTCTAATTAATAAGAAACCTTTTGAGGTCAAAACTTCCCTACGCTAACGGTTGCTGCGCCTGCCAAGCGACCCAACGCCGGAGAGCCATCGCTAGCGGGGCACGCGAAGATTCACAAAGCTTTGCGAAACCATCTTGTCTTCGGCCGGATCACGCCCAGGCGCGGCAAGTTCATCGCCGCGCCAGGCAACGCATGGTCGTGCACCGAAAACTGCAACACGCCATCTAAGCGGACGAGATTTTTGATGCCTGGCATTCCCGCATTCAAAGAGAGGCTGTAGCGCCCCGGCTTTAACAAATCGCCCGGCACTTCGCACCGAATCACATAAGAGCCCGGCTCGCGGCGGCCGCCGTTCGTGTCTTCGTCAATATCGTAAATCTCAAAAACCGGACTTCCATCCAACGCATGAAGCATGAAGCCGATCCGACAAAACGGTATGGGATCGAATACCGTGTAGGTGAGTTCAAAACTTAGCGGTTCCGAATAGTCAAAGTCCGCGGTCTGCCGGCAATTCTTATCCAAAAGTCCAACCGACATAAGTTTGATTTCGGTAATGCCGGCGTTCGAGATCCCTTCTGGCCAGCTCACCCGAGGCTGATCGACCGAAGCAATATCGGAGTACTGTTGAATCACATCATTCGCAGTTCCGTCCGCCGCGACCTGTCCTCCGCGCAACCAAATGACGCGCGGACAAAGCCGCGAGATCGTCGACATCGAATGGCTGACGAAAATTACAGTTCGTCCATCTTTCGCCGCCACCTCTTCCATTTTAGCCAGAGATTTCTTCTGAAATTGGGCATCGCCTACTGCAAGAACTTCATCGATCAGAAGAATCTCCGGCTCGAGGTGCGCCGCGACAGCAAAAGCGAGGCGCACGTACATTCCACTTGAATAGCGCTTCACCGGTGTATCGAGGAATTTTTCAATTTCCGCGAAAGCAATGATCTCATCGAATTTCTGGCGAATCTCCGCGCGGCTCATTCCCAGGATTGCACCGTTCAGGAAAATGTTTTCTCGCCCAGTTAGTTCAGGATGGAAACCCGTTCCGACCTCGAGAAGTGCACCTACTCGACCATAAACATCTGCGCCACCAGTTGTCGGTTCGGTAATCCGATTCAGAATTTTTAATAGCGTGCTCTTGCCCGCTCCGTTGGCTCCGATAATCCCGATCACTTCGCCTCTTTTAACTTCAAAGGAAACATCTCTCAGCGCCCAGAATATCTCTGATGTAGATCGACCATTGCGGCTGAAAGTCGTTAGCAGCCGTCGTGGCAAAGCCAACAAGTCGTCGTGCAGAGTTCGGTACCGAGGTAGCCCATTCCGGCGATGATCGATGTTAAAGGACTTGCTGAGGCCGGTGACAGAAAGGGCTAACTCGGACATTAGGAAGATCGCAATCGATTAAATTATATCTGCGAAGCTGCGTTCAACCCGACGAAAGAAAAATGCGCCGCTAACCAAAATGAACAAAGACATCGCAACCGTGACCCAGAAAATAGTTGGGTTTAGCGCGCTCCGACCGAGCACCGACCAGCGGAAGCCTTCAACGAATCCGACGACCGGATTGAGCGCAAATAACGTCTGCCATCGAGGGGACACTATCATGCTTGTTGGATACACAACTGCACTCGCGTACATCCAAATCTGAAGGAAGAATGGCAACGCGTAGTTACAATCGCGGTACTTCACGCTGAGTGCAGAAAACCAGAGCGCAACCCCAGTCGCGGCCATTGCGGTGAGGAACAGAAAGCCGGGGATAGCGGCCAGGCGAAGTGTCGGCGGCACGCGGTAAACGGCCATAAATATAAAAAGCATGACGAGCATGACCGCAAAATCCACCAGAGCAGAAAATGTATGCGAGAGAGGAATTAGCATTCGTGGAAAATAAACTTTGGAAACGAGCTGCGCGTTATTGACCAAACTGCTGTTGCTGCGTTGGGCCGTTTCTGAGAAATAACGCCAGGCGGTCAGGCCGCAGAAAACAAACAAGAGATACGGCATGCCGTCACTGGGAAGTTTGGCTACTCGGCCAAAAACCACGGCCAGAATGATCGCGGCGATGAGCGGCTGGAGCGCGACCCAGGTCATCCCGAGGGCCGTCTGTTTGTAAATAACCTTGATGTTCCGCTCGACCAAAATCCAAAGGAGATCGCGATAACTCCAAAGCTCGCGAAGGTTCAGCGCCGCCCAGCCTTTGGTCGGACGAATTCGAAGTGTCGGCGTTAAATGTCTATCCACTTCGGCAACAGGCGTCATTTGCCGTTCCGCGTAGGCGATAGTGGACGACGATTCTGAGCTCACGAGCGGCAATGTCGAGAAAGTGGTCATTCAACGCAAGTCAAGCAGCGAGGTAAAGTCTTACCCGATGCGATTGCTTGCGCTTTGCGATGCGGGTTCTAGTTTGGGCGCGGTGAAAAAAATTGAGGCGATTATCAAACCGTTCAAAACAGAAGCGGTGAAGGACGCGCTCGCCGCCGTCGGCATTGAAGGAATGACGCTGAGTGAAGTCCGCGGTTTCGGCCGGCAAAAAGGCCACAGCGAAATCTATCGTGGCAGTGAATACACGGTGGATTTTTTGCCGAAGGTAAAATTTGAAATAGTGGTGGATGACGATCGCACGCAGCGCGTGGTCGAGGCGATTCTACAATCAGCTAAGACCGGAAAGATTGGCGACGGCAAGGTTTTCGTGACGGAAGTGGAGGAGGCAATTCGCATTCGGACTGATGAGCGCGGAGGAGAAGCGGTTTCATGAACGATTTCTTATTGTCGATCTTGCTCGGTATCGTTGAAGGCCTGACGGAATTTTTGCCGGTGAGCTCGACCGGACATCTCCGCATCGTCGAGGCATTGTTTCATCTCAATCTGGGCGACAGCTTCTGGAAGATGTACACGATCGTGATTCAACTGGGCGCGATCCTGGCCTTGCCAGTTTATTTCTGGAAACGGATCCTGGAATTTCTCAGCACTTTTCCAAAAGGCGAGCGGCGCGACCGCAATTTTCTGACGCATCCGCTCAGTCTGACGTTGATTGCATTTGTCGTGACCGCGCTGCCATCATGGGCATTGACGAAAGTGATCGGCAAAAACCTCGAAAGCCTGTGGTTGATTAGCATTGCGCTGCTAGTTGGTGGCATTGTGATGTGGATCGTCGATGCCACATCTACGCGAGTGCGCGTGACCCACATGGAAGAGATGAGCCTACCGCAAGCCATTTGGATCGGTGCGTGCCAGATTCTTTCGGCAGTTTTTCCCGGAACGTCACGTTCGATGTCCACCATCGCGGCCGGACAGATTGTTGGAATGTCGCGCCCGGCGGCACTGGAATTCTCATTTTTTCTTTCGATGCCGACCATGGTCGTCGCGACCGGCTACGACTTACTCAAAACGCTCAGCCCGAGCCGAAACACGATAGGCGAGGGGAACATCGCGCCACTCGCAGTCGATTCACACCAATGGATCGTGCTCGCGATGGGGTTTGTTGTTTCGTTTATCGTGGCGCTTATCGTCGTCGCATGGTTCATGCGCTGGGTGCGGACGAAGGGATTTGCGCCGTTCGCAATTTACCGGATCGCATTGGCAATCGTTTTGATCATTCTGTTGATGCGCGGTTCGATTTAGGAATCGATGGAAACCACGGAAGCAATTCTCCCCGACCTGCAAAGCTGCGTGTTGTGCGAGGACGTCCGTTGCGAGTTCAACGGCATGAATACTCTGGTCGGCGTTCTCAATGTTATCGCCGCGCCGTCTTTGCCGATCAATTATTTGCGGTTGTGCATTTGGACGCGCTGGTGCAGCGGCACTGGTAAATTCAAGCAACGGTCGCGCATCGTCGGAGTGGACGAGCAAAATGTGCTCGCGCAGGCGGAAGTGGAATTTGAGCTCAAGGAAATGGAAGGCCATGCCACCAACGTTCATTACTTTGGCGGCGTCCAGTTCCAACAATTTGGGCTGCATCACGTTGAGATTTTTTTGCAGGACGAATTGCGGCTGCGTTTTCCGCTTCCGGTCGTGCGAATTCAGCGGAAATAGCGCAGCGCAACTTTTCGCCGCGACTTGTGAATAACTGCTTGCCAGCCAAGCGCGCTTTGGTTTATCACAAGCGGCGTTCATGCTCGGGAAGGTCGCCATCGGAACTGTGGTTTGTGTCTTGACAGCAGTCGGGGCAATCTCTGCACAACAAGTCGAGATCCCGCGCGAGAAAGCTGGCAAGATTATTCAGCCAACAAAACAACCGAGCGCGCCGCCGCCGGTCGAGGTCCATCCGAAAACTGTTGCCCTTGCCGAGAGATCGAATTTGTCTGCGTCCAGACTTAGCCTCGAGCAGATGCGGCAGGCTGGCGCTCTGGCCGCGCAGAAAGTGAAGGAAGAGAATCACGACATCGAAACAGATTCGAGCACAGCGGATCTGGCGGCTCCGCGACTGAAAAAGCAAATCAGCGCCAACGCAGTCCGCGCCGTAGATCGACAATCGGATGAAAGCGAGCCGCCTCCTCCGGCGCAATCAATGAGCTTTTCCTCGCAGACAGCGTTTACCAGACTGGCGGACGGCTTCGATTTTCCGGTCGGTAAACCTGATGCCCGCGGATATTATAAAGCGCGCGGCGTTCGATTACACGGACACCTCGGCGAAGATTGGGACGGAGTGGGCGGCGGCGACACTGACCTCGGCGACCCGATCTACACGATCGGTGATGGCGTGGTTGTGTTCGCGCGTGACTGCCATCAGGGCTGGGGAAATGTTGTCATCGTGCGCCATGCGTATCGCGAAGGCAGCGTTGTTCGCAATGTCGACTCACTTTACGGGCACTTGGAAAAGATTCTGGTGCGACGCGGCCAGGCAGTGCGACGCGGCCAGCAGGTCGGCACGATGGGCACGGCCCATGGTCTCTACGATTCGCATTTGCATCTCGAAGTGCGCAAAAACATCGCGATCGGGATGAGCCGCGATAAATTCGCGCAAGATTTCACCAATTACTACGATCCCTCGGAGTTCATTGTATCACATCGGCATCTGCAAAGCAGCGGCGCCAGTTACCGCGTGGCGATGAACACTTTTACTTACGATTCGAGAATCCAATGGGACAAGCTGCGCAATTACTCGCACGCGCACACCGGTGGCGGGTCGAGCGAATCGGCCGACGCGCTGAAGAAGGCACTCGCGGCGCAAAGCGAGAACGCTCACTAGACGATTTGATTTAGATTAAAGTCGCCCCACCAGGACGAGAATTATCACGATCAACAGAATCAATCCGAGCCCGCCGCTTGGATAGTAGCCCCAGCCGGTGCTGTACGGCCAAGTCGGCAAAGCTCCGAGCAGCAAAAGAATCAGAATGATCAATAGAATAGTGCGCATCATCCTTCTTACGCAGACGCCGCGGCGGGTGGTCGCTTTTTTTTATCGAAGGTTGGAAGGCGTGCGTTGAAAACAGCTTGCGCGGAAACGGGCGGTTCTTATCATTCGTGGGCAAGTCCCGACTGCGTCTTGCCGGATGCGTCGGGAAAATTTTTTGCCCAAGTTTGAACTGAAATGGCAAATACGATTCTAGTTGGCGCGCAATGGGGCGACGAAGGAAAGGGCAAGATCATCGATGTGCTAACAAGCAAGGCCGATGTGATTGTCCGCAGCCAGGGCGGTAACAACGCCGGCCACACCATCGTTCACGGCGGCTCGACCTACATTCTGCATCTCATTCCCTCGGGAATTTTGCGCCGCGGAAAAGTCTGCGTCATTGGCAATGGCGTAGTGATCGATCCGATCGCGCTTGTTACCGAGATTGAACGTTTGCGCCGTCTCGGGGTGAAAATCGGCAAAAATCTTTTGGTGAGCAATTGCGCTCATTTGGTTTTGCCCTATCACCGATTGCTCGACGAACAGCGTGAATTACGAAAAGGCCGGGCAAAAATTGGAACGACCAAACGCGGCATCGGTCCAGCCTACGGCGATAAAGCGGCGCGAAGCGGTCTCCGGGTTTCCGATTTGATGCAGCCGATCTTGTTCGCAAAAAAACTGCAGGCCAAGATTCGTGAGAACAACAGCATTCTCCAGGCACTCGGCGCGAAGCCGATCAATTATCGCGAAGTCCATGAGAGTTATCTCGCGGCGGGGGAAAAGTTGCGACCGTTTGTCACGAATACGGTCGTTTATTTGCATCGCGCGCTCCAGCGCGGAAAAGGAATTTTGTTCGAAGGCGCGCAGGGCACGTTTCTCGACATCGATCACGGCACCTATCCATATGTGACATCATCCAACACCACAGCCGGCGGCGCGTGTACCGGAACCGGCGTGCCGCCGCATCGGATGGACCGGGTCGTTGGCGTGATGAAGGCTTACACGACGCGAGTAGGCGAAGGGCCGTTGCCGACCGAGGATCGACATCTGACACAAATGCTTCATTCGCTCGGCCGCGAGTTTGGCTCCACCACTGGCCGGGCGCGGCGCTGCGGGTGGTTCGACGCCGTGGCCACGCGATACGCCACCATGATCAACGGGATCGATGAGCTGGCGATCACGAATTTGGACGGAATGGACAATGTCGATCCCATCCGGATTTGCGTTGGATACCGGCTAAACGGCAAACACTTGGAAGTTCCTCCTTGTGACGCGGTCCAGTTGGACAATTGTGAACCAATCTATGAAGAAATGCGGGGGTGGAATAAATCCACGAGTTCTGCGAAAAAACTTTCGCAACTTCCTCTAAACGCAAGAAATTACGTGAAGCGACTTGGCCAGCTTACTGGCGCAGAGCTTTCGATCGTCAGTGTCGGCCCCACGCGCGCGCAGACGATCTTTTTATAAGCGATGCCTCCCGGCACCAAATCCGTCCCGCAGCACATCGCGATCATTATGGATGGGAATGGTCGGTGGGCCAAAGCCCAAGGCCTGGCCCGAATCAAGGGCCACGAGGAAGGCGCCAGAGCGGCGCGGGAATGTGTTGAGGCCTGCGCCGAGTTGAAGGTGGAATATCTGACGCTTTACGCTTTTTCGGCCGAAAACTGGCAACGACCAAAGAGCGAGGTCTTTGCCCTGATGCGGCTCTTGGAAAAGTTTCTCAAAGAGAAGACGCCGGAGCTCATCGAGCAGAATGTTCGCTTGCAAGCCATTGGCCGACTCACCGATTTGCCGCCGGCCTGCCAGCAACAATTGCACAAGTCGATCGAGGCGACTGCCAATAACACCGGCGTCACTTTAATTCTCGCGCTGAGTTACGGCGGTCGGCTTGAGATCATCGACGGCATCAAAAGTTTGCTCCGCGCTATCGAACTCGGCCACATCGATAAGGGCATGATCGATGTCGCGATGTTCAGCAAACACCTCTACACCCGGTATTATCCCGATCCCGACCTGCTCATTCGCACTTCAGGCGAGATGCGTTTGTCCAACTTTCTTCTCTGGCAACTTTCCTACACCGAAATGTACGTGACCCAGAAACTGTGGCCCGACTTCACCAAAAAAGATTTGTTTGCCGCGGTGGAAGAATACGGGCGACGTCAGCGGCGTTATGGCGCGGTGGAGTAAATTAAACGAACGCCTCGGCCACGGAATCGGCCAGAGCTTTTCCGGCGCGCGTTAAAACGAAATTACCACGCGCTCTCTGGAGCAAACCGAGTCTGACAAATTCGCGGGTCTCGTTAGGAAACGACTCAAGCAAAGGCGCCGGAGCGCCGTCATCCGTTCGCAATGAGAGCGCAATTTGTTCGGCGCGTTTCATTTCTGGCGTCAAATGTTCAACCGACCCAATCGCAGATTTTCCAGCGAGAACGGCCTCCGCGTAGCGACGAAAATCCGGAATATTTTGCCATCGCGTCATGCCGGTGGTTGAGAAAGCACTTGGTCCAATGCCGAGATAATCTGACCCCGACCAATAGGCGCGATTGTGCGCCGAGCGAAAACCGGGCCGCGCGTAATTCGAGATCTCGTAATGCTCGTACCCAGCCGCTTCCAGGATCGACATCGTCATTGCGAAAAATTCGGCATCGGCATCAGAGTCTTGCCGGAATTCGCCGCGCGCATGCCGCAGAAAGAATTCCGTGTCTTCTTCATAGGTCAGACAATAAGTCGAAATATGTTCCGGCCTGAGCGACACCGTTCGCTCCAATGTGCTTTGCCATTGACGAAGCGTTTGTCCCGGCAGCCCGAACATGAGATCGATGTTAATGTTTGAAAATCCGGCGCCGCGGAAAATGTCGAACGACTCCTCGCCTTGTTTCGCGTTGTGCTCGCGTCCAAGCAAGTTCAGCAAATCATCATCCCAGGATTGAATGCCGAGACTGATTCGGTTGATCCCGAGCCGTTGCAGCAATGCTGCTTTACCGGCCGAAGCGCTTCCCGGATTTGCTTCGACCGTCGACTCGATCAGCGCCGATAAGTCGAGCTCGTAGCGGAAACCGGCCATTAAAAATTCCAGTTGCGGTGTCGTTAGTGCCGTCGGCGTGCCGCCGCCGAAATAAATTGTCGATGGAAGGAGATGTTGATCCTGCGCCTGTTGACGGAGTTCGCTCAAGATGGCGTCACAAAATCGCTGCGTTTGGGAACGATCGAGGAGCTCTTTGTAAAATGCGCAGTACGGGCAAATCCGCGCACAGAAGGGAATGTGGACGTAGATATGGCGGATTGTGGTGGTAGCGCTGGTCGATATGTGATGCGTGGAACTACTCACAGATTCGCATTGTCATTGTTGTCATTTCGCGCGGAGTCGAGGATTCTCTAAATGTTTCCGACTGCACTTCAGCAACAGAAATAGTAAGAGATGTCTCGACTTCGCTCGACATGACAAACTTCCGAAATGTAGCTCTGGTTTACTTCTGCGCCATCGGCAGCGTGTTGGCGCAAGCTCCACCGGCGGAGAAATCGGTCATTTATACGACGCGTGATCCCGAGGCGATTGTGAGTTACAAAACCAATCGCCGTGTAGTCCGGGCAATGGTCGATCGATTGATTTTAGCGGTGACGGGTCAGCCGGACCTGGCCAAAGCGTGGGACTCACTGATTTCACCTAACGATAAGATTGGAATTAAAATTTCGGCCGCCGGTGGAGAATTGTTCACGACTCATCACGATGTTGTGAGCGCGATTGTGGATGGCTTGGTCGCGGCGGGACATCCGCGCAGCAGCATCATTGTGTGGGATCGCTCGCTGCAAGGGAGCAAGGAGGCCGGCTACAAAAAGGCGGCGGACGGCTTTGAATTGAAGTCGATCGCGCCACGGGACGGCTATGACCCGAAAGCGACTTTCACCGCGCCGTTGCTCGGAAAACTTGTCTGGGGCGACGTCGATTACATCAGCGATACAGGAAAAAGCGAACCTTTGTCGGACACGGAAAATACGAGCAGCGTCAGCCACTTCTCGCGCATCATTTCGAGCGAGGTGACAAAAATCATCAACGTTCCGGTGATGAGCAACAGCACGACGAACGGCATTGCGGGCTGTCTTTACAACATGACCATTCCGAACATCGACAATTGGCGACGATTCGCGCAGGGCACTGGCTTCGGCGCGGAAAGCATCGCCATCATCTACAGCGATCCCACCATTTCGCAGAAGGTGGTTCTCAACTTGATGGACGGCCTTGCTGCGCAATACGGCGGCGGTCCGCAATCGCAGCCAAACTTTGCCCTCCACCATGCGACGCTTTACGTGAGTAAAGATCCGGTGGCTATCGATACAATTGCGCTCAAGCGACTCGAGGAGTGGCGATCGAAATCGAATTTCCCTCCCATCGGGCGATTGGCGAGTTACGTGCAAACGGCCACCACCGTTGGCCTCGGCAATTCAGATGTGAGTCGGATCGAGGTGAAAGATGTCGGCCGCTGACGATTCGTTAGACCGGGAAACAGGTTCCGCGATTTCTCGTTCGAAATTGCGCGGATCGATTTTGGCGCGTGTCTCACGGTCGTTTTATTTGTCGATCCGCCTGTTGCCCAAAAAATTGCGCGATCCTGTTTCTCTTGGTTATTTGCTCGCACGCGCCTCGGATACGATCGCCGACACGACGGAACTGCCGCCTGATTTGCGGATAGAAAATTTACGATTGCTCGTTCGCGGCATTCAAGGTGAAGCGCTTGGCGATGCGATTGTCGGTCTTAGCGCGTCGGTCACGCCATTGCAGAAAAACAAAGCCGAACGCGCGCTGATCGAATCATTGCAATCATGTTTGGATTGGCTCGAACAAAGCGAAGTGCCGGATCGCGAAGAAGTCCGGGCCGTGCTCGAACAAATTAATCGCGGCCAAGTCCTCGACCTCGAGCGTTTCCCAAATCCAAAACAGATCGCTGCCTTGGAAAAGTCGGCGGAGCTCGACGAATACACCTATTTGGTTGCCGGCAGCGCGGGAGAATTTTGGACCCGGCTTTGTTTTCGCCATCTTCCAAAGTTTAGTGGGCGAAGCGAAGGCGACATGGTCGGGATGGGAAAACGGTACGGCATGGGTCTGCAATTGATTAACATTTTGCGCGATGCCGGCGCCGATCTTCGCGCGGGCCGGTGTTATTTTCCAAATGAAGAACTTGCCGTGGCCGCGATGGAGCCGTCCCAAATTTTGCGCGAACCGGAACGCTTTCAGCCAATCTATCGCAAATGGCGCGAGAAAGCGGAGCGGGGGATCGAGGCCGGATTACAATACGCCAACGCGATTCGAAATCGCCGGGTCCGGGTCGCGACAGCACTTCCTGGACTGATCGGCGCGCGCACACTTGCGCTTTTGCGCAACGCCGGCGCAACCGCTTTACATCGACATATCAAAGTCCCGCGAAAGGAAGTGCGCGCGATCGTCGCGTCACTAATTTTCGGATTCGGCGGACGGTCGCAGATCGACTCGTTGTATCGCGAGTTATCTAGGTAGAGGCGATTATGCTCCCAGCTAGTGCATCCAATAGTGTTGCCCTTTAATCTTGGACGTTCGCCTAAATGCTTACGCTTTTGAGGCAAGTGGATTGACCTCAATCGCCCGCAAACGCTTATAAAAAATAATTTCGCTGCTTTTCGCTGATCGGTTTTTCGAGCCGATCCAGAACTTGCATCATGTCTTCCCAAACCTTGCGTTTTTCCAACGGCGATTGGTTTCGCAACAGATATGCCGGATGATAGGTGACCATCAACGGCGTGCCGTTGAACAAATCCCAGCGCCCGCGTAGATCGCGCATCGGCGCGCGCGTTCCAAGAAGTCCTTCCACCGCCACCGCGCCAAGCGCGACAATTACTTTCGGCCGGATGATGCCAATCTGTTCCATCAAATACGGCCGGCACGTTTGCATCTCGCGCGTCGTTGGTGCGCGATTTCCGAACGAACCGGCCGGCACGTCCGGCCGGCATTTGAGAATGTTGGCGATGTAAACGTCTTCGCGTGCGAACCCCATCGCCTTGATAATTTTGGTGAGCAGTTGGCCCGCGCGACCGACAAACGGCTCGCCTTGGGCGTCTTCGTCTGCGCCTGGCGCTTCTCCGATGAACATGATCTCGGCATCGGGATTCCCGACGCCGAAAACTGTCTGCGTCCGCGAGCTCGCGAGGTTTGGACATTTGGTGCAAACAGAGACGCGCGCTTGCACGGCCGCCAGCTTGTCGATCTTGCCTGCCTTGGAGGGCGCGGCGTTGTCAACGCCCAAATCATTTTTGGAAGATGACGCGCCTTCGTTTTGCTTCCGCGTGGCGGACGGCGCGTGGTCCTCCAACAAGTTTTCACGCACCGGCGCGATTTGGTTCAGTGCATCGAGCGCGCTTCGCGATGCGCACGGGCGATGCGCGCTTTCGTTGCGCATGCGCTCGAGGGTTTGCAGAGCCGTTTCAAGCGCCTGCGGAAATTGCATCACCCGCATATTGTGAAGTTTTGCGCGAATCGGCAAATGATTTTGACTCGCGAAAGCTTTCGGAGTTGATGATGCACCAATGAGCTCGAAGCTGAGCGACTACGATTATCCGCTGCCCGAAGCGCTGATCGCCAAGCGGCCGCTGCCGCGGCGGGACGCGTCGCGCATGATGGTGCTGCATCGCGACTCACAGACAATTGAACATCGACAGTTTCGCGATCTGAAAACTTTTTTGCGGCCGGGCGACTTGCTTGTTCTTAACAACACCCGCGTTCTGGCTGCGCGCAGATTTTCTGACGACCACGGCATCGAGTTTTTGTTTCTGCAAAAACTCGGACCGGCGCGTTGGAAATGTTTGGTCAAGCCCGGCCGCAAAATGCGACTGAGCGCGACAGCAAAGATCGACAACGTGCCAATGCACGTCGAGGAGATCCTGCCTGGTGGCGAACGGATCGTGGCCCTGGCCGAGGATGTCGATCTTTATGCGCATGGGTCGATGCCGTTGCCGCCGTACATCGGCCGCGAAAGCGACCCCGCCGACGATGAGCGTTACCAGACTGTCTTTGCGCAAACACCGGGCGCGCTCGCGGCCCCGACCGCCGGGCTGCATTTCACGACCGAAATTTTGTCCGAAATTCCGCATGTGTTTGTGACGCTGCATGTCGGCCCCGGAACTTTTCGGCCGGTCCACTCCGAAAATCTCGCGGAGCACCGGATGCACGCCGAATCGTTTTCAATTTCGAAGGAAGCCGCCGCTGAGATCGATAATGCGCAGCGGATTGTGGCGGTCGGGACAACTACGGTCCGTGTCTTGGAAACGGTCGCATGCGAAACTCGACAGCTTAAAGCGGTCAAGTTTTCAAACGCGCCGATCCGGGCGCAATCAGGGCCGACCGATCTTTTCATTTATCCACCCTATCGATTTCAGCAGGTTGATCTTCTCTTCACCAATTTTCATCTGCCGCGGTCGACCTTGCTGATGCTGGTGAGCGCTTTCGCCGGCCGAGAATTTTTGTTGCGAGCGTACCAAGAAGCGATCCGCGAACGCTATCGCTTTTACAGCTACGGCGATTGCATGTTGATCTTGTAACGTTATCCTGCGCGCAAATGCCCGAGGCCGATCAACCCCAAGGGGAGCTCGTCATCCAAACGATCGCCATGCCAAAGGACACTAATCGCGATGGCGACATTTTTGGCGGTTGGTTGGTTTCGCAAATGGATTTGGGCAGCGCGATCCTGGCTGGAAAAGTGGCAAAGTCGCGGGTGGTGACCGTGGCCATCGAAGGGATGTCGTTCCTTAATCCCGTGCGCGTGGGTGACACCGTCGCGTGCTACGCCTGGGTTGAGAAAATCGGACGCACGTCGATGAAAATTTGTGTCGATGTTTGGGTGACGCGTTATCGAACGGGCGAGCGCGTGAAAGTGACAAACGGCGTCTTCACTTATGTCGCACTCGGACCGGATGGAAAGCCGGTCCCGGTGAAGCGCGATTAGCGTTACGGCTGTGCCGGTTCGTTTTCGGTTTGGTTCGCGGTTGCGCCCGACGCGGAAACAGTCACTGGCGGAGCGACCGGCTCAGACCAGGATCCCGGAGCACTTTCAATTGTCGTCGTAATTTGCGGCTCGCTCGGCTGGACCGATTTCATTTTCCGTTTCAGCTCGCGATTGGCCGCCCTCTGCGCCCGTGCCATTGCACGTTTGCGCTGCTTAATCTGCTTTTGGACATAGTGGCGATAGGCCATTTCGCGGCGCCCGCCCGCCGTCGTGTAAGCGCAATCGCTAAAGCTAAACGCAAGGAGGAGAATCAGGAAAACAGGAAGAGCTCTCTTGGGCACGCCTCTCTAGAAGCACAAGACGTGCGAGGTCCGAGCCGGACTGGCATTTGGCGCGAACGCCTAGAGCAATTCGCGCACGCAGTTCACCGCGTGGAGATAAACGCTGTGCGGACCGCCGCGCAGAAGTTCTTGCGTCATCAGATCGACCGGGTCGTTGCTTTGCGCCGGCATGGACTGCGGCAGCGCGGTTTCATTCTCGCCGCTGCGGGAAATCTCGAGAAGGTCCCCGCATTGTGCTGGTGCCACCCGGAACTGAATGCCGCTCGAGTTTATCGCGATCTCGCCGATTGGGTCGCCTTCACGCTGACGCAGCTCGATGTCGATCTCGCGATTATTCGCATCCACCAGCCTGCAGCTCCCGTTGCGTGCCGGCTGGTTGACCTTCCAGTTTAGTTGCGCACCCAACCAGCCAATCAAAAACAGGGCGGTCGATTTAAATCCAGGCGCATAATCGATGTTGAGGTTTTCGATTTTGCCAAAATGATGATGGGACGCCGGATGATCAAAAAATTGCGCGATTGCGTAGCGGACCTTGTCGAGTCGCGTCCAATTGAGATCGCAAAGCACGATGCGTTGTTTCGCTTCCTGCTGCGCGGTTTCGACGAGACGCATCTGCGCGCCAAAGTCTCTCCAAGTCTGGCTGTCGAAAATCAGCCGATCGACCCACTCCCAAAGTTGCGGGTCCATCGGTTCGGGAAAATCGTCCTGCCACCAAAGATAAAGCGGCAGATCAGAATCGAGATGGGAAAAGACAATACTCGGCAAGAGTTTTACGCATGGACCTTCCAGCGAGAAAGAAAGTTGCTCCGAACAAATTTGTTTGTTCCCGGCGCGACTGACGTGGCAATGTGCGTTGACCCAGGCTTCGACCCGGTTCTCTTTCGAGTTTCGATTCGCCCCGATCACGAGCGCGCGACAGGCATGGTTCTCCGCGATCCTCGCAATCAATTGCGTGTTTTTCTCAAGTGAACCAGGCTTCTCGCTATAAACGGCGAGATTGATCAGCGAGGCGCGAGTCATGGCGCCTTCGCCCTCCCGCCAGAGTTTTTTCAGCTCCTTGTCGATCTTGCCGATCTCAACCGATTGGCCTAACGAATAATTTTCAGCGATCCCAGGCATGGTTCACAACCTCCTCCACGAGCGGCCGTCGCGTGCCAGTAATTCGTCCGCTGCTTCCGGTCCCCATGAACCCGCCGGATAAAGGAAAAGATCGGGCGCGTTCTTTTTTGCCGACCACGCATTTTCGATGATATCGATGAACGCCCAGGCTTCCTCGACTTCGTCGCGACGTGCGAACAAGGTGGCGTCACCGCTCATCGCGTCGAGCAACAAGCGCTCGTACGCTTCCGGACTCGCTTTGCCGAATGACGTTCCGTAATGAAAATCCATTTTCACCGGTTCGATCCGGAAACTTGTTCCCGGCATTTTCGCCTGCATCCGCAACGAAATTCCTTCATCCGGCTGAATCCGGATCACGAGCACGTTCGAGTCGTGGGTTTCCTTGTTGAACAAAACCATCGGCGCCTTCTTGAAATGGACCGAGATTTCCGTGCCTGA
>QHPY01000031.1 GCA_003219215.1 Verrucomicrobiota bacterium | reverse complement strand
CGCCGGTCCGTCGCTGGTCAAAGCCGCGATTGGTCAGGTGGTCGAACAAGAAGAACTCGGCGGCGCGAAGATGCATTCGGAAATCAGCGGCACGGTCGATTTTTACGAGAAGACCGATGAATCATGTTTGAAACGCTTGCGCTCGCTCGTTGCTCTTTTGCCCGAGGCGCAAAGCGCGGCTGATTCCAAGATCGACCGGAAAGTTTTCAAAACGGCGAAAAACCCGGACACGGTTTATGATCTTGTCAGCCTCGATGGTCAAAAAAATTACAATGCGCGCGACCTGATCGCTGCGGTTGTCGATTCAAATTCAGTCGACGAATACAAAGCCGATTATGGCAAAAC
>QHPY01000030.1 GCA_003219215.1 Verrucomicrobiota bacterium | reverse complement strand
GGAAGAAAGCGGCATCATTCGGAGTGGCGCGAAACTCGTGAACGCGGTCAGCAATTCAATTGTTCCCAAAATCACCGTGGTCGTCGGCGGTTCGTTTGGCGCAGGCAACTACGCGCTTTGTGGCAAAGCCTACGATCCGCGATTCATCGTGGCGTGGCCGACTGCGCGTTACGCGGTGATGGGCGCGGCCCAGGCTTCGGACACAGTTTTTTCAATTCTCGCGCGCGCTCGCGAACGCGGCGATAAAAAGGCGTCGCATGAAGAGCTCGACGCGCTTCGCAAAAAAGTGAAACAGAGCTACGAAGAGCAGACGGACATTCGCTACGGCGCGGCGCGTGGGTGGGTCGATGCTATTGTTCAGCCGCACGAAACGCGCGAGGCCTTGATTCAGTTGCTTCAATACGTGGCGCGTCCAATGCCGAAAGCGCGCTTCCACACGGGTGTCATTCAAGTTTAGATCGGCAATCGCATGCCAGTCGTTCTGATCGAGAAACAGAGTCCGCAGATTACGGTGGTGACTTTGAACCGTTCCGAACGCCGCAACTCGCTAACAATCGAGCTGCTGAATGAATTAATCGCTGCGATCAGGGTCGCCTCGGATGAACCGCGCGAGCGTGTCTTGATTTTGCGTGGCGCGGGCGCAGCGTTTTGCACCGGGCTCGATTTGAAGGAGGCCGCCGATTTGAAAAAGGCGCAGATGACCGCCGAATTGGTCGCGAAAACTTTGATCACGCTTGCCGAAACGCGTCTTGTGACAATTGCGGCGGTTCACGGCGCTGCAGTTGCCGGCGGCGCGGGAATCATGTCGGCCTGCGATTTCGTCGTTGCCGCAGAGAAAACGAAGATCGGCTATCCGGAAGTTCGGCGCGGTTTGGTTGCCGGATTAGTGATGACGTTTTTGCGACGGCAAGTGGGCGAGCGCAACATGCGTGAACTCGTGCTTGGAGGCGAATTGATCGATGCCGAACGCGCGCACGCGATTGGCCTGGTCAATCGCGTGGTTGCGCCTGGTCAATTGATCAATGAAGCGCAAAAGTTTGCCGATTCAGTTTTGCAAGGCGCGCCCAACGCGGTCGCGCAAACCAAGCGCGTAATCGAGGAACTTTGGGCGACGTCGGTAAAGCAAGATGTCGATCTCGCCTTGAAGCATCACATGCAAGCGCGCGAATCCGCCGAAGCGCGCGAAGGCATCGCGGCGTTCAACGAAAAGCGGCCGCCAAACTGGGTGAAGTAAAAAGCGAGCCGACTAGACCGTCTTCGCCATCGGAAAGCGCACCTTGCCGCAAACGAAGACGAACAAACCGTCGAGCAACTCGATCCCGGCGCGAAGATTCGAGGCGTGATGCAGGCACAGGACAAAACCGAGACCGGAGCGCGGCGGTGAGCTACACTCGTGATTCTGAATGCAACGTCACGTTGCTGAGCGCATTCCGGTGTCGCATTGCCATTCGACTTTCGTCATCTGGCCGGCGACAACCTCGACGTCGAACGGTCCATAGCGCCCGATTCCCTTTTGCCGTTCTTTCTTTGTCACGGTGTAATGACCGGGCGGGAGAGAAACTTTGAAATGACCTTGATTGTCAGTCGTAAACTCTGCGACCGCGTTGCTTTCATTAGCGACAACGAAAGTCGCATTCGCCAGCGGCGCCGAACTGGGCATGCCGGGTCGAACCGGGCCACCGTGAGTTGGTCCAACCGTGATCACGCCTTCAATTCCTGTGTCACCTGTTTCAGGCACAGGCATTGGCGTCAGCGATGTTTGAGCGCAGCAAAACCCAGCAAATGCAAGGAAACCGATTAAGCTTAGTCGTTGGAGTCGCATAAATACTTCGACGGATGAAAGCTCCAATTGTTTAACGGAAAAACGAGTAATGTTTGTCGATCGGATCAAAGTTTTTGCACAAGCGGGCAGTGGCGGGCGCGGGTCGGTGAGCTTTCGGCGGGAGAAATTTGTGCCGAAAGGTGGACCCGATGGCGGAGACGGCGGTCGTGGCGGCGACGTCATTCTGCGCGCGGATCGGCATGTTGACAATCTCTCGGACCTTTTCTACGAGCCGATCATCAAAGCAAAGAACGGCGGACACGGAATGGGAAAGAAAATGCATGGCCGCTCCGCGCCGTCGAAGATCGTGAAGGTTCCGGTGGGAACAATCGTTTGGCCAGCAGAAGACAGAAAACGCCCAACGCCCAACGCCCAACGTTTAGCGCCGAATTCCGATGAATCAGCGATCAGCAATCAGCAATCAGCAATCGAACCACTTATCGATCTTACGCGCGACGGTCAGGAGTTTGTCCTTCGTCGCGGCGGCGCGGGTGGGAAGGGGAATGTGCATTTCAAAAGTTCTCGCAATCGGGCACCGCGCGAATACACCGAAGGCGAAGAAGGCGAGCGAGGGCACTTCTTGTTTGAACTGCGTACGATCGCTGATGCCGGGCTTGTCGGCTATCCGAACGCCGGCAAATCGACCTTGCTCCGAAAAATTTCCGCCGCCCGGCCGAAAGTTGCGGCCTATCCGTTCACGACGCTGCATCCAATCATCGGCGTAGTGGAATTTTCCGAATATCGGCGGACAGCGATAGCAGACATTCCCGGTTTGATTGAAGGGGCGCATCGCGGACTCGGACTGGGTCATGAATTCTTGCGACATATCACGCGCTGCCGGATTTTCTTGTTCGTTGTCGATGTTGCGGGAAGCGAAGGGCGCAATCCAGTCGAAGACGTGCAACAACTGCGCAAAGAGCTCGATCTTTACGATCCGCTGTTGTCCCAGCGTCCCTGGT
This sequence comes from Verrucomicrobiota bacterium, assembly GCA_003219215.1. Classification (GTDB taxonomy): domain Bacteria; phylum Verrucomicrobiota; class Verrucomicrobiia; order Chthoniobacterales; family UBA10450; genus AV40. The sequence continues at coordinate 2,276 of QHPY01000030.1, read as the reverse complement.
TTGTGATCGCGAACAAAATGGATTTGCCCAACGCGCAGGAAAATCTCAATGCACTGCGCAGGAAATTTCCGAAGATCGACATCGTGCCAATCTCGGCAGCGAAAGCCGAGGGGATCGACGAGCTAAAGAAGAAGCTCGCGGAATGGCTCGAACTGTAGCCGTTTCGCTCTTTGAAACGCACACGCGTCGCGATTCGCGGCTCGACTTCGGAGCGCGAGAGATCACGGCGAAGAGAGCCGTGCCTTGGCTAACACCGAAATGCGCAACCGTTATTTACTGATGTCGATCCTGGCGCTGATGTTCAGTGCAGCGTTGGCCAGCTCTGCATTCGCGGCGGAAACCGCAGCGCCAGCGCAGGCTGAACATGAAGGTGTCCCGCTAAAACCGGCTCCGATCGTTGAGATAGGCAAGTTCGCGGTCACAAATTCGATGCTGGTGACCTGGATCGTTGCTGCCGGCATCATCGTTTTCGCGCAAATCGCGACCCGCACGATCAAACCCATCCCGAGCGGCATTCAAAATTTCTGGGAATGGCTGGTGGAGAGTCTCTATAATTTTCTTGAGGGAATCATCGGGCGCGAGCTGGTCCGGAAAACTTTTTGGTTTTTCGCGACGATTTTTATCTTTATTTTATTCGTGAATTGGTTTGGCCTTATCCCCGGCGTCGGAACGATTGGCTGGGGACATTACGATACGAACGGCGCTTTCCACATTGACCGGCCACTTCTCCGCGGCGGCAACGCAGATCTGAACATGACGACGGCGATGGCTGCCATTTTCTTTTTGCTTTGGATCGTCTGGGCCCTTCAAGCGCAAGGGGTTGGGGGTTTTTTAAGACATCTCTTTGCCCCAAAAGGCGAGACCACGGGAGTTTTGAAAATCCTGATGGCAGTGATTTTCTTCATGGTCGGCTGGCTCGAAGTGATTTCGATTCTTTTCCGGCCGATTTCGCTGAGCTTTCGACTTTTTGGGAACATTTACGCCGGTGAAAGTATTCTGGAGGCGATGTCGACGATGAACCCGTACCTCGCGCCGTTTTTGCCGCTTCCGTTTTATTTTATGGAAATCCTCGTCGGCATTGTCCAAGCGCTCGTCTTTATGCTTTTGACAGCGGTTTTCACGATGTTAATCGCGCAGCATGACCATGGCCCGGAGCGCGCGCATTGAAAATTTAGGCGACTTTAAAGTGAGGTCGCCGAACCAAACAAAAACGAAACTATGATATTACCACTACTAGCAGAAATGACCGGAAGCATTCACGTCGGCCTCGCCGCGATGGGCGTAGGAATCGGCGTAGGTCTCACCGGCCTGGGAATGGCGACGGCTGTCGGCCGAAATCCCGGCGCCTTTACGCAGGTTCTGGTGCACGGAATTCTTGCGATCGCCTTCACTGAAGCGATCGTGTTCTACGCGTTGTTCCTGCTGGGTCACTGAGCATTCCGAGCATGAGGGTGATGGCCCTCGTGCTCGAGTGCTAAATTGATGAACCCGATCATTGCCGCCGCAGCGGGAGGTTTTTCCGAGACGTTGCGCGATACCGCCGATACGTTCGGCTGGAAGTGGGAACTTTTTCTGTCCCAGGTTATTAGCTTTTGCATCGTCGTGGTTTTGCTCCGCCAATTCGCTTACAAGCCGATTCTGGCCGTGCTCGAAGATCGCCGGCGAAAAATTGAAGAAGGTCAGCTCAACGCGGAGAAGATCCGAAAGGAACTCGCTGAAGCAGAGAAGCGCTATCAGGAAATTGTGGCAAAGGCGAACGCTGATGCGCAAAGAATGATCGACGAAGCGCGCGAGAGCAGCGCGCATCTGGCCGAGCGGAAACAGCAGGAAGCAATCGCTGCCGCCGAACAAATTGTCGCCAAGGCCAAGGAAGCGGCAGCATTCGAGCACGAACGGCAAATGCAAAATCTGAAACGAGAACTTGGCCGGTTGGTAATCGATACAACTGCAAAGGTCACCGGCAAGGTGCTCACGCCCGAGGACGAGAAGCGCCTGCAAGAAGAAGCCGCGCGCCAGGTTGCCGGATGAAGATTAACAAGGAAATTCGCCAGCTTTCCCGGGGACTGTTGCACGCCAGTTTTACCGACGGGCAACTCGATCGCGGCAAGATCGCGTCGCTCGTGCAATCATTAATCGCAAAGCGTCCGCGCCATTTCATGGACGTCTTACAGTACTACAAGCGCCTGCTTCGACTCGAGATTGAAAAGCGACATGCCAGAATTGAGAGCGCAACCCAACTGAGCCAGCAGACAGCGGGCGAAATTGTCGCGCGGCTG
>QHPY01000029.1 GCA_003219215.1 Verrucomicrobiota bacterium | reverse complement strand
CGAATCGGCCACATTAAACCGCGTCAACCCGTTCAGCTACAAAGTTTATTCTTCCGCACCGCTCGAGATTGACGGCTACCAGCCCGCGCCTAACGAGCAACCAACGTCCGAGTACAATGAAGTCGCGGAAGATTATTTCGCAACGATTGGGATCCCGATCGTTTCCGGCCGTGAGTTCGCTCGCACTGACGACGAAAGATCTCCGCCGGTCGCGATTATTAACGAAACGATGGGCGCGAAATATTGGCCCGGCAAAAATCCGCTCGGTCAACGCCTCAAAGTCAAGGATCGTTGGATGGAAATTGTCGGCATTGCAAAAAATGCAAACTATCGCACGAAGCTCGAGCCTCCCGGACCCTTTTTTTATGTGCCGCTCCGGCAGAATTTTGGTGTCCAGAATAGTCTGCTTATTCGCACACGCGAAAAACCCGGTGCGATCATGAATGCGCTCGCCCGCGAGGTTCACGCACTTGATCCGAATCTGGCGCCGTGGCCCGCGTCTCCGCTACAGGAGCAAATCGATGAAAAGAGTTACAGCCAGCGATTGGCTGTGACACTGGTGTCGATCTTCGGAGCGATGGCGCTGTTTCTCGCGGCGATCGGACTCTACGCGGTGATGTCATATTCTGTTTCGCAAGGCACACGCGAGCTCGGTTTACGAATGGCGCTCGGCGCCGGCACGGGCGATCTGTTGCGACTGGTTATTTCGCGCGGTCTCCGATTAACGACTGCCGGAATCGTAATCGGTGCAATCGCCGCGCTCCTGCTGACCCGTTTGATGAGCAATCTGCTCTACAAAGTCAGTCTACGCGATCCGGTCTCCTACGGCTCAGCGTTAGTCGTGCTTGTTGGAGTCGCGTTGCTGGCCTGTTTTCTTCCCGCTCGTCGCGCCACGCGGATCGATCCCGTCCGCGCGCTCCGGACGTAACCTCAACTGCTGAGCTTAGGCTGTCGCGCGTGTTGACGTGCGCGCATGCGGCGTAGAGCATTGAGAAATGCCGCCGCTGACTCGAAAGAAGTTAAGAGTTGATCCGCCTTCGCGCAAAGCTACGGCGCGACAGCTGGTTGAGAGTTGAGAGAACGCAATATGCCTCCCTTAACCTATGCCAATTACTTGGATCTGGAGAAGTTGCTCACGCTGCAGAAGCCGCGGTCAACGCCGCCGGAACACGACGAGATGTTGTTCATCATTATTCATCAAACGTATGAGCTTTGGTTTAAACAGTTGCTCCATGAGTTTGAGAAAATAAAAAAGGATTTTTCCGCAGGGGATCTGTTCGGCGCGATTCACTCGTTCAAGCGCGTCCGGACCATCATGAAAGTGCTGGTGGCGCAGATCGACATCCTCGAAACAATGACGCCGTCGTCGTTCTCGAGTTTTCGCGACCGGCTCGAGACGGCGTCCGGGTTTCAATCTGTGCAATTTCGTGAAATCGAGTTCGTGCTCGGTTACAAGCGCGAATCGACCTTGAAATACGTGAAGCCGGATTTTCCGGGAGCGGATCGGCTGCAACAACGGCTGCGCGAACGAACGGTGATCGATCATTTCTACGATTTTCTGGAAAAGCGCGGCGCGAAAATTCCCGCCGAATTGAAAAACCGGGACCTTTCGCAACCGAACGGACCGAACGAGCTGGTCCAGAAAGAAATTTTGCGGCTCTACAAAAGTTTACCTGAAGTCTCGATCTTGTTCGAGCTCATGACCGATTTCGATGAGGGACTGCAGGAATGGCGTTACCGCCACATCAAACTGGTCGAGCGCACGATCGGCGCGAAGAAAGGCACCGGCGGATCGCCGGGTGTGCCATTCCTAAAAGAGTCATTATTTAAGCCGATTTTCCACGATCTCTGGGCGATCCGACACGAAATGTAGTCCAAGCCGGACTGGCGGTAATCAGAGCCCGAGGAATTCGCGGGCGGTGCCGGAGAGAACTTGCGCCTTTTCTTTTACGGAAAGCTTCAAGGATTCGATGAGTTTGCCCGGGTGTGCTTCCCCGAGCGGAAACGGATAATCGGAACCGAAGGCAACGCGCTGCGGTCCGAACAATTTGAGCAACAGCCTCAGCGCGTGGGGATCGTGAACAAGGGAATCGACAAAAAAACGCGCCGGAACATTGCCACGCGCAAGATAGCTTTTTGGGTTTTTCGTGTTATCGATCGCAACCAAATCCGGGCGCACATGAAATGCATGTTCGATTCGTCCGATTGTGAATGGAAACGCGCCGCCGCCATGGGCGAAGGCGACGCGAAGTTTCGGAAATCGCTCGAAGACGCCGCCAAAAATCATCGAGCAGATCGCGAGCGACGTTTCGGCTGGCATTCCGACGAGCCACGGCAACCAGTAATTCGGCATGCGCTCTCTGCCGAGCATGTCCCAGGGGTGAACGAAGATCGCCCCGCCAAGTTGCTCGGCCACACTCCAGACAGGCTGCAACGACGCATTGTCCAAATTCAAAGTGTCGATGCGACCGGTGTGAGGGTTCGCGTCCACGTGCGTGCCAATCTGCGCGCCGCGCAATCCCAATTCACGGATACATCGTTCGAGTTCGGTCGCGGCCAGATCGGGATCTTGCAACGGAATCGTCGCCAGCCCGGCGAATCTTTTGGGATGAGCACGAACTACTTCGGCAATGTGATCGTTCAACCGCCGCGAAAGATCGAGCGCATCGACCGGCTTCGCCCAATAGCTAAACATCACCGGCACAGTCGAAAGCACCTGCATCGAAACTTTCTCGCGGTCGCATTCTTCGATGCGGCGCTTGGGGTCCCAAACGTTGTCGGTGATCTCGCGAAAGACGCGGTCGCCGATCATCATCCTGGCGCAGCAAGGTTTGTAATGGTCGAGCCTAACGAATCCGCTATAACCGTACTTCGCGTCGAGGTCGGGCCAATTGCGCGGCAGAATGTGGGTATGAATGTCGATCTTCATTGTCCGAGCCGGACCGGCGATTAACAAACGCCGCTAGAAAGGTCTGACCGGCTGCGGCTGCGGAACCTTTGTGCCGCATTTCTTGCAGGTTCGGCGCGCATCGTCGTTCCAGAAATCGAGCATCGCCTTGCTGAAATGCTCGACGATGTCGGCGCAATCGAAATCGATGTCTTCAACGAGCGCTCCGCACTTCTCACAGTAAAAGATCACGTGTTCGTGTTCTCCCGGCGGACGACGTCGCTCGACTACAACCCCGATGGTGTCGGGCGGACGGACCGGCGCGTGCGGAACATTGGGCGGAATGAAGAACGTTTCGCCTTCGCGCACGAGATGATCGACGATGGAGTCGCCTTCCCGGATGCGCACTTTAATGTCGCCTTTGAGCTGATAAAAATATTCTTCGGAGTCGACCAGATGAAAATCGTTCCGCGCATTTGGGCCTTTGATCACCATCACAAAAAAGTCGCGTCCGTCATAAAGATACCGATTACTGACCGGCGGTTTGAATTTTTCGCGATTCTCTTGGATCCAATTTTCCAGATTAATCGGCGGCCGAACGGCGCGCGTGGTGCGTTCTTTGGGAGATGAGGATGCGGTCTTGGTGAGCGTGGCCATGAAACGAGCGTATTTCCATCGATGTGGATGGTCAAACCAGGTCCGAGCCGGACGAGCGGTAACTCTGACCAGTATTTCAATGTTTCGCATTGCACCGCCTAACCAACTGCGCGTTAATATCCGTCGCTTTATGAGACTGAGCTGGTTCATTCAATTCGCGCTCGTGGGAGCGATCGCGGTTTTGTTTTGCAGCTGCGAGGAAATGCCACAGCAATTACAAAAGCCACTCGCGGCCATAATGCCAACCCCAGCGCCCGGTTGGTGGAATGACGAAGGCGCCCACGGCGAGCCGCGCATCGTTGTTCATCTGGCCGAGCAAAAAGCTTACTTTTATAAAGGAAAACATTTGGTCGGCGAATCGACCGTTTCCACAGGGAAAAAAGGGGGATTACATCGATAGCGAAGGCAATGTTGTAGTGCAAAACATCGACGTCCGCAAAGACCGCCAACCGCGCGGCACGCATTTCGATCCGGCGAAGATGCCGTATTGCATGCACTTCAATGGCGGTTACGCGATGCACCAGGGCTATGTTCCGCCGTTCGCAGCATCGCACGGTTGCATTCGATTACCGCAAGGGATGGCGGAACATTTCTATAATAATGCGCCCGTGGGCACGCCGATGACGGTGAAATCTCGCGCTGCTTGTAACTGCGCCAGGCCTGTGAGCACTAGCGTGGATGTTTCCCCTTGGTCTTGTCGCCGTCATCGATCGTCACACTGCCAACGACGGCGGCTGAAGCGTGGTGATTGGCGGCTACGCCGTTTATCTCGTCCTTGGCTATTTTTACTTCCGCTCGAAGACGGAGATGCGAACAGTAATGCTCTACGGTGTCTTGGTTGACTTGCTCGTCAGCAATGTCGCTGGATCCCGCGAAATGATCCACTCGCATTGAGCTGGTCAAGCGATCAGCTCGAAGAACTTCTTCAGGTCGATGTTGCCGCCGGAAACGATGGCGACGATCGGACCTTTACCCGCTTTTCCTGTCAACGCCGCGGCCAATGGCAAAGCGCCGGCGCCTTCCGAAATGATTCGCGCTTTTTCAGCCATCATTCGCATCGCTTTCTTGGTTTCGTCCAAAGTGACGACGATGTAATCGTCCACCAGCGGTTTCATTCGTTCCCACATTCGCGGGAACACGCTCTGTCCACCGGCTCCGTCGACAAACGATGCTTTCCAGTCTTTAAAAACTTGCGGCGAACCCTTCTCGAACGACAACGCGGCCGGCGCCGCCGTTTCGGGTTCAGCTCCGAAAATCTTAATCTCCGGCCTGATTGCTTTAACCGCGCTGGCGACTCCAGTGATTAATCCGCCACCGCCAATACTAGCGACGATCGCCTTCACGTCAGGCGCGTCTTCCAAAATCTCGAGACCCATGCTTCCGTGGCCGGCAATGAAATTATGGTCGTCGAACGGATGAACGAATGTTCCATCGACGCCGGGGAACGCACGATCATCGAGCGCTTTCCAAGCGACGTCGTACGAAACGAGAACTAATCTTGCACCGAGCTCGCGCATGCGCGCGAGCTTCGATTCGGGCGCAGTTTCAATTGCGACTACCGTGCAAGGAACGCCGGCTTGTCGCGCAGCATAAGCGACCCCCTGTCCCGCGTTGCCGGCGCTGATCGTCCAGACTCCACGTTTGCGCTCCGGCTCGGGCAACATCGCGACCGCGTTGGCAGCGCCGCGCAATTTGTAAGCGTTAATTGGTTGGAGATTTTCCAACTTCAGCCGGACGTCTGGAAAATCTGGACCAAGTTCGAGGCGGACGAGCGGCGTGCGCACGATTGTCTTCGCGATTCGCTGTCGCGCGTCTTTGATTTCGTCCAACTTGATCGGCCGGACGGGGTCGAGCGTTGCCGCCATTTAGTATCGATCCATTCGACTGCGCTCAGGACAAGCCTTACCCGGGCGGCCAGGCCAGCGCGCGTTTGCCTAACAAATGAACGTGCAAATGCGGCACGCTTTCGCCCGCGTCCGGTCCGCTGTTGATGACAACGCGATACCCGGTCCTCTCGATGTCGAGCTTTTTTGCGAGCTCGCCCGCAACCAGCAACAGTTTTCCGAGAACGGCGCGCTCGGCTTCAGTGGCGACGGCCAAACGAGGGATCGCCTTCTTAGGAACGATCAGCACGTGGACCGGTGCTTGCGGATTTACATCATGAAAAGCAATCGCGTCGTCGTCTTCCCAAATAATTTTCGCCGGAATCTCACGCGCGATAATTTTTTCGAAGATGGTCATGGCAAATGGTCGGACTGAGGAATCACCGCAGCGAACATTTTAAACGCTCGCTGGTGGTTGTTGTCAGCCGTTCACGAATGAAGCAGACAATCTCTTCCCGTAAAGAATCGCAGGCGCGGGTCCAGACTCGCGTGCAGCGCAAATGTTTTACACACGGTTGCAACGAACAAAGCTGAAGATTGTCCACGCCGGTCTCGATCAGCGAATTGAGTCGTTTTTCAAGAAGATCGAAAAAGGCGAGCTCGTAACCGCTGCCGGCTTGATGGGCGATGTCGACCAACGAAACCGAAATAGGAGGCGGTGCCGGTGCGAAATACGGAATGATTTCCTTGTAGCCGATCGCTTTTAGGACGTACTGCACCGTTTCCTGAAGCTGCTTGAACGCAACAACGTTCTCGTCGTTTCGTAGATGCAAGTAAAACGCAATGCTCTCAGTAACGTGCTCGGTTAACCACCAACTCGGATAACCGGCCTGATCGGCGGCGCGATTGATGGCGGCGTGCAACCAATTGCGGTCGAACTCAAAGAGCTGACCCGAGTCGCAGCGCAAATATGGAAATTCTTCTTTAAACGCGACCATGATTCACTTGATCCGGTGGAAATAATTCACGCTGCTTTGAGTCAGGCTTTGCCGTCTTGCCCAACGCGTGGATGGCATCGACGAATTGATCGACATCTTCGAAGCGCCGATGGATCGAGGCGTAACGCAGATACGCGACTTCATCGATGCCGCGCAATTTTTCGAGGACCTTTGCCCCAATAGCGGTCGACTGGACTTCGCGGCCGCCCGTTTCCAGATCGTGGACGATTTCATCGACGAGCTGCTCAAGAGTTAGCAAGCTGGTGGAACGCTTCTCGAAAGCCTTGGCGATGCTGCCGGCGAGCTTCCGGCGATCGAACGGTTCGTGCGTACGGTCGCGCTTCACGACCCGGAGATCGGAGCGCTCGATTTCCTCGTAAGTGGTAAAGCGATATCCGCATTTGAGGCATTGGCGGCGCCGGCGAATGCTCGAGCTATCGCGAGATTGACGGGAATCGATGACTTTGTCATCACGCGACCCGCACTTGGGGCAACGCATAGTGTTAAAAGGCTAAATAACACACCACGCGTTGTGGCGTCAACGATCTTTAACGCTTGGAATTGTTGTTCGGTCAGGCCGCGACTGCTTTGCGCGGCGCGCTCTTCTTTGGTTTTCTTTCGGCGAATTCGAAACCGACTTTTCCATTTTCCAATTTGAGGCGCGCCGAGAATGGGCGCCCTTTCTTGGAAACAAACTTCGGAAGAAGATCGGTTTTGCCGATTGTAATCAACTTTTGCACCTGCTCCTTCGGAATTTCGCGGTGCAGGATGTTCTTGCTAATCCGGAAGGTGCAGGTTTTTTCCTTGGAAACCGCGTTCTCGCAGGCATAGGCGCGATCAAGGACGTAAACCTGGCCTTTCTGGCAAATTGGACAAAGTCCGAGCGCCTCGTGCTTCTCAGCGTCGATCTTTACCGTTTGATCATGACCGTTCTCGCCAAAATCGAAGGCCGGTTTGAAATCTTCGCCGAGTTTGACGGTGGCGTTGAACTTGCGGCCAACTTTGCTTCGAAAACCTTCCAGCGGGCCAACTTGTTTCTCAGTTAAAAGTTTTTCCAGCTCCGAGCGTTCGAACAATCGGCCGGCCATCGTTTTCCAAACAATCAATCCGCAGGATCGGCATTTGAAGGTGCGGTAACTTTCGTCGAATGGTC
>QHPY01000067.1 GCA_003219215.1 Verrucomicrobiota bacterium | reverse complement strand
CATACTCGGCGACAATGGTGTGAAGCTTAGAAAGTCGCTCCTGCCAGCGCGCAGCGCTGGGTGAAACGGGGGCCCAAGCGGCAATCTGGTCCGGTGAGTAGTAGGGCGCTGCCAAAGAGTGAATCGAAGCGGTGTAAATCTCCATGACGCCTGACAGGTCGGTGGCCTCAAATGGTCTTTCTTTCACACGGAAAGCGCTGAAACACCTAACGAGAAAGAGATAAGCCACGGGAGGTGGTGGCGCGATCTGTTTTAATTTCAGCCTTCATAATTCATCCTTGCTACGCAGCGGCCTGCCGACGGCTCCAGCGATTGGTTAGGCGTTCGGGGCTTGCTCATAAGTAAGCTGAATGATGCCGCTTTTGAACGGCGTCGCGCTGATAAAGCGCAGTTCGTCGGCCCCGGACGAATGCGGCGCGAAAACCGGCACACCCGAGCCGAGGAGTATCGGGAAGATCGAAATAATGTAGCGGGAAATAAGCGCTTCGGCGTGGAACGAAGCCGCCAGCTTACCGCCGCCCATAAGCCAGGCGCGGCCCAACCCGCGAGCCGCTAGCAACCCGATAACCTCGCCCGGATTTTGAGAGGTAAGAGTGATGCTCGGGTCAAGTATCGGCAGGTCGCGATGGGTGAACACCCACGATGGAGTATTCGGCGATGGCCATTGACCGAGCTTCAGAGCAAACTCATAAGTGTGACTGCCAAGCAGGAGCGCATCGACCGAAGACTCTAGCTCCCCGGCACCGTGATCCTCTCCGGCAGTGTGGAAGCGCGAGAGCCATTCGACGCTGCCATCGCTCGTCGCAATGTAGCCGTCTAAACTGCTAGCGACGTAGTAAACAACTTCGACCATCGGGCGGCCCACGCCTAACGAGACCAAGCTGAGCCACCCAGCACTTTGAAAATCAGTGTGCGCATCATCGAGAGCTTACAACAAAGTGCTGGGTTGGCTGCAGCGCTTGGTTAGATGTAACGCGTTGCATACAGAGCAAGTGCCGAAAGTGCGATCAGAATCAGCCCAGTGACTGCGCACACGATGACCTGCGATCTGCTCGCGCGATGCTTCCGCGCTGCAAATGCGGCGGCAATGATCGTGAGCAGCGCTAACAGCAAGCCGGCATCGAGAGCAAAACTGGCCAATCGATACACGAACGGCGTAAGCAGCAGCATCCCGACTACGACGGCGAAGTAGTAGCCAAACGCGATAACCGCGAGTGCGCCGAATGCGAACATGCTACCTCGTGAGGTCATTACATCTAACGAGACCAAGCTCAGCCACCGCTGACGAGAGCGAGTTTTGCTTTCACTTCATCCTTCATAAATTATCCTTCATCCTTTCAGTACGCCGGCCAGCGATTGGCTCCAGCGATTTGTTAGGTGCTGATTCGCGCCCTCATGTCTTCGACCGACATTACATCGGCGGTTGACGCCGCGAGAATCACCAGCATTGCGTGGTGGACGTCGGCGTTCGACATCGCGCCAAATCCTCGATCTGGATAGTCGTAGGTAGCGGTCGCGTCGGATAGAAAGACGACTCGATAGTTGCGAAACATCGCGTCCCGCGCCGTGGCGTGACAGCAATTCTCGGTGGTCGTCCCGGAGATGATGACGGTATCCACTCCCCACTCGCGCAGGATAATGTCCAGATCCGTGCCAAAAAAGCCGCTGTACCGATGCTTCTTGATGACATGTTCGCCAGCTGCCGGCGCCAACTCCGGGTAGATGTCAATGCCCGGCGTGCCATCAACTAATGCGTTACGATTGGCGATTGGCGGATGCATGTCATCGAACAATCCCATGTCGGATCCATCGCGGCGGTGCACATGCGCCGTGTAGATGATTTTGATTCCGGCCGCGCGGCAGAGTTTTAGCGCTTCGGCGAGCTTGGGCACCACTGCACGAGCCGCAGGCGTTTCCATGGCAGCGCCCGCAGCTACGAAGTCGTTTTGCATGTCGACCACGATCATTGCCGTCTTCTTCGGGTCAATCAGATCAATCTGCATCACCTACCTCCTTTGTGTCGTTTGATGACTTTACCGTGGCACCTAACGTTCGGCAGCGTGCCTTGTCTTTGGGCGGACCGCCTTGGCCGGGCAAAACTCCAACAGCTCAACTGGTGCTCCATCGTCAAGTATGAACGCAACACGAACTCCAACCGATGGCTCGGTCGGTGCGATCAAAATCTCCCTACCTTTTAGGGCTTCGTCCAAATCGTCGACGGCAAAGGCGATGTGCGGAACAATTTTGACGATCTCGGGCACGTGGCAATGCGGCTCGAACCGGATCCACTCGATCCCGTAGGGACTGGTCTCAAAACCGGAGACATGAACCCCGAGGTGCGCGACATGATGCTCTTGAGCACGGGGCTGCGTGTGTGGAATCCCGATATGGTGGTACCGCCATCCGAGCGTCGCTGTCACGGCCGGCGGCTCATGGTTCAGTCGCTTTCCGCTAGTCATGGCTCTCTTCATCGATCCTACTCACCGAATGCGATCATTTGGTCTATCGAGTCTGCCGAACGAGACACAATATCAGCGACCGCGCGAACTACCAGAGACGTTCGTATCGAGTGAAAGCTACGCAGAAGGAGGGTCCGCGGTTCGCTGCATCGCATTGTTAGGCGGCGTCATCCGAGTCAAAATTTCCAACCGCCACCCCAAATGGTTGGTGGAGCCAGCTCAACTACATTGCCCGCTGGGTCACGAAAATAGATCGAACGCCCACCTTCGGGCCAGTCAACCTCTCGTTCGATCGAGATTCCAGCCTGACGCAATTGCTTCCGCCACGCCTCAAGGTCCTCCGGCTTTGCAGCGAACGCCACGTGCCCGGCACCCGAAGTCCCGTGGGCAGGAACATCCCGACCTGGCGCAGCGCTCTTTCGAGGATCAAAGATCAGCAGAACTCCACCATCACATCGGAAAACCGCAGCCAGATTGCCACGCTCTATCACTTCCAGTCCCAGCGCCTCGTGATAAAACCGTTCCGCAGCGGCCAAATCCTCCGCATATAGCACCGTCTCAAAGATTCTGCTTGGTTGCATAGTAACAATTCCAGAATCGCGCCGCCTAACGAGAAAGAGATAAGCCACGGCTAGCGCTGAAAAGCAATACGGCGGGAGTGCGTGAGCGCGAAAGCGCGAATCGCACTAGGGAGGCCGGGCACCGACATGAAATCGAGCGTGTCGTGGCAAACACATTGAACTTATCTCGCAATGGGGCCGTTGGCTTCATCGTTTGGTCAGACCTTACCGTGATGAATTTTGAAGCGCACAATCTTGTTCGATTGCATTTCCGAGCGCGCGGTGAGTGTGCGGCCATCGGTCGAAATTAACGTGAGACGTTCAATAACTTCGTGATGTGAATTTTGCAGTTCGGGTGCGATGCGTGAATGAGACGGCCAATCTCCATTGCGTCTTCCCGGGCAACACCGAAAGTCCAGGAATTCTGCTCGACGGTGCCGCAGGCCACCAACGCCATCACTGCGAGAATCGCAACTAATCGACCGGCGCTCACCATCTAACGAGAACAACCTGAGCTACGGCTACCGAGCGCGAGCGTGGCTGGGACTGAAACAGTTTTAATCATGTAAAATGTGAACACGCGCCGGGTGGCGGATAGCTCCGGCGCTTGGTTAGGTCCTTGGTGAACTTGCCACGTCGTCTCGCACGCCGTGAGCAGGGACGCGAGGATCAGCAGCGCGCGCATTCGTCTAACGAGAAAGAGATAAGCCACCCAGCACTTTGAGAATTGGCGTGCGCATCAACCGAGAGCTTACAACAAAGTGCTGGGTTGGCTGCATCGTCTGGTTAGGCCGCGCCGAATCAGCGTGTTTTTGTCGACGCTGCAGATGCGGTTGGTTCCTCCTTGCCCGGGATGATTATGGTTATTCGGGAAACTACTTGCCAGCGCCCGCCGCCTAGGCCGAGAAAATGGGCAAGTGCATAATCCTCCTTTTCCCAGAGTCCCATCAGATAGTGGCATATAAGCGTTGGTGCCAATTAGCGACAGAAAATGAAATCCATGACGCTATGAAACGAAGTCTGCAACGGTCTGCCATTCTTGGCTGCCTTCTGGAATGCAGGGAGTTGTCGGCGTAACAGAATCGACCTGCAAAAGAGCTTTAATCTGTGCCGCTGAAAACGGGCCTTTGACTTCGTCTTTGATGTAGATGAAAAATGAAAGAGAGCGCGCTGGCGGCGGCGGAGGAACTGCAGCCTCCGAGATGGCAGGTCGCACTGGCTTCTTTTGGGTCCTCAGGTAGTTACTGAGTGCAGAAACAATGACCGTCACGGGGCGAGTGTTCGTGCCCTCACCAGAAATCACCGCCTGACGCGTACCTTGCACCTTGAGGCTGGAATGAATGCTGAGTCGTGTGCTGTAGGGATCGATCTCCTCTACTGAAATCGAAATGTTTTCGCCCCACGAAAACAGTGCGGCGCCAGAGGAGCATTCTATCCTGCCAATGTCCTTGTCCCGCGACTTAACCTTAAAGCGGTTCTGTGGAAGAATCTTGAGCAGACCCTCAAACACCTGCTCGTAGGTGTAAGGAAAGCGCTGTCCACCGCCTGATTCGAACGATCCCATAGCTTTTATTTTATCGATGGTGTCAAGCGCCCGAGGCCTAACGAGACGGAGCTGAGCCACCGCTGGCGGCGACGAGCGTCGCAAACATGGAGAACTGTTTCATAAAATCAAATGTGGACTTCACAGCGGTCAGCGGTTGGCTCGAGCGATTGGTTAGAGCGACAGTCGACACTCCAAAGCACGCCAAGACATATACACCACGCAATGAAGACAATCCAAAAACGCGCGGCTTCTTCAGCGAACTGCCAACGGGCTTCTGCTTCGAAGGCGGCTTGGGAGGAAAGCGTAACGTCGGGAGGTCGAATGAGACAATATGTTAATGTTTCGCGAGCCATTTCTGGGAGCGTACGGTTGCCAAGGAATTCCGTCGGCCAGTACACCGTCGGGTTAGGCACCCAGAAATTTAATGCGGCCAAACCACCAATCGTAACGACCGCTACGGCGACCCGCTGCCGCATACCCATGTGCAAAGCAAGAAACACAGATGTTGTGACGATGAGCGCTAGTGGAAGAATCCGATGCAACAATGACCAAACGGTGTATCCAAGAGCGAAGCTCAGGGGTAGGACCACAGCCTGGTGACGGCCTATTGATTCATTGAGAGCGTAAACAATTAAAGACAGTGATAATACGCACACGACAAACGCCA
>QHPY01000081.1 GCA_003219215.1 Verrucomicrobiota bacterium | reverse complement strand
GGTCAGCGCGAGCTGAAGCGGGTCATTTGTGAGATGGGCGGCAAAAACGCTGTCATCATCGACGCCGATGCCGATCTCGACGAAGCAATCGTCGACACGATTTATTCCGCATTCGGTTATCAGGGACAAAAATGTTCGGCCTGTTCGCGGCTCATCATCCTCGAGGAAATTTATCCGCGCGCGATGGAGCGCCTGCTCAATGCCGCCGCCAGTTTGCGCGTTGGAAATCCGGAAGAGCCGGGGATCACGGTTGGGCCGGTAATTGATGGGACCGCTTACAAACGAATTCTCGAATACATCGACATCGGCAAGAACGAATCACGACTCGCTTTCCAACGAGCCGATGTCCCGCAAAAAGGCTTTTTCATTCCGCCGACGATCTTCACGAACGTCAGTCCGAAGACGCGGATAGCGTGCGAAGAGATTTTTGGTCCGGTGCTCAGCGTCATCAGGGCGCGCGATCTTGATGAAGCACTCGAGATCGCGAACGGCACCGAATTCGCGCTGACCGCCGGGTTTTTCTCGCGCAGCCCGGCCAACATCGAGCGCGCCAAAGCGGAGATCGTCGCCGGCAACGTTTACATCAATCGCTCCTGCACCGGTGCGGTCGTTGGCCGCCATCCATTCGGCGGATTTAAAATGGGCGGCGGCGGCACCAAAGCGGGCGGCGCCGATTATCTTTTGCAATTTGTCGTGCCGCGCGTTGTCACCGAAAACATCACCCGCCACGGCTTCGCTCCGGAAACGACGCCGCAATACCGCGACGAATTTCTGCCGCCGCGATAGTTTGCCACTATCGATCGAGCGTGCGGCCTTTGTGCAGCAGCTGCACGACGCTGACGATCATGTAGATTACCGGCCAGGCGGCGGCAACCAGAATCACAGCGAAGACCGCCATCTCTTTTGCCCGTTCCCGCGCCGACTCGATCAAATATTCGCGGCCCAAGTTGTAACGACGAAACTGCCCGCCGTCGTCGTTCGACCAATAGCCGTGCCAACGGCCGGCGCCCGACTGAAAGAAGCAGTCGGTGCGGGGAAAACACTCCTTACCAAATTGCGCCGTCGGTTTCACGCATCCTTATGTAGCTTGGATCGTTCCAGGGAATCAATTGTTCATCCAATTAATGATGTCGTCGTGGGCGTGATTGAGCACGCTGACGTGGTCCGCGCCTTTGACCGTGAACAATTCCACGAACGGAAATTCGTGCGCGAGCTCGCGTCCCATTCGAACTGGAATCACTTCGTCGTTCGCGCCGTGAAAAATTGCGACCTGCGCGTCGGGATTGCGTTTCCTGGTTTGCGCGAGATTGGCGCGATTGTCGTAACTTTCGATCAGCATCCGCGCCATCCAGCCGCCGAAAATTGTGGCCGCTTCTTCACGCAAAGTTGTGAACGGCGCGATCAACACGATTTTTTGCACACGATGATTAGCGGCGAAATCGAGCGCGACTGCCGCGCCTAACGAATGGCCGATGGCGGAAAGCGTTAAATTATCTTCGTCCATTCCGAGCCGTTCGGTCAGCGCTTTGAGCGCTCTGTCCGCGGACGCGCGCGTGCTCGCGAGCGTCGCGTAGCCGCCGTTCTTCCCGTACCCGGGATAATCGATCAGCAGAAACGCGTCACCGTTCGGCGGATACTGCCGAAGAATCGTCGTCCAATCGAGCGCGAGCGAACCGTTCCCGCAAAACGCAATCCAAAGCCGTTTTGGCGTTGGATGAATTCCGGGAACGTAATAGGCCACATATTTCGCCGTCGCTACGGTGTAATTAATTTCGAGTCCGTTGGCCGGCAGAGCGTAGACATAGCTCTCATCGTACGGACGCGGATGGTAAACCAGCGAGTGCTGTCGAAAATAGAGGATCGACAGTGTAATCAGAAGAACAACGAAAAGTCCGGCAACGAAGCGGATTATTCTTCGCGGCCAACTGCGCGTTGACGGATTTCGCATCGCGCCGCAAGAACGTGCTCACCGCGACGCGATGCAAATCCGATTTGCACACAACAGGCCGTTTATCGCCAGTGACCGGGGACCCAAACCCAACCTGCGCCTCTGCTCACCCAATGTCCTCGGACCCAAACAGCCGTCGTCCGTGGCGGTCTGACCCAAGAGCCAGACACCCAAACATAGCTTGTGCCCGTCCACCGCCAGTAGCCGGGGGTCCAAATGTAACCCGGACCTGGAGCGACAGTTTGCGCTTCAACACGCACCACTGGCGGAGCCTGAGGAACCACAACCTCTCGCGTTACCACGCCAGTGGTTGGAACTCCCGTCGTCACCTCTTGGGTGGTCGTAGTTGTCGTGGTCGTAACCGGCGGCGTTTCCTCGGCGCAGCCAATTAACGCGAACGGCGCCAGCGCCAACATCCAAATGCGTATTCTCATAATAATCCCTTCTGTATAACGTTCGTTTCTGGTTAGACAGGTTGGTTTTATCAAATTCACCAAATGCTTTACGTCGTCGCTACTCCAATTGGAAATCTTGGAGACATCACCCTGCGGGCGCTGGAAATTTTGAAAGATGTCGATCTTGTCGCGGCCGAGGACACCCGGCACTCCGGGATTTTGTTGAAGCATTACCGGATCGACAAACCGATGCTGAGTTATCACGAGCACAACGAAGCAATGCGCACTGCGCAGCTGATCGAGCGACTCGCGGCCGGCGAAAAAATCGCGCTAATTACCGATGCCGGAACGCCAGGGCTTTCCGATCCCGGCGCACGATTGATTCGCGAATGCATCAAACGCGAACTGCCCTTCACGATTATCCCGGGGCCCGCTTCAATTGCGACCGCGCTTGTCGGCTCCGGATTTTCGACCGAAAAATTTTTCGTCGCTGGATTTCTCCCGGTCAAAAGCGGGCAGCGCGAACGCGAGTTGCGCGCCGCCTCCGCCCGCGACGAGACTTCGATCTACTTTGAATCGCCTTATCGACTGACCAAAACACTCAAGGCTTGCGTTAACATTTTGCCGGATCGGCAACTTTGCGTTGCCCGCGAACTGACTAAGAAGTTCGAAGAATTCCGCCGCGGCACAGCCGCGGATTTGCTCGCGCACTACGAAGCGCATCCCCCGAAAGGCGAAATCGTGTTGTTGATTTCCGAAAAATAATTTCGACCCTCGCCTCACTCCTCTCCCTGGCCAGGGAGAGGAAGGCGCGAAGCGGCAGGTGAGGGTTGTCTATTTGCGGCACCTTTCCGCTTGTCAAAGCCGCCCTTCTGTGTGATTTTGCGCGGCTTTTTCTCCCCGGAAAAGACGTTATGACCTACGCAATCATCAAGACCGGCGGACGGCAGTATCGCGTCGCGGAAGGCGACACGGTGGATGTCGATCTTCTCGATGTCGATGCGGGCAAGACCGCGACCTTCGGCGAAGTGTTGATGTTCGCCGATGGCAAGCACGTCACTCACGGCGATCCGCTGATCTCCGGCGCGAAAGTCACCGCCGAAGTCGTTGAGCAACGGAAGGACAAAAAGGTCATTGCCTTCAAATACAAACGGCGCAAAGGCTATCACCGCACGGTCGGACATCGCCGGAAGTTGACTCGAGTGAAAATCAAAAGCATCACCGGCGGCTCAAAATCGAAGAAATCCTAAGTCATGGCTCACAAAAAAGGACAAGGCAGCGTTAAGAATGGTCGGGACAGCGTTAGCAAACGGCTCGGTGTAAAAAGATTCGGCAGCGAGTTGGTCGTTGCCGGCAATATCATCGTGCGGCAGCGGGGGACGAAATTTTTACCAGGCAAAAACGTCGGGCTCGGCCGCGATTACACAATTTTCGCGCTGGTCGACGGCAGCGTTCGCTTCGATCGCGGCGGGCGGCGGGTCAACATCGATCCGGTTGCTGCGAAATAATCGTTTCCCTTCCCGATTTGCCACGAGTGCGGTATAACAAGTCGCTTTCATGAAATACCGCACGTTCATTTTGTTTGGCGCGCCCGGCAGCGGCAAAGGGACCCAGGGTCAAACCCTCGGAACGATCCCGCGATTTTTTCATTGCCCGTGCGGCGACGTGTTTCGTTCCATCGACACCCGCACGAAAGTCGGGAAAGCGTTCTTGGAATACTCGAGCAAAGGTCAGCTCGTTCCGGACGACATCACGGTCGAGCTTTGGAAAGAAGCGATCGACGCCGCCGTCGACGCCCACAAGTTCAAGCCCGACATCGACATTCTGGTGCTCGACGGGATTCCGCGAAATGTGAATCAGGCCAAGATCATGCGAGAGCTGATCGACGTTGAAAAAGTTTTTCATCTGGCCTGCCCAAATCGCGAAACGTTGTTCGGCCGGTTAAAGAAGCGCGCGCTAAAAGACAATCGGCTCGATGACGCCAACGAACAGGTCATTCAAAAACGGCTCGACATTTACGAGAAGGAATCGAAGCCGGTGCTGTCGCATTATCCCAAAGAATGCATCACCGTGATTGACGCCATGCAGCCACCCGCGAAAGTGTTATTCGATATCTTAGCGAGCGTAAACGGCGTCAAACATGAGTCAGCAGCAATTTGAGAATTTCACAGCCTCGACCCTTTACTGCGAAAAATGCCGGGCAACGACGCCCGTCCGCGAGAAGCTGCTTCTAGTTCTGCCCGATCGAGAGATTTTCGATTATCTCTGCACCGAGTGCGGTTCGTCGGTCGGACAACGCGAAGTTACCGCCGGCGAAAAAATGATGGCCGAAGCGCTCGCCAGTCCAAGTCGCAGGAGGAGGAACGTGCCTCTTCGATCGCTGCGGTAAACGGCGAATGCGAATCGTATTTATCGGCACGGGCGAAATTGGCGTGCCGACGTTGCGGGCGCTACAAAAGTCCGAGCACGAATTAGGCAGGGTTGTGACGCAACCCGATAAACCGGTTGGCCGCGAGCAAAAAATAACTGCGCCGCCAATTAAGAAAGCGCTGATAGCCGGCGGGCCAAACGCCGGTCCGGCTCAGACCCTGCAGCCGGCGCGAATCAAGGATCGCGAAGCGATCGATCAAATTCGCGCGCTCGCGCCGGACGTAATCGTTGTCATGGCTTACGGTCAAATCTTGCCGCGCGCGGTGCTCGAGATTCCAAAAATCGCCTGTTTGAATTTGCACGCATCGCTTTTGCCACGCTGGCGAGGAGCCGCACCGATTCAAGCCGCGATTGCGGCCGGTGATCGGGAGGCCGGCATGACTGTGATGTACATGGATGAAGGTCTCGACACCGGAGACATTTTGCTTCAACGCAAGATCGACATCTCGCCATCCGAGACGGGCGCGACATTGCACGATCGACTCGCACAGATTGCACCGGAAGCGTTGCTAGAATCGTTGCGATTGCTCGCGGCCGGTAACGCGCCGCGCATTCCGCAAGATCAGGCGCTCGCGACTTACGCGCCGAAGCTGAATCGAGAAGCGGGGCGCCTCAATTGGAATGAAAGCGTCGAGGCCATCGAGCGAAAGATTCGCGCTTATAATCCGTGGCCGGGCGCGTTCACTGAGTTCTCCGGTCGCAATCTAAAGATCTTTGCGGCGTCGATTGTCGATCTTCGCGGAAAGCCGGGCGAAATTTTGCGGAAAGACCGGGAACTTGTTGTTGCGACGTCTGATCGTGCATTATCGCTGACGGATGTCCAGCTCGAAGGAAAGCGCCGCATGAGCGCCGCGGAATTTTTGCGCGGGCGAACATTGTCATCCTGATCCGGCAGCCGCGCGGGAGAGGGATCTGTCAAGCAAAGCCTGGATCACCCAGGATACCAAGCGTGATCAACGAGTCTGTGGGAAATTCCTCGCTCCGCTCGGAATGACGAGCGTGTTTATCCTTTTCAAGATCGACATCTTCTCGTTTCATTTGGCCTGCCATGAAGACCGAGACGCCGGCTTACAAACGTGTCGTGCTCAAGTTGAGCGGCGAAGCGCTTCAGGAACGAGGCGCGCGCGAAAACATTTCGCCCGCGGTCGTGCGCGAGATCGCTGATCGGATCAAGGATGTGCACAGTCTGGGTGTGCAAATCTCGATTGTGATCGGCGGCGGAAATATCTGGCGCGGTTCGTCCGCCGCCGTCCGCGGCATGGATCGAACGACCGCGGATTACATGGGGATGCTGGCAACAGTGATCAACGCACTGGCATTACGCAGCACGCTCACCAAAATCGGCGTCGAAGCGCGTGTCCAAACTGCGATCGAGATGAAAAACGTGGCCGAGCCATTCATTCTCGGTCGCGCCATTCGACATCTCGAACTTGGGCGAGTGGTGATTTTCGCGGCCGGCACCGGCAATCCTTATTTTTCGACCGACACCACGGCGGCGTTGCGCGCAAGCGAGATTGGGGCCGATGTCATTCTGAAAGCGACTAAGGTCGATGGAGTATACGATCGCGATCCGAACACCGACCCGAACGCGAAACGTTTCGAGCGGATCACATTTACCGAAGCGTTGACGAAACGGTTGCAGGTGATGGATTCGACCGCCTTCAGCCTTTGCATGGACAACAAAATTCCAATCGTCGTGTTCGACATGTATAAACCGGGCATTTTGCGCGACGCAGTGCTTGGTCGAAAGGTTGGGACGCTCGTTTCCGACGAAGCGGAGACGAAGTAAAAATTAACGCGCATGAGCAGAGACGACATTCTTCTCGAGGCCGAGATGTCGATGGAAAAAAGCGTCGATTATCTGGTGCACGAATTTTCCGGGGTGCGCACCGGCAAAGCGTCGCCCGCGTTGGTCGAGAACATCGACGTCCAGGCCTACGGCTCGACCATGAAACTGAAACAGCTCGCGCTCATCACCACTCCGGAATCGCGTTTGCTTGTCTTGCAACCGTTCGACGCCGGCACCGTCCAGGACATCGAACGCGCGCTCAAAGAATCGAAAATCGGCATTACGCCGGCGGTTGACGGAAAAATTATTCGACTCCCGATTCCGGAATTATCCGAAGAACGGCGGAAAGAATTGGCGAAGTCGTTAGGAAAAATGGCGGAGGAAGCGCGCGTTCGCGTCCGGAGCAATCGGCGCACGGCTCTCGACGAAGCAAAAAAACTCAAAACTGGCAGCGGGATTAGCGAAGACGAACTGCGCGATCTGGAAGACGAAATCCAGAAGCTGACCGACCGTTTCGTCAAATCAATCGACGATCATCTCAAGCATAAAGAGACTGAGATCATGAAGGTGTGATGAAAATGACGAAATCCAAATGTCGAACAAGACGTCGATCTGGTGCTGATTTCTTTGGGCTTCGTAACTCCCTTCCTCATTCGGTATTCGTGCTTCGTCATTGCGAATCAATTAATCTTCAATCTCAGAGCCGCACGAGATCCAACAAGAACTGGCACCACAGATAAAACATCCCTCGCCAGGAATATTTCACGTCGCCTTCGGGCGTCTGCTTCAGGACACCCTTGTGGATGTTGTGTGCAATCTGCTCGCGTAAGTCGCGCTCGATCTCTTTCTCAATCTGTTTTTCATCGAGCGAATCGATCGCGTCGATTGGGACGTTGTTTCTTCGTAGAAATGCCCGGTGGCTTTGATAGAGCTGCCAGAACGATTGATCGGGTCGCTGGCGATTGATCCGGAATTGCGGCGTCAATTTCAAGCCGTAGGAGAGCGGGTAATTCCAAGTCGTCCAGATGATCCCGCTCGTGGCGCGCGATGAGATTCGCAAATAATAAAACGAGAGATCGTGCTGCTCGTTCAGGCAAATCGTCGCCTGCGCGCGGTCTTCCGCCTTGTAAAAAAGCCGGAAAAATTGCCGGTAGTCTTCCCAATCCCATCCGGCATCGTTCACGTGGACGAATCCTTCGCTCTCGATTTCGTTCGTGATTTCGTTGAGCGTCGGGAAAGTATCACTCGACGGCGGCGACTTCGGGCGAAGCTGTTTCTCTTTCGGCAAACGCAACGTGCGGATGCGGGTAAGAATTTCCAGCCACGGCAAAAAGAACCACGCCGCCGCCGCAACCGCTCCGAGGACATGGCTGTCAGTGGCAAAATAGACCAACAGGTAGGAAACGATGAGGATTGCGGTGGCTCCGGCCTTTTGGGAAAACGAACTTTGAAAACTGCGCAGGGCGACTGCCAGAACTCCTGCGCCTAGTAGGATAAAAAGCTTGAAGAGCATTACGGGTTGATTTGATGCTCGCTCAGGAATTTTTCCAGCGCATCGGTATCGAAATTCGCGATCACATGGTCACCGGCGACAAACGTCGGGACATAGGTTTGTTTCGAGAGCTCCTTCATCTTCTCGTAGGCTTGTCGATCCTCGCCGACGTCGATCGCGACGAACTTGTAGCCGCGTGCTTCCAAATATTCCTTCGCGTCGATGCACCAGGAACACCATTCGCGACTGTAGAGCTTTAATTCCATCAAATAGCGGAAATAAACGACGGCTACCTATGCGTCAATAAGTTCGAAATTAATAAGACTTGGCCCAGACCACGCGTTGTCGGCTCGGTGCTCCCGTGAAAATACAGTGGCCGGGTTCGCCGTCGCCAAGCGGAATAACGCGAATCGTCACCTTGAGATCGTTTTTGATTTGCTCTTCCACTTCGTGCGAGCCATTCCAATGCGCGAGAGCGAAACCGCCATGGATCTCGGGTTTGTTGGCATTCCTCGCGGTAAAGAAATCGTAAAACTCTTTTTTCGATTCGATCACGCGCGTGTTTGCCTCCTGAAACTTTTTCGCGCGATCGTAAAGATTTTGCTGGATCGACATCAGAATTTCCGGGGCGCCCGCAGCGAACTCCTGGATCGACATCGATTCCTTCGACTTAATTGCTTGATCGCGCCGGGAAACTTCGACTGAGTTCTTTTCCAAGTCCCGCGGACCGATTTCCACCCGAATCGGCACGCCTTTCTTGATCCACTCCCAATTCTTAACGCCGCCGCCGAGATCGCGGCGATCGACTTCGACTTCGATGGCAGAATCAGCAAAATGTTTTCCGCGTAGTTGCAACGCGAGCGCGTCGCACGCTTCCAAGACTCGTGCGCGCGTATCTTCCTTCGGCGTTATCGGCAGAATGACGATCTGCGTCGGGGCGACGCGCGGCGGCAAAATAACCCCGTCGTCATCGCCGTGCGCCATCACCATCGTTCCGACCATCCGGGTGGTCATCCCCCAGCTTGTCGTCCAACCGAATTCCTGTTTGCCTTCGCGATTCTGAAATTGGATCCCGCTCGCGCGCGAAAAGTTTTGTCCTAAAAAGTGCGATGTCCCGGCCTGGATCGCTTTCCGGTCCTGCACCATTGCTTCAATCGTCAAGGTCTGGACCGCGCCGGGAAAACGTTCGCTCTCGGATTTTGCCCCTGTAAAAACCGGGACTGCGAGATGCTCGCGCGTGAACCGCTCGTAAATTTCGAGAATCAGCATCGCTTCCGCGCGCGCCTGTGCTTCGGTTTCGTGAACGGTGTGGCCTTCCTGCCACAAAAATTCGGTCGTTCGCAAAAATAAGCGCGGGCGCATTTCCCATCGGACCACGTTCGCCCATTGATTAATCAGCACAGGCAGATCGCGATACGATTGCACCCACTTCGCATAGCTCGCGCCGATAATTGTCTCCGACGTCGGCCGAATCACGAGCGGTTCGGTCAACGCGCTTGCCGGCTTCATTTTTCCTTCGGCATCGACTTCAAGCCGCGTGTGCGTTACGACAGCGCACTCCTTGGCGAAGCCTTCGACGTGCTCGGCTTCTTTTGCGAAATAACTCAGCGGAATGAAAAGCGGGAAGTAAGCGTTGCGGTGCCCGGTCGCGCGAAACATCGTGTCGAGCTGGCGCTGCATGTTTTCCCAAATGCCGTAGCCCCAGGGACGAATGACCATGCAACCGCGCACGTCGCTTGGCTCCGCCAGCTCAGCCGCACGCACGACCTGCTGATACCATTCCGGAAAATCTTCCTCGCGCCGTGGACTGATCGCGGTTTTTTGTGCGGCAGGAGTCGACATCGCGACAACGAATTAAGCCGTCGCGCGCGAAATGACCAGTGGCCTTTTTCTTGGCCACCGGTTGACAGTGAACCCCTCGGCCAGTAGCTTCCATGCCCTTTTTCAAACGCCGATGAAGACGTTTTCCGCCAAAGCAAACGAAGTCGACCGCAAATGGTGGCTGATCGATGCCAAAAATCAGGTGCTTGGCCGTGTCGCGGTAAAAGCGGCCAGGCTTTTGCGCGGCAAAGAGAAGACGATTTTCACGCCGCATGTCGATACTGGTGACTTCGTCGTCGTGATCAACGCCGACAAGGTCCGTGTGTCAGGAAAAAAAGAAGAGCAAAAAAGTTTCATGAGCTTTTCTGGTTACGTCGGCGGGCACAAATCGGAAAACGTGCGCGCACGTCGTGCGCGGCATCCCGAATTACTGATCGAGCGAGCAGTGCGCGGTATGATTCCGCACAACCGGCTCGGCCGCTCGGTTTATCGAAAGCTCAAGGTCTATCGCGGAGAATCGCATCCGCACAG
Source organism: Verrucomicrobiota bacterium (assembly GCA_003219215.1). Classification (GTDB taxonomy): domain Bacteria; phylum Verrucomicrobiota; class Verrucomicrobiia; order Chthoniobacterales; family UBA10450; genus AV40. The sequence continues at coordinate 2,623 of QHPY01000081.1, read as the reverse complement.
CGCGCAGCAGCCACAATCGGTCAAGCTCGCCTAACTAATTTTTATGGCTCAAGCACAGGAATTCATCGCCACTGGTCGTCGAAAAACTTCCGTCGCGCGCATTCGCATGACTCCGGGGACCGGCAAGGTCGACATCAATGGCCGCAGTTTCGAAGATTACTTTCCGAGCGCGCCGCTGCAGAACGTGGTTCTTCAGCCATTGCAAGCCGCGAAGATGGTCAACACCTACGATCTTTTTATTAATGCCAGCGGCGGCGGCGTTGCCGGCCAGGCTGGCGCCGCGCGACTCGCCATTGCGCGCGCACTTCTTCAGACCGACGGCAATCTGAGAAGCGGATTGAAAAGCGAGGGTTTGCTTCGACGCGATCCGCGGATGAAGGAGCGCAAAAAATCCGGACAGCCCGGCGCGCGCAAACGCTTCCAATTCTCGAAGCGATAATTCAATTGCTGTAGCGGCGGCCGTCTCGGCCGCAATTCGAAAACATTCGGCGACTGACACAGTCGCCGCTCCAAATTTATCTCGGCTTCCGTGCTTTCGGAGTCGGTGCGGCCGCAGGTGACAGCGGGCCCGCCGTTGGCGCCGCCAAAAGTGCTGGGGGCTTCGCCGGTGCATTGTCAGCGGCGGGCCCTGGCTTCGGTTGTTCGGGCGGCTTCAGCGAACGTAACTGCCGCATCGCTTCCCCAGCCCAAACTGTTTCCATCCGGTCGTCACGGGTGCCTTCAACTTGCTGTCCCGGCACTCGATATTTCATCAGGATCTCTTCACAAACTCGACGCGCGTCGTCGATTCGATTCTTCGCTTTCAGCAGCGTCACCTGAGAAATGAGAGCCAGCGGGCCGTTGTAAGTATTTGCATATTTGGCCGCGACCTCTTGATAAATCGAGAGCGCTTCGTCATTTTTACCCATCGATTCCAGATTCGCCGCCATCGCCAGGCGCGCCGTGGGAACAAAATCGTGATCCGGATTTTTATCGACGAACATCTGCAAGGTCGAGTTCGCCTGAGCGAATTTCTTTTCGTCGCGCTGCGTTTCCGCCAAAAGCAGGTAAGCGCTTGCGCCCGCCGGCGTTCCCGCATAGCGCTCGATTACCTCCTGGTAATCGTGCGGAGTTTTCGCATTGCCTAACAACTCTGCCGCGGTTGAATTGCGCCGGCTCGTGTAAAATCGGTAGCCGGCAAATCCAACGATCGCCAGAATTACGATGACGAGCGCGGCCGCGATTTCCTTTTGGAATCGCAACCAGAAGACGCGCGCTTCAACTGCGACGTCGGAAGATGGCGGAGCCGTGGGCATGATTGAATTGTCGATCTTGCGCGGACCGATTCGGCGCGCGCGAGCGTGCTTTTATGCCACGCGAAACTTTGCTGCGCAAGTCCGCCACCGGAGGGATTCCTCCGTGGCGAGTGCGGCAAACATAGACATACGCTCGCCAAGCCTTTTTCCAGGCGATAAAATTCCAAATTATGAATGCATTCTGGAATTTTGTCGGACCGTTGCTTGGTTTGGGTGCAAGGCCTGAAGAGCTGACGTTTGTTCAAATCTCATTGCGCGGTGTGGTCGTATTCATCGCCACGCTGATTATGGTCCGGTTGGGCCATAAACGCTCGCTCTCACGTAAGACGGCATTCGACGCCGTCCTGCTGGTCATCCTGGCTTCGGTGCTTTCGCGTGCGATTAACGGGAGCGCCGCATTTTTCGCGACGCTCGGTGGCGGACTGGTGCTTGTGCTTTTGCATCGCCTGCTCGCCTTCATCGCTTATCACTCGCATTGGTTCGGCATCCTAATCAAAGGCCGGCCCGAATTGATTATCGAAGATGGTGATTTCGTCTTGAACACCATGCACCGCAATCACATTTCCACCCACGATGTCGAAGAAGACATGCGCTTGAGTCTGCGCGACGACGACTTGTCCAAGGTGAAGAAGGGCCGCATCGAGCGCAGCGGCGACATCAGTTTCATTCGAAAATAAACGGCGAGCGATTAACGTTTGCCCGTGACTCCGCAGGACAAGCTTTTCACGCCGGGACCAGTCGAAGTTTCGGCGAAGACGATGGCCGCGTTCTCGCGACCGATGATCGGACACCGCGGCGACGATTTTAAGAATCTTTACCGCGACATTCATCCCAAGCTGCAAACGCTCTTCGGAACCAAACAGCCGGTGTTTCTTTCAACGTCGTCAGCCTGGGGCGTGATGGAAGCGTCGATCCGCAATCTGGTCGATCGCGGCGTGCTCTGCTGCATGTGTGGCGCGTTCTCCGACAAATGGCTCGATGTCGCGCGACGCTGCGGGAAAAACGCCGAACCGCTCCAAGTCGATTGGGGAAAACACATCAACCACAAAGATGTCGATCGTGCGCTCGCGTCCGGAAAATTCGACGCCGTCACGCTGATTCACAATGAGACCTCAACCGGCATAATGAATCCGTTGCCGGAAATTTGCTGCATGCTCGCAAAATATCCCGACGTCGTTCTGATCGTCGATACGGTCTCGTCGTTTTCCGCGATGAAGATCGACATGGACGCGCTCGGTATCGACTTGATGCTCACCGGCGCGCAAAAAGCACTCGCGCTGCCACCAGGTTTCTCTCTCTTCTCCGTTTCCGAAAAAGCTTTTGCGCGT
>QHPY01000080.1 GCA_003219215.1 Verrucomicrobiota bacterium | reverse complement strand
TTGATGGTTGCAGAGGCTAACCAGCTCCGCCAAGGACTTTCCCACGTCCTTCTGATCATCGGCAATCAATACGCGCATACCGATATCAGGCTGCAAGCTGATCGACGGCGGTCCGCAGTTGGCCGACATCGAATGGTTTTGGGAACATGACGTGCACGTCCATGCGCTCGTAATCGGCGCGAACGTCCGACGAAAGGTACGCCGACAATACCATGATCTTGCTGGCGATGCGGCGTTTTCTCAATTCGCCGACCAGTTCGACACCGGTCATGTGCGGCATTTTTTGATCGACAATGATGACATCGTATCGCTCCAAACCGGAGTCGAGCCGGGCAAGGGCGGCGTCACCGTTTTCTGCGGCGCTGAGTTCGTAGCGCGGCCCGGTAAAGATGTAGCGCAGGGAACATGTGACCGATGGCTCGTTGTCTACGGCCAGGATTCGGAGGGCTGACGCGCTCATGGCCCCTCTAAGGTAGCAACGTTCGTACCGGGGAAAGGCGAATTAGAGTTAGAACACGCGCGAGGGGGGAGCCGCGCGGGTAGGCGATAAAGCCGTTCGGGAAACGGTGATCGAGCGCGGAACCGAGATCGTTAAAGTAGAAAGTGGAAAAAGCCGACAGCGGGATAAATTTGGAGCAATGAACGTTTTTCCTAAGCTTTTCTTTAGTGCAGCGGCGGTCTTCGCGGTCCTGGTCTCGGCTACGGATACTGTCGCCACGGCGACTCCGTCCCATGGCGGACCGACAACATCAAGTAGCGGACATCCAACCGGGCGGTTGATTGTGCAACGCGCCCCGAATTTTGGGACCGATCTGTCCATTCGATTGTTGATCGACGGGAAAAAGGTCGCGGACATTCCGCGGAACCAACATTACGGCGGCGTGCTCGCGGCCGGACGACATGTGTTGACCGCGCTCGCTCTGCCAAATACGCAGTCGCGCCGGCCGACAACGATTGGGGTGACGATAAAATCACGGCAGGTTTACATCTTCACTGCGACTTGGGAAGGAGACCGGTTGGCTCTGCGGTCGTCGAATTTTTACATGCCGACTGTGCGAGCGAACGTTCGGTAGCGCGTGCTGCGGAAAGTTATTAGTTAATTGTTATTGAGTTATCATGAGAAGGAAGAACAAATGGACAATATGATTACGCGGCGAAGATTTGTGGGAATGAGTGCGGCAACGGGAGCGGCGATTTTGGCGGGCGGAAAAATTGCCGGATCGACAGTCCGAGCCGGACTGGCATTAATTTCGCCGGGCGCGGCGACGGACCCCGCTTTCAAAATCGGCGGCGATCTGGAAGTGAATCGGCTCGGCTTTGGCGCGATGCGGATTACGGGCGAAGGCATTTGGGGTTGGCCACCGGACCGCGCGAACGCGCTCAAAGTTTTGAAGCGCGCAGTCGAGCTGGGCGTCAATTTGATCGACACCGCCGACGCTTACGGACCGGAAACGAGCGAGCTCTTAATTGCCGAAGCGCTGCATCCGTATCCGAAAGGACTCATTATTGCGACCAAAGGTGGATTGACGCGTCCGGGCCCCGGCAATTGGGTGCCGAACGGTCACGCCGATTATTTGAAAGGCTGCGTCGACAAAAGCTTGAAGCGGCTTCGACTGGACCGGATCGATTTGTATCAATTGCACACCGTTGATCCTAAAGTGCCGATGGAAGAATCGCTTGGCGCGCTCAAGGAAATGCAGAGCGCCGGGAAAATCCGACACGTTGGACTATCGAATGTAAGCCCCGAGCAAATCGCGCGGGCCCGCAAGGTCCTGCCGATCGTGAGTGTCCAGAACCGGTACAACCTTGGGGACCGCAAATCGGAAAAGGCGATCGATTATTGCGAGAAAGAAAATCTTGGGTTCCTGCCGTGGTTTCCAGTCGGTGGCGGTCGTAGTGTGAAATCAGCGGCGCTCGACGCGGTGTCGAAAGCGCACGGCGTCACCGTTTATCAAGTGGCGCTGGCCTGGTTGCTGCAACGCTCGCCGGTGATGTTGCCGATTCCCGGCACGTCGAACATCCAGCATCTCGAGGACAACGTGGCTGCGGCGAAATTGAAATTGACGCCGGAAGAGTGGAAGACGCTCGCCGGATGAGCAGGCGAGGATAGAGGACGCTAGGTCGAGAATTGAGCGCGGAGTTCGGCAGAGACGCGGGTGGGTTTTCCCGTGCGAACATCTATCGGCACCCAAAGCGTGCGCGCTTGGGAAAGCAGCTGGTTGTCGATCCTGCGACGGACTTCGGTGAAGCGTTCGAACTTCAGCCGGCTGGCTTGGCCGACCCACGTGCGCAAAACAATCTCGTCTCCGAAAGACGCCGGCAACTTGTAATCGATCTCGTGCCGTAGTACGATCCAGCCGATCGCGGCCTGCGATTGCGCGCTCGCGAGCGATTTCCAATGCGCAGTCGCAACATCCTGGATCCAGCGCAAGTAAACGGTGTTGTTCACGTGGCCTTGCTCATCAATGTCGGTCGACAGCACCGGAACGGTCATTTCGAAGATGGCGGCGCTCACACGGGGAAAGTAGGAAGTAGAAGTTAGAAAATGCTAGAGACGAAATTCAGTGTCGCCGCCGTACGCGCTCGAGTGGGTCGGCATGTCGAGACGCGAAACGAGCGGTTTTTGATCGCCATTCACAAATTCAAGGTCTAATGCCCAACCGACCGGTGCAACGTCAGATGTCGGTTTTCAAACGAAAGCGCTTCATCAGCTCCTGACGGATCTCCATTTGCAGGTCCGGTTGCAAGCGGCTGAGTATTTTTTCGCGGCGTTCTGGGTCCATCGCGGCGAGGTCGCGCACCAGTTTGTCGCGACTCTTATATTTAGCGTACTTGCTCCAGCCGATTCCGGCAGCAATGAGAGCCGAGATGATCCAGACGGTAATGTCGGTTCCCGAAACCACGGACGGAATTAAGAATTAAGTGGGAAGAATTAGGAAGTCAGAAGAGAGCCGTTCCACCTGGAGCCGGTTTGGGGTTGTTTTATGACAATTATGAGCGATAATGCGGATAAGTTTCTCTGCGGCGATTTCCCGGGACGTGAAACAGATTCTACTCCGGTCCGGGGTTAATCCTTCGCCCCCGTGATTCTCGCCATACCCAATTATGAAACCCGAACTCGTTAAAGCTGCGGCCGAAGTAATTACTAATCAGCAAATCCTGGTCAACATGGTATCGCGCCGCGTTCGGCAGCTCTGCCGCGGCCATCGACCCCTGGTTGAATATGCGCCTGGGCTCGGGCACGCCGACATCGCGCTAACCGAGATTGCCAACCTCAAGCTGGCTTACGAGTCTACCCTCGGCCAAAATGGGAACGGCGCTGCAGCTGCGGAAGTGGTGCAATTTCCCGGTATTATCGTCGAGAAAAAGACGAAGAAAAAAGCCGCGTGACCGCGGTTACGCGGCTCTTACGTTTCTAACTCTGCCAAACAACGGAATGTAGCTGGCGCTACATCCGGTGCGGGTTGTGTTTTCCTTTTTGCCAACCGAAGTGATGTCCCGGAGGTGTCGGTTTCGGTGATACCCTCGCTGGATTATTATTCGGACCGAACCCGATCCCGTTGCCGTGCGGTTGTGCCATGGCGTAGATGGACAGCAAAAAACATCCCGCCACAATCGTGACGATCGATCTCATGATCTTTTCCCTCCTTTTTCCCGCCTTCGCTGATTCGAAGGCCTCGTAATAAAAGACGAATCCTGCCGTGCCGCTATTCACGGGTGGGCAGGAATTATCGAACTGTTGAGACTGCGGCGTCGGCGGCGCAGCCTCCTACGTTATACTCCGGCGAGCGAACGATTTCGCGCGCGATGCGACGCGCTTCTTCTTCGAGCGAGCCAATGGTGAAATTCGGACAAGTGGTGCGGTCGGCCAGATACTCCCGGACCCATTGCTCGAGCCCGCCGCTGCGTTCGCATTGAGCGATGTGGACGAGATTATGCAAAATCAGTTCGCGATCGTTCCAGGCATCAACGCAAATAATGAGACCATGACCAAAACCCGCGCAACGTTATCACAGAAGACACACTAATTGAAACTCGCTCGCTGCCCATCTCGCTCGCTCCTACCCTGGTCGCTTAACCTTTTATGTCGCGCGTCCCGCGCGCTCCATTCTTACTCGGTCAGCGCTCCCGGGTGATATTTCTTCCAGTAACGAATGGCGGCGCCGACTGCCATGTAACTGGGATCGGCTGCTTCGTAGCCGTCGATTTCGGCCTGAGTCGCGCCGCCTTTGCGTAAGTCGGCGTGTTCAAGCTCGGCGAATGTCGATCTAAGCTTTGCTTCGTCGTCACCCGCGCGAATCCGTTCGCGAAACCATTCCGACCAGCGCGCGACGCGCTCATCTACAAGATCGAGATGTTCCGAGACCGGTCCCGCAATTTTCCCGAAGTGTGGCAGATAAAGATTTGCGGCGTTTAGTTTGCGAATTTTTGCGATCGATTCGCGCCACGATTCGACGTGCAGCTCCGGCGGAACGAACGGTGGAATCGGCGGGCCGTTGCCGATGCGAACACCGGCGATGTCGCCGCCGAAAACCTTATCCTCCCAATGATAAACATGATGATGACTGGCGTGGCCCGGCGTGGCGATGGCGCGAATTTCAAACGGCGGCACGTGCACGATCTCGTTGTCTTCCAGAATTTTGACGCGCTTCGCCGGTACCGGCCCGATCCGCCCCCAAAGACGTTGCATGTCGTCACCGAAAATGCGCGTGGCCGACTCGATCAACTTTGTCGGATCGATCAAGTGCGGCGCGCCGCGCGGATGGACGTAAACCGTTGCTCCCGATTCCGCGAATCGCCACGCGGCCCCGGCGTGATCGAAATGAATGTGACTGAGAAAAACGTGGCGCACGTCCTCCGGTTCCGAGCCGGAGTCGCGGAGAGCAGCAGTCACGTTCTTAAAAGTCGATTCCGGTCCGGTATCGAAGAGGGCGATGCCGTCGCTCGTCTCGAGGGCGGTCGCGGCAACGATACCGGGATGCCCGAGCTGTTTAGTATCCAGGACGTGAATCTTCAAAGTAGGAAGTAAAAATTAGAAGGTAGAAAAGCTAGAAATGGCAGCTTACATCTTACTTGCGGCGACGACGTACGCCGCTTTCGGAATCGCGAACTCGTCGCCTTTGGCATAAGGCTGGACCGCTTTCTCAATCGCGGTCTGGACTTTGCGAAGTACTTCCGGCGTTTGCCGCGCAAGAAGTCCGGCGGTGCGAACGCCGGCGTTTAGTTCGGCATCGAAGACGAATCGCGCAGTCGGGACGTTCCATTCAATCCGGTGGACCTGGAAGGTCATTGATGCCCGGTCAAACCCGGCGCGCGCCAGCGCGTTCCGGAATTCTTCCTCGCTCTCAAATAAATAATGCGGTGGCCCCGGTGGAAGATCGACGTCGAGGTTCGCGTGCGCCCGAATCGCGTCATCCACCAGTTTCACAAATGGGTTTTCGGAAATCTTCGCCCAGGTCGTGAAACCGAACCTGCCGCCACTTTTGAGAACGCGAGCCGCTTCTGCGCAGGCACGCGCTGGATTCGCGAGGTGCAGCAGCGCGAAGTTCGCGACGACGCGATCAAAGCTGGCATCGGGAAAGGGAAGATTTTGCGCATCGCCCTGACGAAATTCGATCCGCGGGAACTTTTTCTTCGCGATCGCAATCATTTCCTCGGAAAAATCGAGACCGATCGGAATTGCACCGCGTTCCGCGGCAGCGGCGGACACATAACCTGGACCGCAACCGACATCCAGGATCGACATCTTCCCGGAAACCTTCGCGGCATCGAGCAACCGCGGAATGAATTGGCGGGTCGAGCTTGACCAGGTCGAATCGTATTTGTTCGCGACGCGCTCCCAGCCGGCGTGTTCGAATTCGGTGAAGGCGTCGTTCATTATGAAAGTATCAAGGATGAAGTATGAATGTTAAAGAGAAAGACACTGTGACAAGGGAAGAGCGATCGCTGTTGGAGACGTTGGACAAAAGCGTGCGATCGGAAAAAGTGCACGCACAGATTCTTCCGATTCTGGAGCGCGTGCGCACTCAGCTCGCGCGGAGACCAAACTCATTGATGGCCTGGGAACCGATCGCTCTCGAAACGTTCGGCGCCTTGCCGTCGGCGATTCGCTCAGGCTGGGTCTTTATCCTGCGCGCAGGCTCCGACACGGGAGCCGAGCGCCATCCCAACAGTCACCAACGCATGATGTCGTTCGACGGCACGGGCGATCTCAAAACCGATGCGAAGTCTGCCGAGAACGAAGTCCAAACGGAGTCTGAGATCGTTTGGCAGTCGAATCTTTTGGTGAGTGATCCGCAAGCGCTGTTGGAGCGGCGCTGGGTTTCAATTCCGCAAAATATCTGGCATCGGCCGGTGATTCCGAAAGGCGCGGATTGGGTGGTGGTTTCGTTTCACACCGTGCCCGCAGCCGAATTGATCGAGGAAAGGCCCGGCGCTAAACAAATGCTTTATCTCAGCGAGCAGGGTGAAACGGCGAAAACCCGCCGCGATTAGCGTGTCCCCGAAGCCAACAGTTTTTCGAAGTGTGGGTTACTCCGCAGGGGATCGAACATCGGGTCGAGCCGCAGCAACGCAGGAGTAAGCGGTACGTTTCCGGCCAGGTGGCCTGCATATGGCATCGAAAGCAATTTCTGTAGAGCCGCGATTGCGCGCTCGGGCTCCCCTGTCCGGGCCGACACTCGAGCGAGAATCTCGATCGGAATAGGATTAGTCAGCGCGTCTTTCTCGATCGGATTCGCGGCGACGGCGCGTTCGGCCAGAGCCAACGCGGCGGCTTTATCACCAAGGCCCGCATCGGTCAGCGCGAGGTCTGCAATGAGGCCCCAATTTTCCGGCTGTTCTTTGAGGACAGATTCCAGTTCGCTGCGCGCCTGCCGCCACGTTGCCTGGGCGCCGCCATGGTCGCCCGTGACCTCTTGCGCCCAGCCCAACCAAAACCGCAGTTCGCCATTGAAGTACCCTAACGCCGGATCCGGCTTGACCAGTATTTCCTTTAGCCGAGCGATAATCGGTGCCGGGTGCCGTTCTAAAATCGCTTGGTAAACTTCTGTTTCCAAGCCGGAGGGGTCGTCCGCGTTCGGATGCAGCGGAGCGAGCAGTGCGGATGCACGCGGCAAGTCGCCCTCGGCTTGTGCGATCGCCGCTTTTTCCGCAATGGTGCCGACATCCCCCGGAATGATATCGAGAACCTGATCAAGCTTTCGCAGCGCTTCGGGGAAACGGCGAAGCGCGATGTAGGACGCCGCGTGCTGGGTGATTAATCTCGCGTTGCGTGGGTCGAGCCTCTCGGCTTCGCTGAAGTAAGACTCGCTCTGGTCCCAGTGGCCTTGCCTTCGTGCGACATAGGCCAGCGCTTCAAGAAGCCGGCTGCTATTTGGCAGGAATTGGCGTGCCTGCTCAAAGTAATGCACCGCGGTGTCGTAATCCTTTAGGCAGGCGTAGTGGTAATATCCCTTGGCGTGCAGCGCTTCGCCGAGATTGGGCTGAAGCATGAGGGCGGTTTCAGCTGCCTGCCGCGCGTCTTCGCGCAGAGCGACCGTTGGTTGAAGATTCTGTGTGCTGTAGCCGATCGCATCCACATATGACAGCAGCGCCCAGCTCAGGGCGAATTTCGGGTCCAACCGCACCGCTTCTTTCAGATATTGCTGTGCGCCATGGGAGTTGGCAGGTGTGTTGGCCCCTTTCAGACTATAAGCCAAGCCACGCAAATAGGCATCGTAGGCCTCGGGGTTGTTTGTCGGTTTGGCTGCAAGAATTTCCTCTTCCCGACCGGTGAGTTTTGTTTGTATTTGATCGGCGATCGCTTTGGCCACTTCACTCTCGACCGAAAAGATATCGGTCAGCTTGCGATCAAAGGTTTCACCCCACATATGGGCATCGTTTGAAGCGTTAATGAGCTGAACATTCACGCGCACTGCGTCGCCGCTCTTTTGCACGCTTCCTTCCACGATATGCGCGACCCCCAGTTGTTTTGCGATTTCGCGAAGATTTTCCGGCATGCTTTTGTAATGTTGAGTCGAGGTCCGCGAGATCACCTTCAGATCGGAGATCTTTGATAAGCGGGTCAGAATCTCGTCCTGGATGCCGTCGGCAAAGTAGGCGTTTGCTCTTTCCCCGCTCCGGTTCTCAAAGGGCAGTACTGCTATGCTTTTTTTAGGAATGGATGGACCGGCAACTGTAATGACTGATGTCGATCGTCGCAGGAAAATCACCGAAGTTACAGCAAAGACCAGAATCGACAGAGACAGAGCAACGATAACGGCCGACTTGGGCCAGCTGGTGGGACTGATCGGCCGAACAACGGCGGATTTTTGCTTCCATCTTCTGCCACGTCTGAGCTTTTCCGGCAAAGTCGGATTTCCGAGGCCGTCCTTGTAGAGGTTGACGATGTGCAGGCGCAAGCCGTGCTTTACCTCGCACTCGCCGAAATCGTGCAAGTAAGGTCGCCAATGCCGGTACTGGGCCAGGTCGTCGGCTAGATGTTTGGATAGGAGAATATGGCCGGCGTCGCCGCAGTCCATCACCCGTTGGGCCACGTTGATTCCGGTTCCGGCGACATTGAGTGTGTCATTAACGTCTCGCACTTGATTGACCGGACCGCTGTGAATCCCCATTCGCAAACGGACATTGGAATTCTCTTTTAGTTTCTGGCTGATCTCTAAAGCGCAGCGGACCGGCTCTTCCGGGCTCTGAAAAAAGAGAAGCGCCATCCCATCACCGGTCGGGACGCGGATCAATTTGCCGCTAGCTTCGGCCTTTCGAAAACATTCGGTGCTTTTGACGACGCGACCAAGTTCTTGGACCGAATCGATCTGTTCATTTACGAGCAGCTTCGAATAACCGACGATGTCGATTAAGAGTAAATGCGCGATCTCGAGCTGGAGATCGGGCTGGGGCAGCTCCGGTGTAGGTAGCGTGGGCACTCGCCGTCCTTCGCAGGTAGGTATTATCGCCGCTTCCAAGTTCATGGTCGAGCAAAATCCCCGAAAGATGCCAATTGGATGGTTGTTTCGTTTCACAACGTGCCGGCGGAAGAGCTGATTGAGGAACGGCTGCGCTTCCAGCCGCACTAAACAAATGCGCTATCTCGGCGCCCAGGGCGAAGCGGTAGAGAAAAGCGGCGATCAGGGCGCAGATTGAGTACTTCTTCGTCCCAACATCAGCGCTGCTACAATGCCGACGCAAAGGAAGCCGATGACCTGGATGAGGATGTAGCTCGCCGTGTAAATGGCGGGGAAGCCGTACCAGTTCCAATAAGAAATATTCGTGGCGATGGCGGCCAGAATTCCAGTGGTCAAAACGAAACCAACTCGGCCGCCGAAACTCGAAATGCTGGTTTGAGCGAGAAGGAAAACGGCCAGGATGGCTTCGACAACTTCGGTGGCGAACTCGATACCAAGATACCGGGCGAACGTGAATGGACGGGCCGAGTTATACATCAAAATCCCCGACGGCTCGGTGGCCAGCTTGTCCATGGCCTTTTTCATCGCTTCCTGTTTCTCATGACGAGTTGCGTTCTCTCCGACGCCCGGCCCTGGGAAAATATAAAGTCCGGTTTTGTCGCCCATGTTGCTTTGCATGGCGGCAACCACGGCCGATTCGTTCGGGATTTCTTTGATGCCTGTTTCTCCCAACGGAAGCATCATGTGCGCGATCGACGTCCAAATGAACATGACGACGCCGCCAAGTATTCCGGCGAAAAAGATGCGAGTGCTCATGGCCGAATTACAAAGGAGAAAGTCGAAATTAGGAAGGAAAAAGGCCGATTTTAATGCTTGCCCTGCGGCCCGCGGATCGACATTCTCGGTGTTCGTTAAGCTTAACCAATCCTAACTAATCCTATGAAAACATCTCTTTTGTCGTTCATCACCGCGCTGGCGGTTGTCGCGTTTGTCAGCTCCTGTCAGTCACAGAAGAAAGAGGAGACTGCGACAACGACCACGGCAACCACTCGCGCCCCGGCCAAGAAAACGACAGCGAAGGCGAAGGCGACCGCGACCCCGAAGGCGAAGGCGACAGGGAAGACGACGCCGCAGCCGACGACGCCGCAACCTTCGACGCCGCAGCCGACGCCGTAAGCGGACGGTAAATTTTAAAAGGCGGACGAGAAGTCACACCGAAAAGCTTTCGCCGCACGAACAGTGGGCGACGGCGTTCGGGTTTGTGACTTTGAATCCGCCTTTTTGCAGGTCCTCGCTGTAATCGAGGACTGAGCCGCTAACAAAGAGCGCGCTTTTCGGATCGACCACGATGCGAACTCTCGAGGTCGGGACGAGAATGTCGCGCTCTTTTGGTCCATCGACCAAGTCCATTGCGTATTGCAGACCCGAGCAACCGCCGCCCACCACGGCCAGGCGCAACGCGCCGTTTGGATTTCCTTTTTTCTCGAGCAATGACGCGAGTCTATTTGCCGCCTTGTCTGTGACCCGGATCAGGCGCTCGTTGCCGATCTTGTAATTAGGATTCGCTGTTTCAGTACTCATCAAAATAAAAATGTCCGCAAACTTGACCGGTTTAACCGGTCAAGTTTCTATCGGCTCTAATTTCGAGTGTTCCGCTGGTTCTGTAAATTGGATCGAGAGATTGTCTTCTGCGATCGCTTCAACTTCGGCCAAAGTCGAAACCTGTGAGAATTTTTCCCGAAGCCGCTTCGCCTCCGGCATCGATTTCGAATAAGCCATCAGCCGCGCCCGCATCGAGCGAATAGCCGGTTCTTCCGCGCCCCATTCGCGCACGATTAATTCACAGTGCCGCAAAATTAATTTCCAGCGCTCGTCTAACCCCGGTGGATCGAAAATCTCGCCGGCGGTCAGGTACCCTTTCGTTTCGCGAAAAATCCACGGCGCACTCATGGCCGCGCGGCCAATCATCGCACCGGCAATTCCGGTTTCACTGCGTCGTCTCGCGATGTCAGCGGCCCTGGAAAGGTCGCCATTGCCAATCACGGGAATTGGAACGGCGACGGCAACTTCGCCGATGACGTTCCAATCCGCGCTGCCCGAGTAACCCTGCGCGCGGGTGCGTCCGTGCACGGTGAGTGCCGCAATTCCGGCATCGGCAAGAATGCGCGCGACGCACACGGCGTTGACCGAGTCTGCATCCCAACCGATTCGGATTTTAGCGGTCACAGGAATCGGCGAAATCGTGCGCACGACCTCGGACGCAACATTGGCAAGTGTCGGGCAATCCTTCAGCAGCGCCGAACCGCCATTTTTGCAAACGACCTTATTAACGGGGCAGCCGAAGTTTAGATCGACAAAGTCTGGACGGACCCAATCGACAACTTGTTTCGCGGCTTCGGCCATGTGCTGGGCGTTCGCCCCGAAAAGTTGAACGCCGATTGGCCGCTCGATTTCATCGAAGTCGAGATATTCGCGAGTGCGCTCGTTCCGCCGAAAAATTCCTTCCGCCGAAACAAACTCGGTGGTGAGAACGTCCGCGCCGTATTCCTTGCAGAGCTGGCGAAAAATCTTATCCGACACGCCAGCCATCGGCGCGAGATAGAGCGGGAAACGATTTTGAAACCAAGGCAGGGGCATATTTTCCGGTACGCTATTTTCTCACAAAATCGGCGATGTCGCACCTGGTCGGCTTGGGTTTTCCTCTCGGCGCTCCACCCGGTCGCGATCCCAGCCCAGAGGAGGGAATGAGGGTGATTTTAAGCCGCGCTGCGGAGCAATTGCGCGACCTCGTTTTGCACGTTCTCCAGTTCGTCGAGACGCAAACCCGGATCGGGCACGATGAACGCGTCGCCGGTGGCGCCATGTTCGTAAATCAGGAGGCGGCCCTTCTCGGCATTTTCAGTTTTGATTTGTTTGAGAACGCGTTTCCGTTCGAGCATCGCGGCCAACACGTAACAGGCGTTGGCCGGCGGCTTTTCCGACGAAATCAATCGACGAAACAGTTGCTCGGCGTTTTCTTTTGCCAACGGCTCGGGCGCGGAGTCGGGCAGCGGTTCGTAGCGTGTTTTCCAAAAAGAAAACGGCTGGATGTTTTCGTTCCGGTTCTTCCATGCTTCCTCGCTCAAATCTTCGCGGCGGAAACCATCGGCGTCGCGAAAGAGGAGAGTGTAAAAAATTTCCCCGGGTTCGAATGGACGTTGGGTCGTGGCGCAGGCGTCAGCGCGATGCTTGATTGCCCAATCGTTTGGCAACGGATTCATCGGGCGAATATACGCCGCCCGCCGGCCAGTTGAAAGCGCAGCCCTTCGCGGTTGGTCGCGCGCAGGTAAAGCAGATAAAGCCCGATCAGAGCGAAAATCAGATTCGGTGTCCAGGCGGCGACCAGCGGCGAGATGCGATCGCCCTCTCCGAGCGCGAGAAAAAGATGGGTTAGAAAATTCATTGAGAAAACGAGAATGACCGCGCTTGCAACGCTGGCCAGCACGCCGCGACGCGAATACCCGATCCCGAGCGGTGCGGCGATACAAACCACCACCAAACAGGTCCACGGCAGGGCGAGGCGATATTGCAAATGCGTCCGGAACGGAGCGAGCAGTGTAACGGGAAAATCGGAATTGAAATGGAGGTACTGGCGCAGTTCGGGAAAGCTGAGGTATTCAGCGCGAACGTTGGCGCTGCCAAGGCGAAACGGCGTCTCGCTCCAATTATCGATCTTGAGAGAGGGATACATTTTTTCGTCGGTAATATTCCCGGCATCGTCGTAGTGGACCACTTTTACCTGCTCGAGTTCCCATGTTTTTGTTTCAGGGTGATATACGGCGCGCGGGGCGAGAAAATTTGTAACGATGTTGTCGTGCTCGTCTTGTTGCAGCACTTGCACGTTATTGAAAACGTCGTGCCCGGGACGAAAGCTCTGCACGAACCAGGTGCGCGCGTCAGTCCGATTGCGAAAAATCTGGCCCTGCACCGAGTATTGGTGCGAACGCGCCGTGGCGACAAAATTTTTCTTGGCCATCTCGGCGTGCGGCGCGAGCGAGTAGTTGAGCGCGAGGCTGCCCGCGACTGTGAGCAAACCCATCCCGATCAACGGTGCGAGCACGCGCGGGATGCTTACCCCAGCAGTCAACATCGAGACGATTTCATTCGCGCGCGACATTCGGCCGAGCGAAAAAAGCAGCGCCAGCAGCAACGAGACCGGCAACAGGATAATGAAAACCTCCGGCACTTGCGTGGCGTAGTAGCGAACGATCAGCGCGAACCCGAAATGTTCGTCGATAAAAGTCGAAATGTTGTCGCTGACGTCGAAGATGAGCCAGATGGAGAGAAAGCCGGCGATGCAGTAAATATAGGCCTGCAAAAAATTACGAATGACGTAGCGGTCGAGCAGTCTCACGGAGTAGATTAAATCAAATTTCGATGATCGCGCTCAAAGATTCCCTCGGAACCGAATTTGTCGAACGAGTTCGGACAATCTTTTCTGAGAATGGGCTCCTCTCAAAGGCGAAAAATTTCGAATTCCGCCCGCAACAACAGGAAATGGCGGTAGCGGTGGCGCGGGCACTGGAAGAAGATCGACATCTGGTGGTCGAGGCTGGCACCGGCGTCGGCAAATCGCTCGCCTATCTCGTCCCGGCGATCCTTTTCGCGCTCGAGCAGCACAAGAAAGCAATTGTTTCGACGCACACGATCAATCTTCAGGAGCAGCTTCTCTACAAAGACATTCCGATTTTGAAAAAAGTGCTGCCGGTCGAGTTTGACGCGGCGCTGATGAAAGGCCGGCAAAATTATCTTTGCCCGCGCCGGCTCGAGCGCGCGTTGCAAAGTTCAAAGGAACTTTTCACCGGACCCGAGGATAACGAGCTGAATCGAATCGCGGAGTGGGCGAGCAAGACTCGTGACGGTTCGCTCAGCGATTTATCGATTGAGCCCGATCCGAAAGTGTGGGCGCAAGTTTGCAGCGAAGCGCACATCTGCACCCAAAAAACTTGCGGCCAGAATCCGCGCTGTTTTTATCAACAGGCGCGCAAGAAGTTGCTCGCGGCGGACGTGATCGTGCTCAATCACACTCTGCTCTTCGTGCTCCTTGGCGATCCCAAGCAGCAGGAAGAACGTGAGAGCGGTTTTTTGTTTCCGAATGACTTCATTATTTTCGATGAAGCGCACAGGGTCGAGCAAGTCGCATCCAAGCAGATCGGGGTTGGCGTTTCGCAATACGGGTTAAGATCGACAATTCAACGGCTCTACAATTCGCGGACGCGAAAAGGACTCTTCACCGTGATGCGCGATGCCGCCGGCGTGCGCCTCGCAGCTGAGTCGATCGATGATCTCGAGAAATTCTTCGACGCGGTGGAGTCGAAATCCGATTTTCGGAAGGGCCGCGAGTTTCGGGTGCGCGGTGTCGATCTTGTCCCGGACACGATCACCGGCCGGCTTGTCGCGCTCCAGGCGCGCATTGCCGAAGTGGTGAAACGCGCCGATGACGAAATTCTAAAAGCCGAACTCCAGGAATTCGGGCGCCGGATTCGCGACGCGCGTGACGGGATCGCAATTTTTCTGGAGCAAAGCGCACCGCAACATGTCTACTGGGTCGAGCGCACGGGCAAGACAGCGCAATTTCTCTCGCTCAACGCCGCGCCGATCGATCTCGCGCCGGTTCTTCGGCGGATGATTTTCCGGGACAACGCCACCTGCGTGATGACGAGCGCCACGCTGGCGGTGGGACGCGCCGATCTCGCTTATTTCCGCGAACGGATCGGCGCCACCGAAGCCGAGCCGTTGCAGCTCGGCAGCCCCTTCGATTTCCAGAAGCAGATGAAAATGTTCGTCGTGAAAAAAATGCCCGACCCGCGCGAGGCGACTTATCAGAAAGAGCTGGAACGTTGGATCGCGCATTTCGTCGAGAAAACCGGCGGCTGCGCTTTTGTGCTGTTCACAAGTTATCGCGATATGCAGCAAGTGGCCGGTGAAATGCAAAAGTTTTTTGTTGAGAAGAAAATGAATCTGCTCGTGCAAGGCGGTGGCGCGCCCCGCAGCAAATTGCTCGAACAATTCAAATCCGAGCCGCGGAGCGTGCTTTTTGGGACGGACAGTTTTTGGGGCGGTGTCGATGTGCCGGGCGAAGCGCTTTCGAACGTAATTATCACGCGCCTGCCCTTCGCGGTGCCGGACACTCCTCTGATCGAAGCGAAGCTGGAACTCGTTCAAGAACGCGGTGGGGATGCGTTCACGGAGTATTCGCTCCCGGAAGCGATTTTGAAACTGCGACAAGGCGTCGGTCGTCTGATCCGGACCAAGAGCGACCACGGAATCATTGTCATTCTCGATAATCGGATCGTGACCAAACCTTACGGCCGCGCCTTTATGCAGGCACTGCCGAAGTGTCCGGTCGAAATTGTTTAGTTTTGGCCGCCAGCGTTGCACGGGGAGCGGCGTCGGCCGCCGATATAATTGCGTAATTTCCGATCGATGAAGGTTCGGCTCCCAAATTGGAAAAAGCTGCCCGGGGCGCATTGGGAAATGCTCGCCTTCACCGTCGTCTTGTTCGTGCTGGTGGCGGTCTTTGTCGATCTTAAGCCGGTGGTGGATGAAAATTTTTTCTTTTCCACGAGCGATCCCGGATTCGGGCAGTCCAAAAAGATCGAGCAACGTTTCCCGTCGCAGCCGGAAGTTATCCTGGCGGTGTCGTCCCGCGACATTTCTTCGCCGCGCTACCTGGGTCGAATCCAAAAACTCACGCAGCAGATCAACGCGATCGACGAGGTAAGCGCGGTCAAGAGCTTGGCTGAAGGACCGAAAAGTTTTCAGGACGCGCTGGCGAGCCCGTTTTGGAGCCGGATGCTGATCGCCGAGGACCGCAAATCGAGCAATGTCCTGGTGTTCCTTGAAAACAAGGACCCAGAGAAGCCGATCAAACGCATCGAGCGAATCATGCACGAGCTCGATGAAACAGATTTTAGAATTCACATCGCCGGTGCGCCTTATGTCGTGGAGATGATCCGGCGCAGTCTGGCCCACGATTTCTGGTACTTCAGTCTCACCGCGGTTGTCTTGTTCGGCCTGACCATGGCCGCCATGTTCCGGTCAAGCCGGGTGTTCTTGGGAATGCTCGCTACCTGCACGAGCGCGGTCTTGCTGACTTTGCTCCTGCAACAGATGTTCGGCCGGCGAATCGGCATCCTCACGGTCAACCTCGGCACCATCGTGTTCATAGTGGCGTTGTCGCACTTGGTTTACATGACGTTCAATTGGCAAACGCTGGCCGACCGGATGCATCGTTTGGAGAAAAAATCGCCCGATCTCGGAACAGACGCGGTTCGAATGACATTTCCGCCGTCGTTTTGGTCAATGGTCTGTGCGTCGCTCGGATTTGCCAGCTTGTTGATCGTCCAAGCCAAACCGCTGCGCGAACTCGGATTCGGCGGTGTGCTCGGCACGATCGTCGCTTTTGGGTGCGCTTACGTGATGTATCCGCCGTTTTTGCGCTGGGCGATACCGCGGGAAAGCAAAATCGTGGAAGCCGAACCGCCTCATTGGTTTTGGTCGCGTCGCTTTCCGATTCTGTCGGCGGCTGTGATCCTCGTTAGCGTCGGCCTGGGCTTCGGTCTGAGGAAACTAAACACCGATCCGAGTCTCCTCGATTACTTCAAACCGCACCAGGAATTGCGCGACGGACTTGAATACGTGGACCGCAGCGGCGGCTGCAACCCGCTCACCCTGGTCGTGTCCGCCGCGGACGGCAGCAAATTAAACACCGACGCTGCTTACCAAAAGATGTGGAGGCTGCACGGAGCGCTGGAGAACTACAAAGACGTCGGAACGGTTGTCTCGCTTCCGACTCTGCTGGCCGAAGGCGACCGGACGCCGTTCTCGTTTCTAATCAGCTACGAAAAGATGATGGAGATCATGGAGCAGCCGAAGTACGCGCGCGTCGCCAAAAGTTTTGTTACCCAAGATCGCAGCCAGACCATGTTTCTCCTGCGCATGGTCGAAGCGCGTCGGGATAAATTGCGCCTCGAGGTGGTGGACGATCTGCGCTCGATTACACGCAAGCACGGCTTCACGCCCGCGCTGGTCGGCGGCATTTATTATTTGCAAGGGCGCCTCGCCAAGTTGGTCGCTTCCAGTCTGGTCACTGGACTATTCTGGCTCAATCTTTTGTTCGTTGTCATCGCCTGGATCGTTGCCCGCTCAATCCGCGGAGCAATTGCGATGATTGCGACCCTGACCCTGGTGCCGTTATGCATGCTTGGCGGGATCGGCTGGTTGCATGTGCCAATGGATGTTATCTCCGCGCCGGCTACGAATGTTTGCATTGGGATCGCGATCGATTCGATGATTCACCTTGTTTTTGGTGTTCGCCGCGCCCAACGCGATGGAAAGAAAGGATGGCCGGCGTGGATCGCCGCGCGCGAGGAACAATGGCGCGGGATCGTCTACTCCGACGTGATTTTTGCGGCCGGCTTTGCGATCTTTGTGTTATCGAATTTTCCGCCTACGCAACGTTTCGGTCTGGTGGTGCTCGCCGGTCTGATTGTCGACATCCTGGCAAACCTGTTCGTGTTGCCGCTCCTCGGCGGCGCTCCTCTAAGAAGAAGTGACCGCGAGAAATGAGTTACGGCGCGATCGTAACTGTTGCGTTTTTAGGTTTGCCGAGTTTGTAACCCGCTCCCGACTGCAGGTTCATGGTCGCTGTCTTTTTCTTCTTCACGTTACTGCTCGAGGCACTGAGCGTGACCGAGCCTGAAGACTGGCCTGCCGGAATCGTAACTTGTCCGGGAGTGCCACTAAGCGTGTAATCAGTTCCTAAGGTGGCGCTGCCACTCATCGAGTACTGGACAGTGGTGGATTGAGACACTGCGTTTGAAGCGGAAACTGTAAACGTCGCACTATCTCCTTGCTTAATCTTTGTTGGTGAAACAGCCACGCTGACTGTCGGCGTTGACGAGGGTGAAGGCGTTGGCGTTGGCGTTGGAGTCGGGGTTGCGGTTGGTGTCGGCGTTGGTGTGGCAGTAGGTGTTGGACTGGGTGTAGGAGTAGCAGTCGGCGGAGGTGTCGGAGTGGGCGTTGGCGTTGGTGTGGGCGATGGCGACGGCGTCGGGGTCGGTGGCGGTTCGATTATCTTGGCAATAAAGGCGTCATCCGTGCCGCGCAGCGTCGCCTGAAAAGGATTCGCCGTCGGGAAATTTCCAGACCATGTCTGGCCCGCAATGTAAGCGTCGCCGGAAGCGTCAACCGCAATACCGAATCCCAGGTTCAATGAGGTGCCGCCCAGGTAGGTCGAATAGACAAGCGCATTGCCTACCGAATTCAGCTTTGTAATAAAGGCGTTGTCGCCGGGGCCGGCCCTGGCGGATTGAATTGCGTCTGCCGTCGGGAAATCAGTCGAGTCCGTGCTCCCCACGATGTAGGCGTTGCCATTACTGTCTAGCGCAATCCGGCTAAGATTGCCTTCGCTTCCACTTCCTCCGAGATAGGTGGAATAGACCAGTGCGCTACCATCGGGATTTAACTTCGCGACAAAAGCGTCTTCATTACCGCCGCCGAACGTCGGCTGAAATGCGTTGACCGTCGGAAAATCATTCGAACGCGTCTTTCCGGTAATATAGGCGCTGCCCAAAGCATCGACCGCTATACCGAACGCCTCATCAAGGTCACGCCCTCCCAGATAGGTCGAATACACAAGTGTGTTGCCGGCCGGACTGAACTTTGTAACGAAGATGTCGGAGCCGCCGGCCAAATTAGCCTGCAGTGGATTCTTAGTTGGAAAGCTGGTTGAGTAAGTGTAGCCCGTAACGTAAGCGCTTCCTAAAGAGTCCACGGCTATGCCGAATCCTTCATCGATGCCGCTTGTGCTGAAACCGGAACCAGAACCACCTCCGCCCAGGTAAGTGGAATAGACTAACGCCGAGCCGTCGGCGCTTAACTTCGTGACGAACGCATCTATAGCTAAGCCGCCGCCCATTGCGAGCATCGGCTGGTAGGCATTCTTCGTGGGAAAATCGATTGAAGCGGTTTCTCCTGTAACATAAGCGCACCCCGAAGAATCCACGGCAATCCCGAAGGCGTTGTCAGCGTTCGTGCTGCCGCCTAGATATGTTGAGTAGACCAATGCGTTCCCAGCTGGACTCAACTTTGTGACGAAAGCATCCGAGGAATTACTAGGAAGAATGCCGGTCGTGCTAACCGGTTGGAAGGCAGTCACAGTAGTAGGAAAATTTGGCGACTGCGTGAATCCGGTTATGTATGCGCTCCCAGCGCTGTCGACGGCGATCGCAAAGGCTTTTTCAGCATTCATCCCGCCCAGGTATGTGGAATAAACCAGCGTGCTTCCTGAAGGATCAATCTTTGTGACGAAAACGTCGTAGAGGCCGCCCCCGTAAGCTGGCTGTTCGGGGTTTGCCGTCGGAAAATCGATAGTGCTGGTAAAGCCGGTGACATACATGTTCCCCGCAGCGTCAACTGCGATGGCTAGGGCGCCACTGTCGATAGGCGAGTGAGGGGAAGGCGTAGCGCCTCCAAGATAACTGGAATAACTAAGAACGGGATCGATCACCAGCGGACGATCCCGATCGTAGGCCGCGATCTTAAAGCCAACTTCGCGACGCCCTTTGATCACATAACCGCCCGCTACGTCATGTCTCTCGCCGCCGACTTCCTGATGAATTACCGGCCGGTGTTGCTGGATCTGATTCCCACTCTTAGAAGTGACGAGCAATTCTCCCTCCTTGCCGATTTCAACTCGTGAAGCGCCTTCAAAAGCAAAACGGATGCACCTCGGATCGGAGCCAGGCGCGACGACGAAGTCATACTCAAGCTGTCGCTGGTTCCCATGAAAGATGAGATCGACGCCTGGGTACAGTTGGGAATACTTCACCCGCGCGTAATGCGGCACATCCGTCTTCCACTTCGCCGGATCGTTACCGATGAAGTAGTTGCTCTTGCCCGCGAGACGGTCAATGCCCGCGATCTGCGGCGCCGGATTGCCGCCCAATACCTTCATCCGAAACTCGCCCGACACGACCTCCGAAGGAGCAAAATAGAATATAGCTCCTGAGGCGTGCGCAATGAAGTGCACGGAAGAGTCGGTCTGCCCAATGTTTGTCTCAAACGAAAGCGGCAGATTGCCAAAAGGCGAGAGCCTCGACTGAACGACCCCGGAGTGCTGAAGCGAGGACGATAATGGGGCTGTCGTAGTGATCGCCGACCGCCCAGCAGTCGCTACCTCTGCGCTGTCATCTAGTCGATCAGCGTGTTTGTTAACAAAAAGTGAATTGCGCGCCGAGTTAGTAGCCAAACTTGTCATTTTGCTCGGCGGCGTTCCTGTAAGACTGAGCAGTGCTAGCAGCGTGCCGACCAAGCAAAGAGTCACCACGATCAAGAAGCGCGGATTAAACATGCCTGATTGGGAAAATGAATTGTCCTTCATGGAGATCCCCTTCTACTTCTGGTTCTATTTCAGCTTTTACATATATGAATGAATGCGCATTCCTTTTGAGCCCTCGCCTACGGAACGATCGTAACTGTTGCGTTTTTAGGTTTAGCGAGTTTGTAACCCGCTCCCGATTGCAGGTTCATGGTCGCTGTCTTTTTCTTCTTCGCGTTACTGCTCGAGGCACTGAGAGTGACTGAGCCTGAAGACTGGCCTGCCGGAATTGTAACTTGTCCCGGACTTCCGCTGAGGGTGTAATCAGTCCCCAAACTGGCGGTGCCGCTCATCGAGTAATGGACAGTGGCGGACTGAGACACTGCTTTTGAAGCCGAAACTGTAAAGGTCGCATTGTCGCCTTGCTTAATCTGTGTTGGTGAAACAGCCACGCTGACTGTCGGTGTTGACGCTGGTGAAGGAGTTGGCGTGGGCGTGGCAGTTGGCGTTGGCGTGGGCGTGGCAGTTGGCGTTGGAGTCGGGGTTGCGGTGGGCGTCGGCGTTGGAATAGGCGTGGAAGTCGGACTAGGCGTCGGCGTAGCAGTCGGTGTAGGGGTTGGCGAAGGCGTGGCTATAGGAGTTGGTGTGGGACTCGGTGTTACCGTGGGCGTGGGTGTTGCAGTAGGCGTGGGAGTCGGTGTGGCGCTTGGACAAGGTTCAGGCGTTCTGCCCGATTGCGCTTCGACCACCGAAACGTCGGCACAATCGATAACACCATCGACCGTAACGTCCTCGCGAAAATTCGCACTTGTGACGCCCTGTCCTTCTTCGGTTTTGGTCTTATCGACGTCTGCTGAATCGACCGACCCATCGCCATTTACATCGCCAAGGAGTACATCCATCGAGGTTGGGACTGCGCTGCTGAAGTTGCCGGCTGAGTCAGTCACATTAGTTAGGCTAACTGTGATAACTTGAGCGTTAGTTACTCCAGTTAAGTTCACGATGTAGTTATGCGCATCGTTACTATCGATGTTACCGGTACTAACTGAACCCGTACCACTCGTAACGCTTGCACCACCAATGCTCGTCAGAGTATTTGTGAAAGTAAACAGGAGCGTGTAATCGCCATTCAGTCCCCCACTGCGACACTCTATTCCAGGCTTGCCGGTCAGCGGAAGGTCAACATCGAACGTGCCGACGCTGCCGTGCGCTTTTCTGGAAACAATGTTAATCAGCTGTACCGGCGCGATGAACTCCGTCAGCGCCTGCAACGTGTGGCCATCACTGTAGTTGCCGACCGCCCAGCACTGGGAGGCCGATGTGCAGGTTACCGCTTGGAGAACGTTGCCGTAGGTAGCGCTGGTGTTTGCCGAACTGACAATGCTCCACGAGTTTCCATCCCAAAGCTCGACCAGCGTCTGGTCAACTCTGCTGCTGGGTTTGATGTACTGGCCGACGGCCCAGCAGTCGGAGGCCGACACACATGTAATGCTGTTAAGATCGTTAGGCGTGTTTGTGGTGGCATTCGGCGACGTAACGATAGTCCAGGAGGTTCCGTCCCAGTGCTCGACGAGCGTCTGATCGTTGTACGGGTTGGTATCGACGAGATAATAGCCGACAGCCCAGCAGTCGGTCGACGAAGCGCACGAGACACTCGAGAGACGATTGGTATGAGTAACGTTAGGTGACGCGACCACCGCCCATGTCGTCCCGTCCCAATGCTCAGTTAAAGTTTGAATGGCGACATTATCTGCCGAATAGAAGCCAACCGCCCAGCAGTCGGCTGCGGACGCGCACGTGACATTGTTAAGGACGTTGTGTTGCGTGCTGGGGTTTGCCGAGGCGAAAATCGACCAGGAAGTTCCGTCCCAATGCTCAATCAGCGTATCAGCCACCAGGTCACTGGGATACGCGTATCCAACCGCCCAGCAGTCGGATCCTGAAGTACAGGTCACACCGTTCAGGTAATTACCATTGTTGCTCGTAGTTGAGCTGTCGACACTAGCATTGGGTGAAGTCAGGATCGACCAAACAGTACCATCCCAGTGTTCAATGAGAGTGTATGGATTACTGACTGGCGGGCTGTACTGACCTACAGCCCAACAATCTGAAGACGAAACACAGGTTACCGCAGACAGAACGTCGTTATCGTTAACGCCTGTGTTTGCGGAGGGAACAATGACCCATGAAACTCCATTCCAATACTGGGTCACGGTCTGCTCCGTAAGTCCGTCGCCACTATAATGGCCTACGGACCAGCATTCGGAGCCAGAAAGGCAGGTGACGCCAGTTAGAGTGTTGAAGGCTTCCGTCGGAGGTCGGTCGGGCGAAGGCGCGATAGTCCACGAGGATCCATCCCAACGTTCCGTAAGGTTCTGGCTAAAATAGTAACCATGATAATGGAAGCCGACGGCCCAACAGTCGGAACCCGAGGTGCACGTGATCCCGGCAAGTCCGTTTAGCTCGGTCGCGCTCGAGTTGGGCGAGTTCACAATCGTCCATGCGGTCCCATCCCAACGCTCGATCAAGGTTTGAATAGACTGGAGACCGGTGGCAGACGGTGGCGCCTGGATACGGCCGACGGCCCAGCAGTTTGAAGTGGAGGTGCACGTCACGCCATCGATAAGATTGTTCTGTGTGAGTGGAGGCGGCGATCCGGCGATGGCCCACAAAGTTCCGTTCCAGTTCTCGATGAGTCCTTGATAGATGCCGTTTGCGTCCTTGTAGTAGCCGACGGCCCAACATTCGGATGATGAAGCGCAGGTTACGCTCAAGAGGTCATTGTCTGAGGTCAGGGAAGAATTCGGCGAAACGGAAGTGCTCCATAAGACTCCGTCCCAGTGCTCGATCAGTGTCTGGTCAGCCTTCCCATTGTATGAAGCGCCGACAGCCACGCAGTCCGAATCCGAGGTGCACGTCACGCCGAAAAGGGCAGTGTCGACTACGCTCGCATTCGCCGACGTGATCGACCAAGAATTGCTGGTAGGGTCCCAGCGTTCGATCAGCGTATTATTCACAGCTACACGTGCAACTCTAGCAGTCGAGAAGCCCACCGCCCAGCACTGCGTGGATGTGCAGGTCGCGCCAGTCAATACATCAAACACGCTGTCAGTGGCGTTAGGCGAACTGACGATCGTCCAGGAACTGCCGTCCCAGTGCTCAATCAGGCTGTTTATACCAGTCCTGCTGGACGTAAGTGATCCACCGACGGCCCAGCAGTCCGAAGTCGACCGGCACGTCACGCTATAAAGGATGTTGTCTAACGTCGGGTCGGTGTTAGGCGAGTCAACGATCGCCCATGAGGTCCCGTTCCAATGTTCGATCAGCGTCTGGTTGGCATCTCCTTTATAGGCGCCGACGGCCCAGCAGTCGGATTCCGACACACAGGTTACAGCGTTGAGATAGTTGTTCGTCAGGGTACCCTTGGCCTGAGGAGGAATGATAATCGACCATTGACTCTGCGCGCCTGACGGCGAAGGCGTGCTCTGGAACGCGCCGACCTCGAAGGAAAATTGTGGCCCAAAAGGCATACGGGGCGGTAAGCCAGGCAAAGTCTGATTGGTGTCGCTGCTAAGTGTGCTCGGAAAGTTTGCGGGATTACGCGTCACGCCAATATTGGCGGATCTCGTTTCGACTGAAGGCGTCGCCGCAAAGCTGAACACGGTTAGAAGGATACCGGCTGAGCAAAGAGCAATACCCAGCAGAACGCGTGGATTCAGACTCCCCCATTGAGGCACGCAATTCCTTTTCATGCTTCCCTTCCTGGTTACAATCGGAACTGCCGCGAAATCGGCCGTTTCCAGACGCGATAAATCCTGTGCTCGACGCTGAAATGTCCGATTCGAGCGGTGCCAAACGCTGCGGCTTCGATGTCGATCTTGCGTCGGAAGATGCCGCGAGGCATCGCGCTACGGAACGATCGTAACTGTTGCGTTTTTAGGTTTAGCGAGTTTGTAACCCGCTCCCGACTGCAGGTTCATGGTCGCTGTCTTTTTCTTCTTCGCGTTAGTGCTCGAGGCACTGAGCGTGACCGAGCCTGAAGACTGGCCTGCCGGAATTGTAACTTGTCCCGGACTTCCGCTGAGGGTGTAATCAGTTCCTAAGCTGGCGGTGCCGCTCATCGAGTAATGGACAGTGGTGGACTGAGACACTGCTTTTGAAGCCGAAACTGTAAAGGTCGCACTGTCGCCTTGCTTAATCTGTGTTGGTGAAACAGCCACGCTGACTGTCGGTGTTGACGCCGGTGAAGGAGTTGGAGTAGCCGTGGGAGTTGGCGTTGGCGTGGGCGTGGCAGTTGGCGTTGGAGTCGGGGTTGCGGTGGGCGTCGGCGTTGGAGTAGGCGTGGGAGTCGGACTAGGTGTTGGGGTAGCAGTCGGTGTTATCGTCGGTGTCGGAGTAGGAGTAACCGTCGGTGTGACCGTCGGCGTAGGGGTTGGCGTGGGAGTAGGACTGACCGCGCCGCTAAGATCAACGATGGTAAGAAAGTTGTCCCACACGCCGCCGCCATATGTCGTTTGCGGCGCCGAGCTCGTGACCGGAAAATCATTCGATGCAGTCCGGCCCGCGATGTAGAGCTCGTTGTTCCAAAGATCCAGCCCGTAGGCAGATTCCTGATCGCTCCCGCCGAGATAGGAAGAAACAAGTAACGTAGTGCCTCCCGGCGAAAGTTCAGCAACCCAAGCGTCGATGAACCCGCCAAAATTCGATTGAAACGCTCGCACCAGCGGCAAATCGCGGCTCGAAGTGTAGCCGGCGACAAAAATGTTTCCGGACTTGTCGAGCTTGAGTCCGAAAAGGCCCTCATAATCGCTTGCGCCGAGGTAAGTGGAAAAGATGAGCGAGGATCCATCGGCCGATAATTCAGTGACAAATCCATCATCGACGCCCGCATTCGCAGGCTGGACAACTCCGGGCGTGGTTGGAAAATCAGTGGCGTTAGTCTCGCCATCAACG
Organism: Verrucomicrobiota bacterium; assembly: GCA_003219215.1. Classification (GTDB taxonomy): domain Bacteria; phylum Verrucomicrobiota; class Verrucomicrobiia; order Chthoniobacterales; family UBA10450; genus AV40. The sequence goes on along the minus strand of QHPY01000080.1, from coordinate 3,723 downwards.
TAAGCGTGCCCGGCCGGGTCGATCACAATTGCGGAAGGCGCGTTGTAATTGGTCCCGCCGCTTGCGCTGCTGCCCTTGCTGCCGCTCAAAAGTGTCGAGTAGATAAACTTTGTTCCATCCGGATTGAGTTTGGTGACGAATCCAGCTGTTCCCGGCGCGTGCACGAGCTGAAATGCTCCAAGCGTCACTGGGAAGTTGAGTGATTGAGTTTCTCCGGTAACGAATGCATTCCCCGCGTTGTCTATGGCGACGGCCGAACAGAAATCGTTAGTTAGGCCACCCAAATAAGTGAGATACATCAGCCCCGCGTGGCCGGCAGTATCAGCCTTTATCCGCGCGATGAACCCGTCGGTCTCACCACCAATGATCGGTTGCGCTGCGCCCGATGTCACTGGCATGTCGATCGTGTTCGTTTCGCCAACCACGTAGAGAGTTCCGTCCGCTCCCACGGCAACGTTCACACCGATCGTTTCGACGTTCGCGTTCGGCAGGGCGTGAAACGGATTGGTCGGTAACGGCACCCCGCCGTCTGATTGTGTACCGCCGAGATAGGTGGAATAAAGGACTTTGGTTCCATCGGCACTGATCACAGTGACGAATGCAGCGTCCCCGGTGACAGTACGTTGCACGGCGTTGGCGGTGATTGGAAAATCTGCTGACTCAGTTACGCCTGTGACCACAGCGTTGCCGTTTGCGTCAACTGTTAAGCCGAAGACGCCGTCCCAGCCCGATCCGCCAAGAAGCGTCGACCAAAGCAGATTTCCGTGTTTGTCGTACTTCGCGACGAACCCGTCCTGGCCGCCATCGCCGTATTTTTTCTGGAACGCGTTCGCGGTGACTGGAAATTGCGCCTCTTGTGTGTCACCGGCGATGTAAACATTGCCTGCCGCATCGGTGGCGCACTGCCATGTGATTTCAAATCCAGGACCGCCCAGATAAGTGCTGGCTAAGACTGTCGGCGACGCGCTGGGCGTCGGCGTTGTAGAAGCACCACTGAAAGTCCAAGTGTCGTCCAGATAACCATCATCCCCTCCGCCGCCAAAGAGAATTGTCGATTGCGATGTCGAATCGAACGCCACCGACGCGAAATATCTCGCCGGCGGAACATTCGACGGCTGCAATTGCGTCCAGTTCGTACCGTCCCACAGCCACGTATCCGAATAAGTGCCAAAGATTCCTGGGCCGCTGCCTTGACCCGTGATCAGCAAAAGTCCGCCCGCAACCGGATCAAAGCTCATGCTCGCGGCGCGCAATGGCGGCGGCGACGTCGATGGATTGAGTTGTTGCCAATTGGAACCGGTCCATGTCCAGGTTTGGTTGAAAAGCTGCGGACCGTTCGGGCCGTTGCCTTCGCCGCCGAACAAAATCAATTGATGATGCAACGGGTCCCATGCCATCACCGCAGCCTCCAACGCCGGCGGTGAGTTGTTAGGCGATTGTTGCGTCCAGGTCAGTCCATCCCACGTCCACGTATCGCCCAGCGTGTTCTGATCGGAATATCCCCCGTACAAAACCGTCTGGTTCGTGTCGGCATCGAACGACATTGCCGCAAGCGATCGATAAGGCGGAGAGTTCGGCGCTACCTGGCGTTTCCAGTTTGCACCATCAAATGTCCACGTGTCGTCGCAAAGATGATTTGGATTGAGCGTGTCCGGTGTCGTCGAACATCCGCTGTTCGGACCAGACTGGCCGCCGAACAAAACGGCTACGCGATGTTGCGTGTCGTAAGTAATGTTCGATGCGAACCGACCCGCCGGTGCGGTCGTCGTTGTTAATTGCGACCATGCGCCGTTTTTCTCGATCCAGGTGTCGCCCAGAAAACCGTCACCACCAAAACCGCCGAACAACACAGCTTCTGCAAGATCGATATCCGCGATGATCGCCGCTCCGCTCCGAACCGATGGTGCATCGGTGCGCGCGTGCTCTGTCCACGAATTGCCGTCGAAGCTCCACGTGTCGGTATAAAAACCGCCCACTGAATTGCAACATCCTCCGACGATTACCGCGCCGAGCGCCGGATCTTTTGTCATCGTCGTGCCGTAACGGCCGCCTGGTCCGGTGGCGGTCGATTGACTCCATGTCGTCCCATTCCAGAGCCACGTATCGCTGAATTTCGTCGTTGTGCCGTGCGGCAGCCCATCGTCCGCATAACCGCCGAACAATGTCACGCCGCCGCTGGTGTTTTCGGTCATCGCTGGTTCCCAACGACCCGAAGGAGAAGTTGTCGGGTTCAATTGCGTCCATTGATGATTGCTCCACGCCCACGTGTCCGCGCGATATGGAGCCACGCTTCCCGTTGGCGGTGTTCCGAGTCCGCCAAATAAAATCATCGCGTTGCTGATCGAATCGTAAGCCATCCCTGCCCCGTAACGCGCCGGAGGATCATTCGCGCTGCTCCGATCGGTCCAGTCGGTCCCGTTGAACGTCCAGGTGTCATTCAAAAATCCGTTATTGCTCTCACCACCGCAAAGGACGATCTCGTTGTTGATTGGATCGTAAGCCATTGCCCCGTCGTACCGCGGCGGCGGTTGATGCTGCGGCTGCAATTGGGTCCACGTCGTGCCGTCGAAACTCCACGTATCATTCAGCAATCCATTCGGTGCGGTGTGGGTATCGCCGCCGAAAAGGATCAGCGTTTTGCTTTGTGAATTGTAAACCAGCGAGGCGCTCGTCCGCGCAGGCGGCGATTGCGGCGGCTGCAACCGGTTCCAGCGTGTGCCGTCAAAGATCCATGTGTCATTCAAGACGCCGACCGAATTGTCCCCGCCGAAAATGACGAGCTGCGAATTCGCGGAATTAAACGCCACGCTCGCATGCTCGCGTTCGCTCAACGTGGTGGCGCCGAGCTGACTCCAGTTCTCAGCGGTCAGGTTTACCGTTGTCTGCGATGAAAAAGGCGATCTAAGTGCCGCTGCTGTAAACAACGTCAGCGTTGAAAGAAAAAACCCGATTGCGATCGCTCGCTGACCCCGTTGCATAAAATCTCTCGGAGGTCTGAATCGGTTTTCACTCGCAAACCGGCCCTATTGCGCGGCAATTTTCGGTGCTCTTCTGTGGCGGCAGGGCCACGCCTGCGATTCCGTGCGCTTGCGCTTTCCGGGTCCGGCGATGCCTACGGCGTGTTCCTACTCACTTCCGAAGCGAAACTGGCGGCAGCGGTCCGATTTTCGACGCCGAGCTTTGGATAAATGTGCTCGAGATGTTTGCTCACGGTTGCGGAACTGATTCCGAGAATGGCGCCGATCTCGGCATTTGATTTTCCTCGCGCTAGCCAGCCGAGCACCTCGCGCTCGCGTAAAGTCAGCAAGCGATTTGGATAATAACGGCGGCCGACCGCTGCTCGCATTGAAAGGAAACGTTTCCGCACGGGCTTCATTCTTTGTGTAATACGGCGTCTGGCAGTCAAAGTTCGCGAAAACCGACGTTTTTTCGCCAATCCAAGTAAGTGAACCGAGACCAGAGTGTACGGCATTCGCCGTATATACGATTGCGTTACGGCGTTCAAAATCGGCGCCATGAATCCCCCTATTCGGATCGTTACGCTGGTCGAGCGAACCTCTGCAAGCGTCATTTGGCGCAAGCGCGTTTCCTTATTTTCGCGACCCCTCGCAAACGGCTCACCGTTGATCATGTTTTCGCGGGTTACACCATTATTGTTGTTGGTGTGGCTCTGCGGCGGGGCGTTCGGCCAAAGCCAGATAACGGTCAACAAATACTACATCG
>QHPY01000066.1 GCA_003219215.1 Verrucomicrobiota bacterium | reverse complement strand
GTAAAGGACCACGTTGCCCTCGAGAGCATTCGCACGTGCGATGTAGTAGTTGTTCGAATCTTTAGCGCGCCAGATCACGCCACCAGCTTGATCTTCTTTTCCTGCGACGGGTTTGAACTTCACTTCAACGAAACCGTCTTTGATGTTGGTGTCGTTCTTGAAACAGACCGGGAACGTCGCCTGGCCAGATTGCTTCATTACATTCGGCCTGCTCGGCGCGGATTCGTCTTTTTCGATCGCCCATTTCGCCGTGCCGCTGCCGGTTTGCGTCGCCGTCCAACCAGTCGGAGGCGCGCCGGTTTTCATGTCATCGAAGTTGATTGTCTCAGCGGAGGCGAACGCTGTTAGCATAGTCATAGTTGTTATTGTGAGGAATGTTTTCATGATTCGATTGCTGGATCGGCTTGAGATTAGTGCACGGGCGAACTGACTTTAAGCAGTCCACCAACTAAAAGCCCACCTTTGACAGCTTGCGCTAAATCTTTGGCCGAACCCCGGCCCCAGTAATGGAAAAACATGATCCGGGGTTCTTCGTGCGTCATGTGCGAATGAATGGCGACGATGTTGATCTTGTTCTTGAGCAGCGCTTTCAAGACCGGTTGCAATTCATCTTCCGTCACCGCGAAATCTCCGTCGACAACCGCGTTCTCATCGCTGCCGGCAAATGCAGCCCACGTATTTACGCCCATCGTGTTGTCGATCTTGACGCCGTGCATTTTTGCAGGACGGCCGATAGTGAACTTCACCATTCCGTCTTTCGCTTCGCCCTGCGTATCAAAGATTTCGTTGAGCGGAGCAGCGTTAATTGAATTTTTTTCGGCCAGCGATGGTTGCCCCACGACTGAAAACGATTCTGCTGGTTTTGGATCCGGACCCCGGATCGCTTTGATTGCGTCATACATTTTCTTCACTGCGCCGGCCAATTGATCGACGCTGCCTTCGCCTTCGATGTGCATGAAGAAAACCTTTGGTTTGTCGAAAAAGAAATGGTTGTGAAGCGCGGTCACGCTCAGTCCGTTATCGAGTGCCGCCGTCATCGCAGCATTTACTTCGTCTTCGAAAAGAACCGTGTCGCCCATCACCATCGCGCCATTTTTTGTTTCAGTGAACGCGGCCCAGGTTCCGAGTCCCATGAATGGCGGCATCGTCCATCCATCGACAACGATCTTCACGTCGTCGCGGGGGAAAGTGACTTTGTAAACCCCTTCCTTCTCGTTCAGCTTCCCTTTGAGGCCGGTGAGATTGTCGATCTTCGCGGTATCAAGCGTAGCCAGCGCGCTCAGGCTCATCGCGGCAAAAATCGCCGCCAGGGCAAAAAGCTTTTTCATTGGTGAAGCCGTTGATTCTGGAGCGATTGAACGCTCCAGAACTATTGCATTCGATTAATACTTCTCGCCTTTCTCTTCCTTTTCTTTGCTCTCTTGGTATTGCTTTAGGAACTTGCCGTTCGCATCAACGTCGATGCTCCACTCCTTGCCCTTTTTGCTTACGACGGCTTCGTAAACGGTTTTGCCTTCCTCTGTCTTCTTCTCGATCTTCACGATCTCGTTACTGCCGGCTTTGTCTTTGATTGTCGTCTGCACTGCTGCGGGCAGGCTCGACATCTGAACGGTCTCCTCGTTTTCTTCTGCGGCCGTCAGTAAAACCGGACAGGCCAAACTGCCGATCACGGCGATTGATATTGCTGCGATTGTCTTTTTCATCGGGTTTCCTTCTTTAACCTCCTGGGTTGATTGTTGCGTTATAGTTCTTTCGCGTACGAAAAGCGGATTGGATGTAAGCGCAAATACTATTTGCAATACGTATTTCAATACACAGCGTGAGATGTAATGAAGGCGACTTCGTGGCTCCTGCTTCTCTTCAGTCTGCCGACCAATCGCAACACCGAACGCGTCGCCGTCTGGCGTCGATTAAAAAAAATGGGCGCGGTGCAAATCAAGACCTCCACCTATCTGCTGCCAGATGAACCGGCCCAATATGAGCAATTCCAATGGCTCGCGAAGCAGATTCGCGATTACGGGGGCGATTCGACACTGGTCCGCGCCCAAGAGATCGAAGGCCTGACCAGAGAGAAAGTTGTCTCTCTTTTCGACACGGCGCGCGACAAAGAATATGTCGATCTAAAAAAGGCGCTGCAGAGTTTCATTTCGCGGCGTCGCGGCAAATCGGACGCGGGCTTCGCAGCGGCAGATCTCGAGCGAATGACTAAACAGTTCCGCGACCTTCGCCAGATCGATTTCTTCGACAGCGCGCGCGGGCACGAAGTGGCGATGTTGCTCCGGCGCGCCGAAGGGCCGAAGCGCTCTCCGAAACTTCAAACCCTGGACGGGAAGGAATATCGTGAGAAAACATGGCTGACTCGTCCTCGTCCAGAGATCGACCGAGTGGGATCGGCGTGGTTGATTTCCAAATTCATCGATCCCAAGGCAAAATTCGTCTTCGCGCCAACTGCCCAAGCCGTGCCGGAAGCCATTTCGTTCGACATGTTGGACGCCGAATTCTCGCATCACGGCAATTGCTGCACGTTTGAGACGCTTACGAAGCGTTTTTCCGTTTCTGATAAAGCCGTTGCCAAAATCGGCGAAATGATTCATGACGCTGATTTGGATGACGCGAGATTTCAGCGCGTCGAATGCGTTGGCCTTGATCGCGTGCTCAAGGGTTGGGCAAAAGAAGGACTTTCCGATGAGGAGATTCTGCGTCGCGGTTTTGAGTGCTTCGACGCGCTCTACGCATTTTTGCAACGGCGATGAATTTCCAGCGAACAACAACTCCGCAGCAAGCTCGACAAACTGCGCCGACCTTTGCGGAGGCTTCACGCTTCTGGCTTAAGTTTGGTTTTATTAGTTTCGGCGGGCCGACGGCTCAGATCGCGCTGCTGCACGGCGAATTGGTGGAGAAGAAAAAATGGATCAGTGAATCGCGATTCTTTCATGCGCTCAATTTTTGTATGCTGCTTCCCGGACCGGAAGCTCATCAGCTCGCGATCTACATCGGCTGGCTGTTGCACAAAGTTCGGGGCGGTGTGGCCGCCGGAGCTTTGTTTGTTCTACCCGCGGCTTTTTTTCTTTGGGGCCTAACCTGGGTCTATGCTGCCTACGGCAAGATTGCGTGGGTCGCGGCGATTTTTTTCGGCATTAAGGCCGCGGTCATGGCGATTGTTGCTGAAGCGGTACTGCGGATCGGTTCGAAAGCGCTAAAGAACGCGGTCATGTGGACGCTGGCGGCACTTGCTTTCGTCGCGATTTTCTTTTTCAAGGTTCCTTTTCCCATTGTTGTTGTGGTGGCCGGCGTTTTCGGATTAGTCGGCGGCAAGATCTGGAAAGAGAAGTTCCTGGTCTTCGGTCAGCAGAAAGGGGGAAGGAACGATGACGAGAGCGTCCTCGGTGATGATGTCGAATCGCCGGCTCACACGAAGCCCTCACTGGCCGGAGCGATCAAAACCTGCGCCGTTTGGCTTACGTTGTGGTGGCTCCCCGTTGTCATTCTCGGCGTTTGGCGCGGTTGGAATGATACGCTTTTTCGCGAAGGATTATTTTTTAGCAAGGCAGCGGTAGTCACTCTTGGCGGCGCGTATGCCGTTCTTCAATACGTCGCTCAGAACGCGGTGGAATATTTTCACTGGCTGCAACCAGGTCAGATGATGGATGGGCTTGGCCTCGCCGAAACCAAACCGGGCCCCTTGATCATGGTTTTGCAATTCGTCGGATTCATGGGCGGCTGGAATGTGCCTGGCGGTCTGTCGCCGCTCACGGCTGCGACGTTAGGCGCATTCATCAGCACATGGACGACTTTCGTTCCGTGCTTTCTCTATGTTTTTCTTGGTGGCCCACACATCGAGCAACTGCGCGGCAACGTTTACTTAACGACTGCACTGTCAGCGATCACTGCCGCTGTTGTCGGTGTGGTAATGAATCTCGCGGTCTGGTTTGGAATGCACGTGCTTCTTCCCGGAAATGAGTCGTTCAATTGGTTTGCCGCGGTGGTGGGCTCGGTTGCTTTTGTTGGGATGTGGCGATGGAAATGGAACGTCGTCCACGTTGTGATCGCGAGCGGATTGCTCGGCTTGATTTATAAATTCTGGTTGTAGCCACGGCTCTTTGAGCCGTTGATCTGTGACTTTTCGAACCGGGCGCGGTTGATTATTCACGACGCGCCACAGGCGCGTGGCTACAAGCTAGAAAGTCGCGTTAGCGCCGACGGCGTTACGATTGGGCCCGAAAATTATCCCGCCGGTTTCAATCGGTCGCACTCCGCCTGGTAGGCTTCGATCAGTGCTGAGATCTTGGAGTGGAAAGCTTCTTGCGCAGAGTAAACGTCTCCGATGGATTCAACGAAAGCTTTCTGCTTGAGTTCCTCCTCAATCGTCAAGCTCAGCTCAGCGAGCTTTTCGATGTTGCTCCGCGAGTGGAACTCCAATTCCTTGAGCTTCGCAAGAACGGCAAGCGAGTTTTCCAGTTTTATCGCGTCCGGTTTTTGTTCTGGCTTGGCAATTTCCGCAGTCTTAGCGGCAGAACTTTGTTCGGCGACAGCTTGATTTTTCTTAGCCGGTTGCGCCTTCTTCCCCGGCTGGCGTGAATGAGCAGCGTCGCCCTTGTGATGCTTCTCTTGGGTAACTTTCTTGGCGTGGGCGACGTTTCGTGGATCTCCCATCTAATATAGAGACGATTCCCGACGCCCTACTGGCCGTCTCTCTTTCTCTCGTCTCCCATAAAAAAAGACTAAGCTGACGTGTGCAGCGCGATTCGATTGCCTTCAGAATCGATAATTACGGCGCGAAATCCGTGCTCGCCGATTTTTTGTCTCGCCCGCAACACTTTCCCTCCGTTCTTTCGCGCGGTTTCGACCGCTTCGTCCAAGCGGCCTTCGACCGAAAGATAAATCAGCGGTCCATTTGCCGAAGGCCTGTTGTCGACGCCGCCGCTATCGCCGCGAACAACCAGGCAGCCCGACGCGTTTTGTTCTTCATGGGGCAGAAGGCCGTATTCCATTCTGCTTTCTGATAACCTCCGAACCTCTTTGGCAAGGACGGCTGAGTAGAATTTGATCGCACGATCAAGATTCGTGACCGGAATATCGGTCCAGCAAAGAGTATCAGCGCTCATGATCGTCGATGTTGCCGCTAGTCCGGCTCTGACTTGTCGATCTTAAATTTCGTGGCGATGTCCTTCCGCATCGTACTCGTAAGTCTTGCCTTCTTCTTCATCGCGCGTGGTTTTGTGCGAGCCGTCGCAGAAGGGCTGATTCTTGGAAAGACCGCACATGCAAATCCAGACCGACTCTGCCTGCGGTTTGATTTCGAGCGGTCGTCTGTCCGATTTCACAACTCGGCGCATGACGCGAAGGTAACGCGCGCTTTCCGGGCCTGGCAAGCGCTCACCCTCGGACATGGACGCGTGATTGCGCGACGATTTAATGATTGTCTATTGCTGCGGTAATGGCTGCAGCGGAGACAAAGATCGAGGATTACGCGTTTTTGAGCGACACACAGACCGGCGCGCTCGTGAGCCGCGATGGTTGTGTGGATTGGCTTTGCTTTCCTCGCTTCGATTCCGGCGCCTGCTTCGCGTCGTTGCTAGGTACGCGCGACAACGGCCACTGGCGTTTTTGGCCGAAAGAAAAGATCGATAGAACGAATCGCCGGTATCGCGGGGAAACCCTGATCCTCGAAACAGAAATTGAAACGAAGAGCGGCGCCGTGCGTTTGATCGATTTTATGCCGCCGCGTGGCGAAAATCCGGACCTGATCCGGATCGTGGAAGGAATTCGCGGTGAGGTCGCGATGCAGATGGAGTTGATCATCCGGTTCGATTACGGGCGCACCATACCGTGGGTGCGAACGGCGCACGGCGGCTTAGAAGCGATCGCTGGTCCGAACGGACTCATTTTGCGCACGCCGGTGAAAACGCGGGGCAAAGATTTGACCACGGTCGCCGAATTCAATGTCTCAAACGGCGATCGCGTTCCGTTTGTGCTCACCTGGTTCGCATCGCACTCCAAGCCGCCGCGCGCGATTCACGCGGACCACGCGTTGCGCGACACGGAAAGATATTGGAAGAAATGGGCGAAGCGTTGCCA
>QHPY01000065.1 GCA_003219215.1 Verrucomicrobiota bacterium | reverse complement strand
ACGAAACCACCAACCGGCGCAACTTCGGACACGCCTTTCACGGACGCGAGCGCGTAACGGAGATTCCAATCCTGAATCGAGCGTAACTGCGCGAGATCGTGTTTGGCGCTGTCATCAACCAGCGCGTACTCATAAACCCAGCCGACGCCGGTCGCGTCCGGGCCGATTACGGGATTCACACCTTCGGGGAGCGAACCGCGCACCGAGTTTAGGTATTCGATGACGCGCGAACGCGCCCAATAAATGTCTGTCCCGTCCTGAAAAATGACGTAAACGAACGATTTCCCGAACATCGATTCGCCACGAACGAATTTCACTTTCGGCGCGGCGATGAAAACGGTGGAGATCGGATACGTGACCTGATCTTCGACCAGATCGGGAGAGCGGCCTTCCCAATCGGTATAAACGATGACTTGCACATCGCTCAAATCCGGAATGGCATCGAGCGGCGTGTTGCGTAGTCCGTAGATCCCAGCCGTGATCGCGAAGAACGTGAAAATGATAACGAGAAATTTGTTCCGCGCGCTTGCGGTGATGACACGCTCGATCAGCGTCTCGCGCGGCGGCGCTTGACTGGCGTTGGGGTCCATCATCATTTGACCGGCGACTCGTTCGGCGATGGTGAAGGCTCGAATTCGTTAAGCGCCTGCTGCACTTTCGATTCGGCATCGATCAAAAAATTTGCGCTGGCGACGACCTGTTCGCCTTCTCGCAATCCGCTTTGCACTTCATAAGATTCGCCGTATTTCGAGCCGAGCTGAACGATTCGCGGTTCAAGTTTGCCTTCGCCTTTATTGATGAACGCGACGTTTCGAGTTCCGGTCGGCATCACGGCACTGACCGGAATCGTCAGGCCTTCGCCCATATCCATCCCGAGCTCGGCGTTGACATACATCGCCGGGCGCAGCTTAAAATCCGGATTCGGGATGTCGATCCGCACCTTGGCCGTGCGCTTGGCTTCTTCGAGAAACGGATTGATCAGGCTGATCGTGCCTTCGAATTTTTCGCCGGGGTACGACTTGGCGGTGATGTCCATCTTCTGGCCGACTTTCAACATCGGCAGTTCGTTTTCATAAAACTCCGCCCAAACCCAAACGACGCCGCGAAACGGCGATAACAGCGTTAGGTTCTCCCGTGGGTTTCTTGTTTTTTGGAGTTCAGTGATTTGCTCGTTAGTTACGTTCCACAATTGCAGCCGCCGCTTGGCCGACTCGATGAGTCTCTCGGGCGTCTCGCGCGCATCTTTGGTTTTTGCTTGATCGCGCATTCGCAACAGCTCAACAAACTCGCGCTCGCTCGTGAGCAGGTCGGGGCTGTAGATCGACAACAGCGGCGCACCTTTTTCCACGATCTCGCCTGGCGATTTTACGTCGAGCTTTTGCACGTAACCGTCCACGCGGGAAACGAATTGCCAGTTGCGTCCCTTGTCCGGCACAACCAGACCGACCGAGCGAATTGTGTGACGAAGCGGTTTGCGTTCGACCATTGCATAGGTAACGCCGATTTGTTGTTGCCGTTCTACCGGAACGACAAACTCGCGCGTCTGCGCGCCTTGTGTTGCAGCTTCAGGTTTCGTTCCCGGCATCCCGGGGACGCCTTCCATTCCCTGCATTTGTCCGGGCTGCTTCTCACCGCCGCTCCTCGCTGCTTGCATCTGTGGGGAAGCTGCGGGCTTCGTTTCACCGCCGCCTTTCTTCATCACCGGCACAAGACCCATTCCGCAGATTGGACATTTGCCTTTCGGATCCTGCGATTTCACCGACGGGTGCATCGTGCAGGTGTAGTAATCGACGTTGCTCGGTTTGCTCGACGCGCCTTTTTTCATGCACGACGCGGCGCCAAGGAGCAGCGCAACCAACGTCATCAACAAAGTGATCTTTCGCGTAAATGTTTTCATTGTGATTTCCTTTCCGCTTTGAGCTGTTGAGCAGGCCGCGCGTAGAGTTCTGTGCCAGTGACTGCCTCCAACTCCGCAACCGCGATTTGATAATCCGCCAAATGCTCACGCGCGGTGGCCTCGATATCGCGCAGGTTTCGCTGCGCGCTGATCCAATCCAGGAACGATGCTTTGCCGGATTCGTAGCTCAGTCGTGTCGCCTCGAACGCCTGCCGCGCCTGCGGGACAAGTTTGTCGCGGAAAAGTTCGACGTGATGATGCGCAGTCTCGATTTTTTCCAACTGATCGCGCAGGAGCCGCAACGCTTCCTTTTGCTCGCGATCGAGACCCTGCTCCGCGGCGCCGACGTTCTCGCGGGCTTCGCGAACTCCGGCCGAATATTTTGATGGATTGACCCAGGGCACGGTGAACGAAACTCCGGCATCCAGTTCGCTGACCGCTTGCGACGTATCGTTGTAGCGCTGGCCTTTCACCATCAGCGCCGGATCAGGAATCCAGGCGCGGCGCGCGAGCTGAAGCTTCGATTTTTCGCTGTCGATCTTTGCTTGTGCCATCTGCACTTCGGGCCGCTGTGCCAGCGTGATCGCTCGCAATCTACTCAACGAGAGATTGGCTTCGTTAATGTTTGCGGCCGAAGGCGTGCCAAGCGGCGCGAACGCGTCGTGATTCATTAGTGCGTTCAGTTGCGATTGCGCGTCAGAAAGGTTGCGCTCCAGATCACGCCGTGTTTCCAACAGTTTGCTGTAATCGGTTTCCGCAACGAGGGCATTGGCCGCGCTCTCGACGCCGGTCTCGTATTTCGAGCGGCTGATGTCGGCGATCTGTCTCAGCGAAACGAGGTTTTTGCTGTTGATCTCCAGCTGCTCGTAAGCGTTCGCCAATCGGAAGAACGAAGCACGCGCTTTGGCGATAACGTCCAGCTCCGCCCGCCGCACCTCCTCAAAGATCGACAATGCCTCCGCTGCCGCGGCGCGCCCGCGCAGGAGATTTTTTCCGGTGATCGGGATCAGCTGCTCGACCGTAAGCGACTGATCCATGAACGCGTTCGGTGGGACATCAACAAACCGGCGAACTCGCGAATCGCCGGCGATGCGCGGGTCGTCCCATGCGTTTGCTTGCCGCACGCGTTGGACTGCCGCACGCCAGCGGTTCTCGGCTTCCTTGATTGCAGGATTGTTCGCGAGCACCACCTTCGTCACTTCGCGTAACGAAATGTGAGCGCGCGGAGCTTCGGTCCCGGCGTTGCCGGATTCGTCAGCTCGAAGAATTGAAGTTAAAGCTAAATAAAATGGTAAAAGGTAATTTGTTTTCATTGATCCAAACGAACGGTTGAGGTCCAGATGTTCCCGTAAATGGGGACACCCCGGGCTTTAACGTCCGTGGATCAGATGAGACGAATGCAGGTCAGTGCGAGCGTCGGCGGCGAGTGCGCCGTGCAATCTCTGCTCGAGAAAACCCGCGAGGTTCTCGCGACTGGATCCAGTCCCACGAACGCAACCGAAGAAGGCAAAGTTGCAATGTTCTGTTGAGCCGAAGCAGACTTTGCAAGCGGCTGAGAGACTGGAGCTGTGTTCTTGGGCGACGTCGCGCAACAAGTTTTGTTTGCGCAACAATCGGATTGACAAGCCTTCTGGCTCGACGTGTTGGACAGAATGCAAGTTCGTGCGGAAACGCACATCGGCCCTGCCGCCAGCGCCGCGGCCATTACCAGCGAAATCGTGATCCTGCTCAACATGCAATTCCCGTATAGCACAAGTTAGACCGTGGGTCGAGGCAGCCGTTCAGGAGATTAGTGGCGGTACCGGCAAACGAACCGCGCGTTAATCGCTCTTTAGAAACCTGGTGGTGATGCTAGAATGCGGCCGGTGAGTGTGCCGGCGCGACTACTCTTGGCTGTCCTAGCAGTTAGCCTTGCTTCTTTAACGCCTGTTCTTCCAGGGGAGCCTGTTCCAATCGCCCAACAGAAAACTTGCTGCGCAGACATGAACATGGACGCGGGTGTGCGATGTCCAATCAATCCAGGCGGCACAAGCTCGAGTTCTGCAACATGCTGCACAGCGCCAGCCGTCTGCCTGCTCCTTTACTTCGGCAACGCAAATGCATTTGCCGCGGGAGCTGAGATGAGCGGCACAATTTCAGTGAACGATGACCGCGCGACAGCTCGGTCGCAACGACCGCCAGTGCCGCCGCCGCGCATTGCATTCTCCTAAGCGACGGTTCGACGCGCGATCAAACGCGCGGTCGAATTTCACAGAAAACTCAAACAGGAGAATTGTATGAAATATCTTCTATTGATTGTAAGCCTGGCAGCTTTGATTGGCACGGCGACAGCAGCGACGACGCCGAAAGACAACTGCTGTAAAGGCAAGCAATGCTGCAATAGCAGCTGCTGCAAGAAGTAGCAGCCGCAGTTGCTAAAAATCACGACGCCCTCGCTGGAGAAATCTGGCGAGGGCGTTCGTTTAATCCGGGGACCGAACCACGTCACGTCGTTTCGAGCACGACGCAGGCCATCGCGTGATGATCGGTGTGGCTCAAGGTAATCAGCGCTGACGTTATGCCCCGCTTCGTGGCCAGCTCTTGCGCGGATCCGGAGAAAATCAAGAACGGTTCGCCGCTTTTTTTCTTGCGAATGTCGATATTGCGCCAGCCCATTGCTTTGCCGATTCTGGTGCCAAACGCTTTGGCGACCGCTTCCTTTCCCGCAAATCGCGCGGCGAGATGGCGCGCCGGAAATTTCATCGACATCGAATATTCGATTTCGCCCTCGGTAAAAACGCGGCGGAGAAATTTTTCGCCGAAGCGATCGAGCGAATGTTGAATGCGCGCGCACTCCACCAGATCGACGCCAATGCCGAGCACACTCATGTGCAAGGCGCATTGCCATTTTCGCGGACAACCAGCGGCATTGCTAAACTCGACCGCTTTAAGCGGTCAACATTCTTCGCAGTTATCATCCTCGATAATCGGCCATCGCGGCCAGCAGTTCCTTGACCGCGTTTTCAATCCCGGCGAACACCGCACGCGAAACAATCGAGTGCCCAATGTTCAGCTCGGTCAGGTGCGGAATTTTGTGGATCAGCGCGACGTTGGTGTAGTTGATACCGTGACCGGCGTTGACTTGCAGTTTCAATTCTGACGCCGCT
>QHPY01000079.1 GCA_003219215.1 Verrucomicrobiota bacterium | reverse complement strand
CCGTTCCAGCGCGACGAAATGCATTTCGCGAATGCGAGAAAATTGTTCGAATCCGAAGAACAGCATCTCGTCACAAAAATCGAAGGCACAACCGGAACATGGCAGCTGCTGCGGCGCGATCTCTTTGGCCTGCCTTATTACTACCGGTTGATGACGGACGGATTTTCAATGTCGGCGACCAATCCGCCCAATCAGCGTTACATGCGTCTGTTCGCTTACCTGCCGCTGGTGCTGCATCCGCAACCACAGGACGCGCTTCTCATTGCCTTCGGTTGCGGCGTGACCGCGGACGCGCTTGCGCACGATGTCGATCTTGAACGCATCGACATTGTCGATATTTCAAAGGAAGCATTCGATCTGGCGGACGATTACCGCGGCGCCGGCTACTCGAATTCACTGCGCGATCCTCGAGCGAATGCAATCGTGCAGGACGGCCGATTTTTTCTCCAAGCCAGTCCGCGCCGTTACGACATCATCACCGGCGAACCGCCGCCGCCGAAAGTGCTCGGGTCGGTGAATCTCTACACCGAACAATTTTTCTCACTGATGGGCGATCGATTGAAGGACGGCGGCATCGCCACTTTCTGGTTGCCCGTTTACCAGCTCAATGTCAACGAAGCGAAAGCGATTTTGCGCGCTTTCCACGACGCGTTCCCCGCCACAATCATTTGGTCAAGCTCCGATGAAGAATGGATCATGATGGGAATCAAAGGCGCGCCGCACAAAATCGACAATGAACGGATCAGGAAATTGTGGAGCTTCTCGAGCACGCGCACTGATCTGGCGCGGATTGGAATCGAGGTTCCGGAACAAATGGCTGCATTGTTCGTGATGGACGGCGACGAGATCGATCGGATCACAGCCGGCACCAAACCGCTGACTGATTTTTATCCGAAGCGCCTTGGCGACGTTACCGCCGAAGATAAATCCATTCACGAATTTACCGGCCGCTATATCCGGGCTGAATCTGCTGCACAGCGGTTTCGTCGCTCGCGATTAAGCCAGCATGTCTGGCCGGAGGCAATGACTGCCGGACTCGGCCCGTTCTTCACCGTTCGGGAAATGCGTTATCGCGCCAGACTCACACCAACAAACTGGCTCGCGGAGTTGGACATTCATCTGCGCGGTTCGCGTTTGCGCGAGCCGGTCCTGGAGACTTTGGATACGAATTCGTTCCGTATCGCTGTCGCTAAAAAAGCTGCGGGTAATCTGGAGCCGCCTCCGACCGAGGTCTTACCGGATCTAATCGCGGCCGCGCTCGCCCGACGTGATTATCGCGAGGCGATTCGACTATTGGAAGACAAACGATCAGTAAATGCATCCAATCCTGACGATATTTTTCTGCTCACGTATTTGTATTGCTTGAACGGCGACGTCGCGAAAGCCGAATCTGTTGCGACCGCCACGACCGATCGGGAGCGGCCATTGGTAAAATGGCTTTGGGAAAAATTGCAAGCTGAGTACGGCTTTCGCCCGCCAGCGTCGGAATAGTGCGCGGGTTCGCGTGTTTTGATCGACCGCGCGACTTTGAGTTGGAAAAAGCGAGCGCAATCCTCTACTGCGTCTTGTAATGGTGGGTGAATACGACGCGGCCATAGTTGGTTCCGGACCGAACGGCCTCGCATCCGCGATCACACTTGCGCGCGCAGGACTTAAAGTTCTGGTTTTGGAAGCGAACTCGACCGTCGGTGGCGGCGCACGCTCAGCCGAACTGACGCTGCCAGGTTTTGTTCACGATGTTTGTTCGGCAGTTCATCCGCTTGCGGCCGGTTCGCCATTCTTCAAAACGCTTCCACTCGAACGCTTCGGTCTCGATTGGATCCAGCCCGAAATTCCGCTGGCGCACCCGCTCGATAACGGCAGCGCCGCATGCCTGCACCGCGACGTCGATCTTACGGCTGATTCATTCGACAACGATGCGCGCGCTTACCGGACCGTCATGAAACCGTTGACTCGCGATTGGGAAAAATTGGCGACGGAATTTCTGCAGCCAATGTTACATTTGCCACGACATCCATTCGCGCTCGCTCGATTCGGGATTCCGGCCATTTGCCCAGCGACACTGTTGACAAAACTTCTATTCAAGAGTGAATCGGCGCGCGCCTTGTTTGCCGGAATCGCGGCGCATTCTTTTCTTCCGTTGGAATCGCCCGCGTCCTCTGCCTTCGCACTCGTGCTCGGGATGGCCGGACACGCAGTCGGCTGGCCAATTCCTCGTGGCGGATCGCAATCCATCTCCAATGCACTCGCCAATTATTTTGTCGAGCTCGGCGGCAAGATCGACACTGAGCGGCGCATTGAGAATCTGAGTCAGCTTCCGAAATCGCGCGTCACTCTTTTCGATACAACGGTCTGGCAGCTCGTCCGCATTGCCGGCGAGCGGTTGCCCGCACGTTACCGCCAACGATTAGGAAATTTTCGGCACGCGCCGGGAATTTTCAAAATCGATTACGCGCTCTCGTCACGGATTCCATGGAAAGCGGAAGCGTGTCGCCGCGCCGGCACCATTCATCTCGGTGGAACGCTTGATCAAATTGCGAGCGCAGAGCGCGACGTCGCGGGCGGAAAAGTTCCAGCGCGTCCGTTTGTCCTGGTCGCGCAACCAAGTCTTTTTGACGAAACGCGCGCGCCGAACGGCAAACACACGCTCTGGGCCTATTGCCATGTTCCTTTCGATTCGTCGCCACAGCGAGTCCGTCCGGTGGCAGACAAGATCGACGTCTCAGACCGGATCGAATCTCAAATCGAGCGGTTCGCTCCCGGTTTCCGTGATTGCGTTCTCGCCCGCCACAAGATGAGCGCGCAAGATCTGGAAAAATCGAATCCGAATTTGGCGGGCGGCGACATCAACGGCGGGGCCGCGAATTTGTGGCAGCTGATCGCCAGACCAATCTTCAGTGCAACCCCATATCGAACGCCGTTGCGTGGAATTTATTTATGTTCGTCTTCAACTCCGCCAGGCGGCGGCGTTCACGGAATGTGCGGCTATCACGCCGCGCGAGCAGCATTGCGCGACATGTTCGACAAACGATTGCCGCCCGATCCTTAGAACCAGCGCTGTGCCGGCCTATTCTCTGCGGCACGGCGGCGAGTAATAAATCACCGTCTCGATCGGTCGACGCCGATTGAAAATCTCTCCAGCGTCCCTATCGTTGCCCGCGAGATGAAGTTTTTTGGCGCGGGAATATTGGGGATGGTGCTTTTTGTTCGGTCGCTGTTTGCGGACGCAGAAGGGACCGCAACTGAAACGCTTAATCCACCACGATTCGAAGTGGCCGTTCAATCAGGCTACTTGCTCGGCGTCTTCGGCAATCCCAACAGTTACGAGATCGGGTCCGAATTTATTTCCGGCCGGATTCGCTGGGGCGTCAATGACAGCGAAAATTGGACTCGCGGCTACAATCAATTTTGTCTCACCTTGATGGCAGAGCCGATCTTTCGCGGGGTGGAGAACCATTATTTTGGCGTGAATTTCGGCGGGCGTTACAATTTTGTCCGGCCGTACTGGCGGGTCGTTCCTTACATTTCGGGCGGGCTCGGTCTCGGTTGGATCGACAGTCACCCGGACATGCGTGGATCGCAGGGCCAGGATTTCACGTTCAACATTTTGACCGGCATCGGCGTGTCGTATCAGATCGACGAACGTTGGAAGGTCGATGCGGGCGTGCTTTACCAACATTTGTCGAACGGCGGGCAAACCGATCCGAATCCAAGTTTGAACCTGATCGGGCCACAAATTGGGGTGAGCTATTCGTTTTGAGCGCTGGCGCAACGAATCCGCCGTCAGAAGACGTCTTGGTTATCAGGCGCTCGCTGCTCGATCAGCTCGGCAGCTTTCAGGGATTAAACTTCGAGCCGCGCAAATACCTGGACGCAATCTTATCGCGCGGAAACAATTTCTTTTTGCGTCGCGACCAGGCGGAAAAGGATCCAACACACAAGCAAATCATTCCTTACGTCCTGCTCACGCATGGTGACAGAGTGCTTTTTTATGTTCGCGGGAAAAAAGCGGGCGAACAGCGCCTCGTTACCAAAGGTTCTATCGGAATCGGCGGTCACATGAATGAGAGCGACGAGTCGCTTTTTGCGCTGGATGAAGCTGCTTACCGGGCGGGGGTCGAGCGCGAGGTTGGCGAAGAAATCGCGATTAACACAAAATTCGAAGACCGAATCGTCGCGCTCTTAAATGATGACAGCACAGAAGTCGGCCGGGTTCATCTTGGCGTTGTTCACGTGTTCAAACTGGCGGAGCCAAATGTGGAAAAGCGCGAAGCCATGATCACGAATGTCGCGTTTCTCAACCAAAATCAATTGATGACGCGCCGCGAGTCGCTGGAAACGTGGTCGCAGATTTGCCTCGATTCGCTCGAGCGGCTTTCGGCCTAGCGCGTCCGACAGCCAAGATCGATCCGCCGCAGGACGGATTCGCCGCGGCGAACAATCGACCGTCGACGTGGTCTATCGCGTCGGTTGGACCGAAAATGAGAGGTTGTCGATCTGCCAGCGACTGACGGGATGGGAAGTCGCAAGCTGTAACATGACTGGCTGCGCCGGATAATTCAGGTGCGCCGTAAAATAGCCTTTCGGCTCGAAGAAATACGATTCCCACGTGATGTTTTCTTCGATCTGGATCGGCTGCGCGGGAACACCAAGCTGGGCAAATCGCTGAATGGTAAATTGTTGCTGGGACGGCGGGTTATCCAGTTTCGCCTGAGGCCCAAGATGGTCCGAGAAATATTTCAGATCGTGATCGACCGTGATGCGCTTGATCGCTTCCCGTGCGAACTCGCGCGCCTCGCGATCTGTCGTCGCTTTGTTTGAGTAGAGATACCACAAGCCCGCGCCAACCACCGCCAATAAGATAATGACGATGACCATGCCCTGGCCTGACAATTTCGATCGCGAGCTGAGTTTAATTTTTTTCATTAGTAACCTAGTCCTAAACCTTTGACCACTTCGCCGTTTTTGATCAGCGCGCCGTGTTGTTGCATTCCGGTGTAAGCGCCAAATCGATTACGCGCGTTCACTTTGAATTGAACGAGGTAACCGTAAAGATGTTGGCCGTTTTTGCCGAGATCGGCCGGCTTTGGATCGCCATTCCACTCGATGCGGGCGCTGCCGACGTCGATGAGTTGATCCTCGAGCCATTTCAGCACGATTTCCTTGTAGTTGGTGGGATACGGACCATAGAGCGCAGGGTCTGCCGGCGAAGGTTGTTGGCCCTGGCCGAAAAGATTGCCGACCAAAAACAATATCGCGGCGCAAAACGCAAGCCCTTTCATCGACCACTATTCTTCATCCGCTAACTTGTTAGTCCAGCCGAATCCGACTTGGTGAGCCGGCGATTGTTCCTGGAAAAATTTGATGATGAGCAGCGTTACTGCGGCGGATAAACATGCCCAAACGGATGAATCAACGTCGCCACCGGCGCGCTTTTCGCCGAAGCCATATCGGTTACGCGAGACAGTTCAACTTCTTCTTACAAACTTTTCTTCCGCCCAAGATTGGTTATGCATCAATACATGCTCCTCCGAGTGATTTCGTTCGCACTGTTGTTCTGCGTGATCTTTTTGAGGCCGGTTGAAGCGCAACAAATTTCAGCCTCACCGTCCTCTTCAACGATGGTCGAGCCGGCGAAATCTTTCGATCCAGCTGCAGCAACCAAGGCGTGGCTCAACACCGTTCCGGCCGACAAACGTGCGAAATCAGACGCTTATTTCGAAGGCGGCTATTGGCTGCTGCTTTGGAATTTCCTTCTCGGCGCTGCGATTTCGATCTTTCTCCTCGCCTCCAGGTTATCAGCGCGTCTCCGCGATTTTGCCGAGCGCATGACCGAATTCAAAGCGCTCCAGGTCGCGGTCTACGCCGTGGGCTACGTTCTCATCGCGGCGGTGTTAAGTTTTCCGCTCACTGTTTATCAGCTGTTTTACCGCGAACATCAGTACGGTTTTGCCACCCAGACGTTCGGGCCATGGTTCGTTGAACAATTAGTCGGTCTCGTCATCGCGCTCATCGCCGGCACTATCGCTCTCACCGTTTTGTATTCGGTGTTCCGGCGAACGCCTCGGAGTTGGTGGATTTGGGGGACGCTTGTCGTAGTGGTGCTTTCCTTCATCGGAAATCTTGTTGCCCCGGTTTACGTCGAACCGCTCTTCAACAAGTATACGCCGATCGCCGATCCAAAAATTCGAGACCCGATCCTGGCCATGGCGCGCGCCAATGAGATTCCGGTGACGCAGGTATTCGAAGTTGACGCCTCTCGTCAAACAACGCGCGTCAGCGGAAATGTCGCCGGCATGCTGGGAACCACCCGCATCGCGCTAAACGATAATTTACTCAAGCAATGCACGCTTCCGGAAATCCGCGCAGTCATGGCTCACGAGATGGGTCACTACGTGCTCAATCACGGCGCCAAGCTCACCATTTACTTCGGCGTGGTCGCCCTCTTCGGTTTCGGAGTCGCGCGGGTCGTTTTTGATTGGGCGCTGCGGCGATGGGGCCAACGCTGGGATGTCCGCGGCATCGCCGACCCGGCCGGATTTCCCTTGTTAATTTTAATTTTTGCGACGTTCGCGTTTGTGATGACGCCGGTTCTTAACTCGATCACGCGCGTTACCGAACGCGAAGCCGACCAGTTCGGCATCAACACTTCGCGGGAACCTGACGGCGTGGCGAAGGTCGCATTGAAACTCGGCGCTTATCGCAAACTCGACCCATCACCGCTCGAAGAATTTATCTTCTTCGATCACCCCAGCGGCCGGGCCCGGATCCAAATGGCCATGGATTGGAAAGCCGCGAATTTACCGTAGATCAAGCGTGATTATAACCGACATCGTGAGTTTGAGTTTGAAAAAGCTCACATGAAGTAATTGTCGATCTTGTTTCTGGTCGGGCCTTCGAAAGATTCTCCGGAATCAGAGCCTGCGACAAAAGGCGCATTCTCTACTGAAGTTGGCTAGCGATTTGCTGAGTTGTTCTCGAATGCCGGCGGTTGCAATTTCCCCTGCGAAAAGGATCACGCGAAGCGCGCCTTCGCACAGTTGGAATGGACGGGGATACGCGTGGACCGCAGTATTCATTGGAAGCGGGTTGCCGGAGATCGTGTGCCGTCAATTCGCCATCAGTGCAGGAACGTGGCTGATACTGAGCCAAACGATTGTCCTCCTTGGTCTGGCGATTATCGCCGTGAAGCTCCGGCCAATCGGGAATCCTGCTGGTTTTATTTTGGCCATCGCTGCAATGCAATTTGCCTGGCACGTCGCGGTACCATGGATCGAAGCGTCCAATGTCGCCCACTTTGCGTCTCAATATCTCAACTGGAGTGGGCGCTTTTTTCTCTCACGAGCGATCCGCACAGTCGGGGCTGTCTTCATGATTTTCACGCTCATCGGAAGCGGGACAAATCGAGACGAATTATTTTTGCGAATCGGAAATTGGCGCTCACCGGTGAAGGCAGAGCCCTTTCTTCGGTTTCGTCGGCCGATTTCTTGGTCGCGCTTCGCTCTTGCGCTCCTATTAATTTTCGGCGTGCTTCTCCCAGTTTACTTATATTCAACCTTACATCCGCGAATTCAAGATGCGCGCTGGCTCTTCTCAGTGCTGCCTTGGGCTCTCGCAACCTCAGCGCTTAACGCGGCGAACGAGGAATTTCAATTCCGCAGCGTTCTCCTTGCTCGTCTAAGAAATGTAATTCCGGTGAAGGAAGCCTGTCTCCTTACCGGAGTTTTTTTTGGACTCAATCATTACTTTGGCCAGCCATCCGGTTGGAGTGGCGTCTTTATGGCCGGAATCGCCGGCTGGATTTGGGCGAAAAGCATGGTCGAAACGCGCGGCCTGAGTTGCGCCTTCGCCATCCATTTTATCCAGGACTTGGTGATCTTTGTTTTTCTTGCCCTGTCGGTGGGTACAAAAGCTTGATGCCGCCGTGCCGCTACATCTTTCTACCGATGATCAGCCCATGGTCGCGCGGCAGAGGTCGACTTTCAATGGATCGAAAGCCCGCCTCGCACATCCATTGTTTGTACTCATGCCAAGTGTAGAGCATGCCTTCACCGGTGGCGAGCGTAAGAAAGTAGGGCGATCCCAGCGCCGCACCGAGCGGCCCATTCTCGCTATCCCGTTGCATCATGTTGAAAATGATAACAGCTCCACCTTTCGGCAGGCTATCGAAGCACTTTGAAAGCAGTTGTCGATTGCGCTGCCCGGACCAGATCGTAAAAAAGTGCGCGAAGAGAATTGCGTCGACTTCTTTTGGAAACGGATCACGAAAACAATCTCCGGGCCATACGTCCAGGCGGTCGCTCAGTCCTTCCTTCGCGATGTTTTCCTTCGCGATCTCGCACACTGATTCCGAGTCGAAAACGGCGGCGCGAAGATGGGGAAACCTTCGGGCGAGGACCACGATGTTCGTTCCATTGCCTCCGCCGACATCCACTAGATAGCTCGTGCCCCGCAGATCAAGGCTGCGGACCAGCATTGCGTTTGCCTGGACAGAAATGCTTTCCATGGCGCCTTGGAAAATGCCCTCGAGCCGATCATCGTGCGCCAAACGCCCGTAGAGAGTGGATTCCGTTCCGGCAAATTCCTGGAGCCCCACGTTAGAGTTGGCACGGATAGCTTCAACAAAATGACTCATAGCCCGATAGTTGATGTGATTCTGCCACCGCACCACATCAATGATGTTCTTCGGGGCATCGCGCACCAAGAGTCGTTGGGAAAGGAACGTATTCGAGTAGGACGCGCCGCGTTTGCATAGCAAACCCAGGGCCGTACATCCTAAAAGAAGAATCCGAATTGGCTGGTCGGCACACTGAAGGGCCCGCGCAATCTCCTCTCGTGTCATGGACCTGTGTTTGGCGAGGAGCGAAAATAAGTCCAGTTCAACAGCAGCGCTCAGAGTTTGAAAAAAAATGTGTCCGCCCAAAATCAAGTACATCCTCTCGTAAGGACGCCGCAGAAGGACGCGTTCAAGCAGATAGCGTTGAATCCAGTTCCACACCCTCTGCGCAGGATTGTTGGCTAGTTTGGCCATGAAAAGCGGTTAGTTCGAAACGATTAACCAACACATATTAAGCAGGTCCTAATCTTACTTCGTTGATCGGATATTTGCTTTAGCGTTTAAGAACCAGGCCGAAACACTTGGCAAGATTTAAACTCCCTCGCTCGATTCCATCGTTGATTTTCACACGGCGGGCTGACCGTACCCGCTTCAACCTACTTTTTGATCCGCGCGATCAATGTATCGGCGATTGTCGCCGGAGTTTCGGCGACGGCGATGCCGGCCGCTTTCAGCGCTTCGATTTTTCCGGCGGCCGTGCCTTTCCCGCCGGAAACGATCGCACCGGCGTGACCCATTCGGCGTCCGGGCGGCGCGGTCATTCCCGCGATGAACGCTACGACCGGTTTCTTACAATTTGTTTTGATCCACGCTGCGGCTTCTTCTTCGGCTGAGCCGCCGATTTCGCCGATCAAAATCATCGCGTCGGTATCTTTGTCCTCATTGAAAAGTTTCACGGCATCGAGATGCGACAAGCCGCCAATCGGATCGCCGCCAATTCCGATGCAAGTCGATTGGCCGTAACCGCGCGACGTGAGTTGCCAGACCGCTTCATAGGTGAGCGTGCCTGAGCGCGAGATGACACCAACGTTTCCTTCTTTGTGAATGTAGCCGGGCATGATCCCAATCTTGCACGCGCCAGGGGTGATGATGCCCGGACAGTTCGGTCCGATCAGTCGCGTTCGTTTTCCGCGCATCTGTGCTTTCACACGCATCATGTCCATCACCGGAATTCCTTCTGTGATACAGACGACAAGATCGACATCTGCGTCAACGGCTTCGAGAATTGAGTCCGCCGCGAATGCAGCGGGAACAAAAATCATCGAGACATTGCAGTTCGTTTTCTGTTTCGCTTCCCAAACGGTGTCGAACACTGGAATCTTGTCGTCGAACATTTGGCCGTCTTTTCCCGGCGTGACTCCGGCAACGACATTCGTCCCATACTCGATACACTGCCGGGTGTGAAACGCGCCGGCACTGCCGGTGATTCCCTGAACCACGAGCCGCGTGTTTTTATCAACGAGGACTGACATACGTTAGTAACCCTCACCTGCCCCTTCGCGACTTCCTCTCCCTGGCCAGGGAGAGGATTGAGGTGAGGGTCGAGTCATCCTAGGGTTTTCGAAATTCATTTCGATTTGCGTTTGTGAACGAGAAGTTTGTTGCCGTCCGGATCGCGGAACTGAGCCATCCAACAAACCGGTGTCTCGGTTTTCTCACTGTCGAACGTAACACCCCGCTCTTTCAGCTTAACGATCGCCCCGTCCATGTCTTCAACCTCAAACGCGACGGTTGTTCCCTCGCGGGACGGTTTCCATGCCGGATGACAGCCAACGCCGATTGTCACGGGCCCAAGATCGTACTCGACCCACCCGCCTTCCATCGCTGTGGTCGTGGGCTTCAGTTCGAGCGTTTCCTGATAAAATTTTCGGGCGCGTTCCTTATCTGAGACGGCGATGGCGATGAATGCTACTTCGTTTGTGATCATGGGCAGGGTTCTTTCTCGTTTTCTGGTTTTAGTTTGTGGATGATTAGTTTGTTGCCGTCTGGATCCTGCACCACGGCCATGTGGCAGCACGGACTTTCGAATGGTTCGGCCGCGAAGCGCACATGCCGATCTTTCAATCGCTTGATCGCTTCGTCGAAATTCTCTATTTCAATCGCGACGCTCGTTCCGTCGGCTGACGGTTTCCATTGGTCTCCGACACTCCCAATCGCCAACGTGTCGTCGCCGATCGCATACTCGACCCATTTCCCGTGGCCCATTTCGTCAGATGTTTCTAATCCGAGAACGCCTTCATAAAATTCGCGTGCCCGTTTCATGTCGGTCACCGGAATTCCAACAAACGCGATGTTTTTAATCTTCACGGGTAATTGCCTCGTGCTTGAGCCAATCGACAAGTAATCCTGTCACTTTCGGATCGAATGGCGCGCTCTTTCCTTTGAACGCGTCGGCAAAACTCAAATAGTGCTGAAAGGTATGGCCCATTTGCGGGACTTCATATGAAAACGCCAACTGTCGGTTGGTGTTGACGTAGGTTGCGATCAACCCGGCGTCCTCCGGACTCATGATCCAGTCGTAGGCGCCACGCAACGCATAGGTCGAAACTTTCACCCGTGACCACGCCGCCGCGATATTTAATTTTTGCAACTGTTCATAAAACGCGAGCGGCCTTCCATAAAGATGGGCGTGATCTTTGCCTTCCGGCCACAATTCTTCCAATTGTGGTTGCTCTTTTAGAATCGCATCAACGGCTCTGCCCTTGATCAGCCATTCATAATAAAGCGTTGCTGCGTTTTTCATCCGGTCGGTCACTTCGGTCGGAGCCTTGCCCATCAAAGTAAACCGTCGGCGTTCAATCTCGAGCATGTGCTCGAACCAAGTTTTGGCCCAACCTCCAACCGAAATGTAACCGCGCACCTGCGCCTGTTCCGCGTCCAACTCCGGAATGAGCGGTGCGAACCCGCCACCGTTACTGATGCCGAGAATGTAAACGCGATTCGAGTCAATGAAGTCGTAATTCTTGAGCGCACGAAAAGCAGCGCGATAACCGGCGAGCTCCGAATCAAAATCGGTTTCGCTGCAAACACCTTCGCTGTCACCGATTCCCTGCTTATCAACGCGGAAAAGACTGAAATCTTGAACTTGAGCGAGACCACGAAAGACAAGTCCGCTCGCGTCTTTCGTGTCCGCCGGCGCTTCCACCGAATCGCAGCTCAACCACCCAGCAACGAAGATCACCGGCAACTTTCCTTTGGCGTTGCGTGGCTTCGTGATGATCGTCCGAAGCCGTTCGCCGTGCGAAGTAGTAACCGAATCGTAAATGACATCGACGTTCGGATAGCTTTCGCGCGGGCTTTTTGTTTTGCGCGGAAGTTCTTCCGCGCAAACTGCCACCGCAATAAGTAGGAACGCGATTGTCGATCTAAGTTTCATTTCACTTTCGCAGCCGCGACCGCTTTCTGCGCGGCGTCGCTAAGATCGTCCGCGGTGATTAGCTCGACGCCGCTCTCTTTCAGCAACTGCTTCCCCTTCTCGACGTTCGTTCCTTCCAGCCTAACGACCACGGGAACCGAGAGCTTCACCGTTTTGGCCGCGTTAATGATCCCCTGCGCGATCACATCGACTTTCATGATCCCGCCGAAGATGTTTACCAGGATCGCTTTTACATTTTTGTCCGCGATCAGAATTTTGAAAGCCTCGGTCACCTGCTCTTCAGTCGCGCCCCCGCCAACATCGAGAAAGTTCGCCGGATTGCCGCCGTAAAATTTAATGATGTCCATCGTCGCCATGGCCAGACCAGCGCCGTTCACGAGACACGCAATATTGCCGTCGAGACCGATGTAATTCAGTCCATGCTTTGACGCTTCGACTTCGCGTGGATCTTCTTCGGCGATGTCGCGCATCGCGGCGATCTCCGGATGTCGATAAAGCGCGTTGTCATCAAAATTAAATTTCGCATCGAGCGCGAGCACGTCGCCCTTCTTGGTCACCACCAGCGGATTGATCTCGACCATGGAGCAATCGCAGCCGACGAACGTTCGATACAATCCGTCGAACAATTTCGTTGCCGCCTTTGTTTGTGATTGTTCGAACCCGAGCTGTTTCGCCAGTTTGCGCGTTTGAAATGGTTGCAGGCCGGCCAGCGGATCGATCGGCTCGCGAATAATCTTTTCCGGCGACTTGGCCGCGACGGTTTCAATTTCCACACCGCCTTCGGTGCTGGCGACAATCAGCGGAGCAGCGGTTGCGCGATCGAGCAGGATCGCAAAATAAATTTCGCGCGCGATCTCGGCCGACTCGGCCACCAGAACTTTGCGCACGACGCGGCCGGCAGGTCCGGTTTGATGCGTGACTAAAGTTTGTCCGAGCATTTTGCCCGCAATTTCGTGCGCCTCTTTCGATGATTTGACGAGGTGCACGCCGCCTTTGAATCCGTTTTTGAACGTCCCCTTCCCTCGCCCGCCGGCGTGAATTTGCGCTTTCACCGCCAGATCGACAGTCCGAGCCGGACTGGCGTTACCCAGCTCGCGCGCGACTGCTTCCGCCTCATCCGGCGTTGTCGCGACCTTTCCGCGGGTTGTGGCGACGCCGAATTTTTGCAGCAACT